>DIFQ01000099.1 GCA_002419215.1 Syntrophaceae bacterium UBA5744
CGCCCGCACCAGTCTATAGCGGCGGCATAGCCAAGTGGCTAAGGCAGCGGTCTGCAAAACCGTTATTCACCGCTTCGAATCCGGTTGCCGCCTCCAGATAATGGACTCAGGGGCTGTGCGATCAATCGTGCAGCCCCTTCTGTTTATGCCACACAGCAACTGAAACTGGGGAATGGGGAATTGGGTACGGGGATATAGGGAACAGGGATTGGAGATATTGAAACACTTTCCGGCAGGTTGGTTCGTTCATTTCGTCATTGTGAGGTGCGATGAGACGAAGCAATCTCGCAAATGCATCTCGAACGAAGATTGCCACGCCTCGCGAGGCTCGGCTCGCAATGACCGCTCTCTGTTGTATCTTCACTAAGACACTCAGACACTCGAACACTCAGACACTTTTTTCGTCCCTACACCCTTGTCCCTGGTCCCGCGTTCTCTTCCACTGGTCACCGGTCACAGGCCACTGGTCACTTTCTGCCGCCTGACGGCTAATAGGGTGACCGCCTCGTCGGGCGGGGTGCGCGAGGGTCGTTCTTCGCCGCAGCGGGTTTCTCCGACGGCTTCTGGAGGGTCTCGATCTCCTGCCGGATATCCCGCGCCCGGTCGCTGTCGGGCGGGAACCGGCTCAGGGCGGCCCGGTAATGGAAGAGGGCGCTGTCCTTCTTTTTTTTCATCTTGAAGTAGACGCCGAACCAGTAGTGGGACTCGGCATCGTTGTTCAGCTTGCCGTAGGCCGTTGCGAGGCCGTAGGTGATCTGCTCGTCCTTCGATCCGGCCGCCGCGGCTTTCTTGTAGACCTCCAGGGCCGTCAAGGTATCGCCTGTCTGCTCATAGGACCGCCCGAGATAGAGGATCGTCTCCTCGTCGTGCTCGTTGATCTGGTAGGCCTTCCGAAGGTAGGCAACGGCTTCGGCATACCGGCCCCCGAGATATGCGATGACACCGGCGTCCCGAAGAATTTCCGGATCATCCGGTGCATGACTCAGGGCCGTCTTGATGGTTTCCGAGGCCTCATTCGTCTGTCCCAGCTTGGCCTGCACCACGGCCAACCCATACAGGGCGTTGACGTCGGAGGGGTTCTTCTTCAACTCGTCGCGGAAACGGGTCATCACGGGCTCGAGATTCCTTTCCTCCATCAGCATTTCGACCTGCACGCGGCGGAAGCCGCCCACGATGCTGTCCTTGCCCTTTCGGGTGTAGCGGGCCTCGAGGAGCCCGTCGAGGTAGCGGATTCGATCGTTCGTGCCCGGGTGGGTGAGGAAGTAGGAAGGGATGTTGTTCGAGTAGAATTCATGACGCCTCATGAGCTTCATGAAATCCACCATGCTTTTCGGGTCGTATCCCGCCGCCGCGAGGTAGGACATCCCGAAACGGTCCGCCTCCTCCTCGTTTTCTCGGCTGTACTGCAGGGCAAGCGTCTGGGCGCCGGCCATGGTGCCCATGGCCACGGGTGCCCCGGCGCCCCCGCCCCCGCCCAGAAGGGCCCCGGCAATGACCCCCGCCAGGGCTGCATAGTTGAGCTTTTTGGATTTCTCCATCATCTGGTCGATGTGGCGTGCGTTGGCGTGGGCGATTTCGTGGGCCATGACGCTCGCAAGCTCGCTTTCGTTCTCCGACAGCGTGATCAGCCCGCGGAATATGTAAATGTAGCCCCCGGGGGTCGCGAAGGCGTTGATGGCCGAGCTGTTGATCACGTTAAACTTGAAGTCCCAGGGGACCCGCTGCTGGCTGGAGAGGATCTGCTCGCCCACCTTGCGGACAAAACCGGTGACCTTCGGGTTCTTCGAGAGCGCGTTGGCCTTATCGAGTTTCTCGTAAATCTCGCGGCCGAGTTTATTTTCCTCCTCGATGGTGAGGGCCGCGCGGGCACAGGGGATGAAGGTGGAAACGGCGAGCAGGGCGGCAATCAGGAATGCGGGAAGGGCTCGGCAAGTTGTTTTCCAGGGGGTTGTCATCATACCGCAAGACCCCGCCCCGCGGGGGCGGGATCGGGGCCATTCTCCTTTGGGGCTTTCCCGGCAACTGCCGGGAAGGTATTATTATAGCCCGTTTATGGGGATAATCAAGCTGATGTTCCTGTCAGATCACTCAATGATTGCTGTTGACAAGTGCCACCAGGTGGTATACAAAAAAACCGCTGGCGTAAGGCACCGTGGTATCAGTGCTTCCCGCTATCGAGAACCTGATGGAGTGCCGGAGGTTCCGGTCGCTCGCAGTCGTTTACCGGTGACCCTTGCAGAAAAAAGAGCGTATCCACTCGAGAACCATTACCGTAAACTCCTACGAGATTGACGACTCATCCCTGCTGATAGAAGGCGATCTGGTGGATGAGCGTTTCTTTCCCTCTTATTACTACAGCAGAAACGAATTCCTGGATCCCGGGATCGTCCATGACATCAGGGTCGAGATGAGGGTGTGCCTCCCGACGCTCGAGATTATCGAAGCACGTGCGTCGATGAAGAATATCCCCATCAAGGAGTGCCTGGACGTGGAGCCCAGCGCCGGGCGGATCGTTGGACTCAAGATCAGGCCGGGCTTCTCCCGGGAATTGAAGGAGCGGCTCGGCGGTATTACGGGTTGTCTCCACATGACAACGCTGATCTACCACATGGGAGCGGCGGCGGTCCAGGGGATGTGGGCTGCGTTGAGCCGGAAACGGGAAGGCGGCGCCACGAAATCCATGGACTATGACCCCGGAATTCTGAAGAACAGCTGCTGGTTGTGGCGGGAAGACGGTCCCTTCTTCGCGAAGCTGAAGAGCCCGAGAGGGCAGGGAGAAAAGAAAGCGTAGACGTTCTCTTTCACGCGTTCACATGGTCAATAACGACAACCCGGAAGGGTTCAACCGGAAACGCATTCTCTTCTATGTCCTCCCGGCTGTCGCTTACGCGGCCCTGATTTTCGCGCTGTCCTCCTTTCCCATGGACATCGAGGAACTCGGGCCCGTCTTCAAATTCGACAAGCTGCTGCACCTGGTGGAATACTACATCCTCGGGTACCTGCTCATGAGGACATTCACCACATCCGATGTGCCCCGTCTGGCCGCAAGCCCGGTCGCCGTGGCGATTCTCGTCGGGTGCGCCTATGGCCTCGGCGACGAGATCCATCAGGCCTTTGTGCCCGGCAGAGATGCCAGCCTGCTGGATTTCCTGTTCGACGCTGCGGGGGCGACCCTGGCGGCCTGCACCTATTCCTATGCGCGTCATCAACTGGGGTTTGTGCGGACCCTGGAAAATCGAATCGAGGCAGAGGTAAGCCGCCGTTGACGAAGAGATGCGTGGTGACCGTCGACGGTCCGGCAGGATCGGGAAAGAGCACCGTCAGCCGGCTGCTCGCCCGCAGGCTCTCCTACGTGTATCTCGACACGGGGGCCCTGTACCGGGCCGTGGCGTTGAAGGTCAGCAGGGCAGGCCTCGCCGCCGCCGACCGGGCCGGGATCGCCGCCTTGTGCGGAGAAACAGACATTGCCCTGGCCGAGCGTGAAGGGACCACCCGGATTCTCCTCGACGGACGGGATGTGACGGAACTCATCCGGACGCCGGAGATCAGCATGCTTGCCTCGACGGTTTCGGCCCATCGCGAGGTGAGGCAGAGGCTTCTCGCCGTGCAGCGCGAAGCCGCACGTGCGGGAGGTGTCGTGGCCGAGGGGCGCGACATGGGAACGGTCGTGTTCCCGGGTGCCGATGTGAAGTTCTTCCTCACCGCCGGCGCCGAGGAGCGGGCCCGGCGGCGCTGGCTCGAGCTGAGGGAACGGGGACACGAGGTGGGCCTGGACGATGTGCTGCGGGACGTGATCCGGCGCGACCGGCAGGACAGCGAGCGGGAGATCGCCCCGCTTCGGCCGTCCGAGGACGGCGTCCTCGTCGATTCCACCGGGAAGAGCATCGAGGACGTGGTGGAGGAGATGTTCGAGGCCATAAGAACAAGGAAGACCGGGAAGTTATAATCACTTGATATTTTATAGTCATTGTGCTACGTCTCGATGGTTTGTCGGGCGTCGTGTGAAATCTTAACGGGGGGTACTGCAGTAAATGGTTACGGAAGAAAGCGCGAAGGTGGAAGAGCAGAAAACGGCGAATCAGGACAGGGGGGCGGCAGAGGATCAGGCGGCGGCGAAGAAAGAAGACGAGGTAGGCTTTTCGGCCCTTTACGAGCAGAGCCTCCAGGAGCTTCGCTCCGGCGAGATCGTGATCGGCAGGGTGGTGCAGGTCAGCGCCGATCTCGTCATGGTGGATGTGGGTTCCAAGACGGAGGGGATGATACCCGCCCGGGAACTTCGGGACGCCGCAGGAAACATCACCGTCAACGTGGGCGATGAGATCGAAGTCCTCGTCGAAAGGAGGGGCGAGGACGACAGTCTGATCCTCTCACGGGACAAGGCCTCCAGGATCAAGACCTGGGGGAGCATCAAGGAGAAATTCGAGGCCAACCAGCCCATCCAGGGCACCATCACCCAGCGCGTGAAGGGGGGCCTCACGGTGGACATCGGAATCCCGGCGTTTCTGCCAGGCTCCCAGGTGGACATACGGCCCGTCCGTGATCTCGACCGCTTCGTCGGCCAGGCCATGGAGTTCAACATCCTCAAGTACGACCGCGACCGCAACAACGTCGTGCTGTCACGGCGGGCGATCATGGAGAAGGAGCGCGAGTCGGACCGCAAGCTGCTCCTCGAGACGATCGAGGAGGGGAAGATCATCGAAGGGATCATCAAGAACATCACCGATTACGGCCTCTTCATCGACCTGGGCGGCATCGACGGGCTTCTCCATGTCACCGACATTTCATGGGGCAAGGTGCCCAAGCCTTCCGACACCTTCAGCAAGGGCGACAAGATCCGGGTGAAAGTCCTCTCCTTCGATCGAGAGAAGGAGCGGGTGTCGCTGGGTCTCAAGCAGCTCACCGAAAACCCCTGGGAGCGGATCGGCGACAAGTATCCCGTCGGCACCGTCCTGGAGGGCAAGGTGGTCAGCATCGTCGACTACGGCGCCTTCGTGGAACTCGAACCGGGCGTCGAGGGTCTCATCCACGTCTCGGAAATGTTCTGGACGAGGGAGATTCGGCACCCCTCCAAGGTGCTCTCGGTAGGGCAGGTCCTGAAGGTCATGATCCTCGAGGTGAATGCAGAGAGCAAGAGGATCTCCCTGGGGCTCAAGCAGACTACGGCCAATCCCTGGCTGGCCCTCAAGGAGAAATACGCCGAGGGGACCGTCATCCGGGGCCGCATCCGCAACATCACGGACTTCGGGATCTTTGTCGGCGTCGAAGAGGGCATCGACGGGCTCGTGCACGTCTCGGACATCTCCTGGAAGCATCGCGTAAAGCATCCCTCGGAGCTCTACAAGAAGGGCCAGGAGATCGACGCCGTGGTGCTCAACGTGGACGTGGATAACGAGAAATTCTCCCTGGGCATCAAGCAGCTCGAGAAAAATCCCTGGGAGGAGTTCTGTGAGCGATACAACCCCGGCGCCGTCATCGCCGGCAAGGTGACGAACATCACCGACTTCGGGATCTTTGTCGAGATCGAGGAGGGCATCGAAGGCCTCGTCCATATCTCCGAGCTGAGCCAGAAGCGGGTCAAGGCGGCCTCCGACCTGTTTGCCGTCGGCGATGCCGTCACGGCCGTGGTCAAGAGTGTCGACCCGAAGAACCGCAAGATCCGGCTGAGCATCAAGGATCATGAGGCGACGGTGCACCAGTCGTCCCCGGCCCGGCAGTACATCAACAACAAGGAAAACCTCGGGTCGAGCCTTGGAAAGGCCCTGGCGGACATCAAGATCGACGCATGAAAAAGAAAGGGTATCGGGACTCGGGACTCGGGTATAGGGAAGGAAGAAGATTTTCCCTAATATGGAATTTCTCCCGTACCTTTGGACCCTATACCCTATACCCGAAACCCTATACCCTGGACCCGCGGGTATCTCCACCGTCCGACGTTGCGTTGACAGACGTCAATCTCGGCCGGTCTAAGGTTGGTTTATGCACAAAAGGCATCCCGTCCTCTTCGGGCTCCTCTTGCTTTCTCTGATCGGGGTCTTGTTCTTTTTCCTCGTGTACGGCATGAGTTCCGTGCAGGGGGAAAAAACGGCATTCATTTCGAAAGACCGGATCGGTGTGGTCCCCGTGAAGGGGGTGATCATCGATCCCAAGCCCGTCAACGACGTCCTGGAAAAATTCGGCAAAGACGACGGCATCAAGGCGGTGGTTCTTCGCATCGACACACCGGGCGGCGGCGTGGGGCCTTCCCAGGAGATCTACGAGAAGGTTCAGTGGCTGCGGAAAAAGAAAACCGTTGTGGCCTCCATGGGGTCCATGGCGACCTCGGGCGGCTATTACGTGGCCTGTGGCGCCGAAAAAATCATTGCCAACCCGGGGTCGCTCACGGGCAGCATCGGCGTGATCATGCACTTCACCAACGTGGAGGACCTGTTCAAGAAGGTGGGGCTCCGTTCCTCCGTGATCAAGAGCGGCAAGTACAAGGATGCCGGATCCCCCTTTCGCGACATGACGAAGGAGGAGCGGGATCTTCTCCAGGCCCTCATCGATGACGTTCACGAGCAGTTCGTCGAAGTCGTGTCGGCGAATCGGGCCCTGGACAAGGAGACCGTGAAGGGATTTGCCGACGGCCGCATCTTTACGGGGCGTCAGGCCATGGGACTCAAACTCGTCGATGAACTGGGTGATCTGGATCATGCGGCGGGGGTGGCGGCCACGCTGGCAAAGCTGGACGGGAAGCCCGAACTGGTTTATCCTAAAGAAGAGCGGCGCTCCGTCTGGCGGTACATGATGGAAGAGATGGTATCGGTCCTGAAACGCGAAATGGTAGAGACGGTGGTGGAGACAGGCCCGGGCTTGAGTTACATCTATGTCAGTCAGGGAAGGTGATGTTTCCATGACAAAAAGAGATTTAATTGCGAAAGTCCAGGATATTCTGAAGGAGTATCCCCGCAAGGATGTGGCTCGCGCCGTCGAGATCGTTTTTGATTCGATGGTCGAGGCCATGAAGAAAGACGACCGGATCGAAATACGGGGCTTCGGCAATTTCACTGTCAGGACACGGGAACCCCGGCGGGGAAGAAACCCCATGACGGGGGCCTCCGTGGATGTGCCACCCCGGCGTTTCCCATTCTTCAAAGTGGGGAAAGAGCTGAAAGAGCGGGTGGACAGGAAAGAATAGGGTACAGGGTACAGGGGGAGGCCCCTCCCTCCGTGTTTTGCCGCCTGTAGCCTGTTGCCTGCCGCCCTGGCATAACGTTTCGCTCACCGACAGGAGCTATCCGCTCAAGTCAATCAACACGAACCCTCGCTGCCTTCAAGGTCAACGAAACATGGACTACAAGACCATCCAGATCACCAGAGAGGACGGCTATGCCGTCGTCATGCTCAATCGGCCCCACGAGATGAACGCTCTGTCGCGGGAGATGAAGCTGGAACTGGTGGATTGCTTTTCGGCGCTGGAGACCGACGACTCGGTGCGGGCCGTGATCCTGACGGGCGGGGATTATGTCTTCTCTGCGGGGATGGATCTCAAGGAGATGGCGGCCGTCTCGGACGACGAGGTCGACGACTACTTCAGCCTGATCGCCAATTACCTGCAGAAGATTTTTGCCTTCCGCAAGCCCGTCATCGCCGCCGTGGGCGGGATCGCACTGGGCGGAGGGTTCAACCTGGCAACGGTCTGCGACATGATCATTGCATCCGAAAGCGCCATCTTCGGGCACCCGGAGCTCAAGTTTGGCCTCAACCCCCTCTTTAATCCCGTCAGTCGGCTCGTCGGTACGGCCAAGGCCAAGGAAATTGCCATGCTGGGAGAGCCCGTCGGCGCCATGGAGGCGCTCCGGATCGGCCTTGTCAACAAGGTGGCCCCTCCCGATCGCTTCATGGATGAGGCGAAGATCATGGCGAAGGAGCTTGCAGGTCGGCCTCCAAAGGCCATCGAGGCCGTCAAGCGGATCTCCGAGGTGGCCCCCTACCTTGATAAATCCTCCGCCCTCGAGTACGAGTTCGAGATTTCGGCCCTGCTTTTCTCGAGGACCGAGCGCAAGGAGTACATGCGGCAGTTTCTCGATGAGCTGAAACAGAAGAAAAAGAAGTGAAGAAAAGTGTCTCAGTGTCTGAGTGCCTGAGTGAAGAGAGGGAAGAAGACAAATCCTCCCCAACCCTCCTTTGTTAAAGGAGGGGGTCTGAAGAAAAAGAAAGCCCCGGGCTCGAAAGAGTTCCGGGGCTTTTCATTCCAAGTGTTTTGCGGCTTGTGGCTTGCGGCTCGTGGCTTGAGCCTTGTGGCTTCTTCTTACCGGTAGTCCTTGTCGTAATCGGGCGAGGCGAAATCCTTGAGCTGGTCTCTTCGCTTCTTATGCTGCAACTTTCTTAAGGCCTTCGCCTCGATCTGGCGGATGCGTTCCCGGGTGACACCCATCATTTCACCGACTTCTTCAAGTGTGAAAGGACCGTAATTGCAGGCAACCCAGGTGCAGTTACAGAACATTTCGTTCTTGAGCCACCACTCGCACACCGTGTCCGGGCATGGCTCAGTGATCAAAATCGCCTTTTTTTTGCATTTGTACATGCGTGTGACCGTCTCCTCTGGAGGGTTGCACCTATAGTAATGACCATTTTAATTTTGTCAACGCTAAAGGAGCCTTTTGCTTCACTTTTTTCACATTGGGAAGCTGCAAAAGGCGGCGCGCGCGTCGTCTGTTGGCCTCGATCCGCTTGCGGGAATGTCCGGAGCCTCGCACAACGGGATCTATGAGTGCAATAGTTGCACACGTTGCATTCATTGAGGAGAGATTACGTCGGTTTTTTGACAGCGATTAACTTTTGTAACTATCTAATTATATTGGTTATTATATAGAAAGGGGGTAATGCACAGACCTTGTTCAATATCTGTTAATAAAGGTGTTGACCTATAAGGTAAGTACGGGTTTGAAAAGAGTTTTTGTCAGATTGCCCGCTTTGGCGTCACGACTAATGTCTTTGCAATAACGGACAGTTAGAATCTTTTGGTACGAAACCGCGACGGGGAAAGAGGGGCCTTTGATTTGCTGTTTACATTTTCTGTCCGCCTTTTTGACGTTTTCCGCAGCTTGGAACATACATAGCCAACAGTCTGCAGCTCCTTCCTGTCGACTTCTTTTTTTTCGTAAGCTGTAGACTGTTGACTGTCGACTGTAGACTTGTTTTTGCAGGCTGCAGGCTTCTTTGCCGGCCCCGCACGGGCCGATTCGCCTTGACAATTAATAGTGAATGCATTAGCGTTACGCATCGCGCGAGCGGCACTGTTGCTCAGGGGCATCCTGTCTAAATAGAGAAGTTTTGAAGGTGGGAAGGTAAGAAGGTTGGATAAGCCGGTAGCCTGACAATTACTGCTTGCTTCTCCGAACTTCCTGCCTTCTCAACATCTTACCCTCTGCTTTTTGGACAGCCCCGCCGAAAGGATCAAGAGAGGGCGTCATGATTGGGGTTCTGGTCATCACACACGGCAATCTGGGCAGCGAACTGATCAGCGCAGCCGAACAGATCAAGGGCAGCCTCAACGGCGCTCTTCACATATCGGTGGGAGCAACCAAGGGGCTCGAGGACCTGAGAAAAGAGATCACCGTGGCAATCCGTAAGTTGGACTCGGGGATGGGAGTCCTTGTGCTTACGGATCTTTTTGGCGGAACCCCCTCCAATGTCTCCCTGGCCTTCCTGAAGGAGGGAAAGGTAGAGGTCGTTACAGGGGTCAACCTCCCCATGCTCCTCAAGATCCCCGATGTCAGAGAGAAGGAAACCGATCTGGCAAACTTCGCAGCGCAGATTCGGGACTACGGGAAGAAGAACATCTATCTGGCCAGTGAGGTACTCAAGAAGAAGGTTGGTGAGAATTAAAACCAGGCCGGGAACCTGCCGACGGGATTCCGGCTTTTTTTTATCCATTGCGCAAGCTACGGACACCCGATGGATTTCTCCCTCATCAGAGTCGACAGCAGGCTGGTCCACGGGCAGATCATCGAAACGTGGCTGCCCTTCCTGAAGGCGACCCGGATCGTTGTCGTCAACGATGAGGTGGCAGGAAGCTTCTTTAGGGAGACCGTCATCCGGATGGCCGTGCCCCGCGAGGTGGAGGTTCTGATCTACGGTGTCGATGAGTTCGGCCACACCGAGATGACCCTCCACGACGAGAACGTGAGGACGATCGTCCTCTTCAGCGGTGTGAACGACGTCGCCCGGGCCTGGGAAGCGGGTTTTCGCTTCAAGACGCTGAACATCGGCAACCTCTACAGCGAGAAATGCAAACTCCAGTGTTCCACGTCGGTATGCCTCGCCGACGAAGACATTGCCCACGCGTGTTTTCTTCTCGATTCAGGCGTGAGGGTGGAGCTGAGATCCATTCCAGGCGACAGGACGGTGGACTTCCGGGATCTTCTCGGCAGTCGGCAGGGCTGAGAGCAGATGGTGGTCTCTGTCGTCCTGTCAGATGATCGGCGTTGCCCACGGGGGCGGTCATGTTGAACGAGACAGCCATCGCGGCAGTACTGGGTGCGTTGATCTGCCTGGACAGGGTGGTCGTCCAGTTCATGATCTCCCGGCCCGTTGTTGCCGGTCCGCTCATCGGGCTGGCCCTCGGGGACCCTCTCACCGGTCTTGCAACCGGGGCGCTGCTGGAGCTGCTCTGGGTCGATCGAATTCCCGTCGGGACCTATGTTCCGCCCAACGATACCCTCGTTGCGATTCTGGCTACGTCCGGCGCCATCCTGGCCGCCCCCGCCTCGGGGCCTCCTCCCCGTGAACTGATCGCACTGGCCATCCTCGTTTTTGCCCCTGCCGGTTTTCTGGGACAGCAGCTGGAGATGCTGCTCCGAAAATGGAACGACGGGCTGGTGCTGCAAGCCACGGAGGATGCAAAGACCGGGGACGCCGCCGGCGTCACCCGCCGGCATCTCGCCGCGCTGGGGCGCTATCTCGCGGGATCCCTCGTTTTCCTGTTTGCCGCGCTGACCTGCGGAACCTGGCTGATCCGGGGCATTTACCCCGACCTTTCCGTTGCGGTCCTCCGGAGCCTCGACTTCGCCTGTGCCATCCTTCCGCTTATCGGTATCGGCGTGGCCCTCAACACGATCAAGCTGAGGGGATACGTTCCCGTATTCTGCGGCGTCTTTTTACTGCTTGCCATTGTCGCGGGATTCATTTAAACACCATAACACACAACACATAACGCATTGAATGGTAACCAAAATCAAACAGATCGAGGGACTCGAGGTCGGACCGATGACGGAGGACGATCTCGACGAGGTCATGCAGATCGAGCGGATGTCCTTCAGGGTCCCCTGGACCCCGGGCATGTTCAGGCAGGACCTCTCTTTTCCGCTGGCCCGGTGCCTTGCGGCAAGACTTGGGTCGGCCGGAAAAAAGAGACTCGCCGGCTACATCCTTTGCTGGTTCATCGCCGACGAGGTGCATGTCACCAACATCGCCGTGAGGAGGGATATCCGACAACAGGGTGTTGCCACCCTGCTTCTTCAACAGGCCCTGTGCCAGGCGCGCCGGGAGCAAATGCGCTATTGCACCCTCGAGGTTCGAGTGTCGAATGAAGCTGCGAAAGGGTTTTATCAGAAACTCGGATTCGAGTCCCGGGGCATTCGGCCTAAATATTACTCCGACAACAACGAAGATGCCATGATCATGTGGCTCGATCTTTAAACGGCGCAGCCGTTTAAAGAGAGTGACCGGTGACCAGTGGCCAGTGACCGGTGAAAGAGAAGGAAGGGACGCGGCAATTTCAAAAAAGTTGTCATTGCGAGTCGAGCCTTGCGAGACGTGGCAATCTTCGTTTGAGATTTGGGATCTTGATTTCAGGATAAAATAAAGAGGGAAATCGTAGATCGCCACGGGCTTCGCCCTCGCGATGACTTTTCGGAATTTATTTATGTCCCGAGACCCGATACCCGAGGCCCGAATCCTGCTGCGAGGCAGCTGGATTGCTTCGTCACTTTATTCCTCGCAATGACCAGACAGCTCTTTCTCCTGACGGGACAGACCGGATAGACTGAATAGACCAGATAGACGAGATAGAAGAGATAGACAAAAGACCCCCTCACCTCAATCCTCTCCCGCCAGGGGAGAGGAAGATCAAGGATGGGGTCTTCACAGGACGGGATAGACCGGATAGACGGGACAGACTGGAAAGACGAGTACTCCATGCTTACCAAAGCCGACATGACTGCAACCATTCTTGCCAACGCCGAGGTGGCCCCGGAGCACTACCTCATGAAGCTTGCCGTAAGCGGGGCTTTCAGAGACGCGCAACCGGGGCAGTTTGTCATGCTGCGCCCGGTCGGGCGCGGCTTTCCGTTCCTGGGGCGGCCGCTCGGGATCTACAGTCTTGCGGAAAACGGGAGCGGTGCACGGATCGAGATCCTCTACCGAGCTGCCGGCAGGGGGACGAAAGTCATCTCGACGCTGTGCGAGGGCGATCGCATCGAGATCCTGGGTCCGCTCGGGAACCGGTTCGAACTCAAGCCCGGAATGAAGACGGCCGTCCTCGTGGCCGGGGGTATCGGCATCGCCCCGCTGGTCTTCCTGGCCGAACGTCTGAGCGCAAAGGCAACGCCGGAAGGACCGAAAATGATTCTCTACATCGGAGCCCGGGATTCTGCGAACCTCCTCGGGATTGACCGGATGAAGTCTTTCGGCGCCGAGGTCCGGGTCAGCACCGACGACGGCAGCGCCGGTTACGAAGGCCCGGTGACGGATCTTTTCCGCGAGGACCTGCTCTCTTTTAACGCTTCGAAAACGGAAGTCTTCGTCTGCGGTCCCAACCCGATGCTGAAGCGGATGGGCGCGATAATCGCGGATCATCCGATCCGCTGCCAGGTCCTCATGGAGGAACGAATGGCCTGCGGCATGGGGGCATGCCTGGGGTGCACCATCGAGGTCCGCACGCCGACGGGTGTGGAATACCGCCAGGTCTGCACCGATGGGCCGGTGTTCGATCTGCGCGAAATTATCTGGCGCTGACGCCGGAGGCGTCAGCGCCGAGCCGACAGCCGACAGCCGACAGGCAACAGGCAACAGATCCAAGCTGTAGACTTCTTTTTTTTCGTAGGCTGTAGACTGTTGACTGTAGGCTGTCGGCTGTCGGCTCGGACGCCGCTTGTCGAAAAGATGAAGGACGAAAAAACAGGAATGGCCTTGTTGAAACCCCGCACTGAAGTGAAGATTGGCAGCCTGGTCCTGAAGAACCCCGTCATGACCGCATCGGGCACCTTCGGCTACGGCGAGGAGTACGCGCCCTATATCGACCTGAACCGGCTCGGGGCCGTGGTGGTGAAGGGGATCTCGCTCGAGCCGCGCCGGGGAAACCCGCCGCCGCGGATCATGGAAACGCCCGGCGGCATGCTGAATGCCATCGGCCTTCAGAACGTCGGGGTGAAGGCGTTCATCGGCGACAAGCTGCCGTGGCTGCGGCAGTTCGACACGAAAATCATCGTCAATATTTTCGGTGAAACGCTCGAGGAATACGGGAAGGTGGCTGCGGCGCTCAGCGGCGTTGACGGAATTCATGCCCTGGAGGTCAATATCTCCTGTCCCAACGTGCAGAAGGGCGGGCACGTGTTCGGCTGTGACCCCGATGCATCCCATGGCGTGACGAAGATCGTGAAATCGGCCACGGATCTGCCCGTCATCGTCAAGCTCTCCCCCAATGTGTCCGACATCACCGAGATAGCGCGCTCCTGCGAAGCCGCCGGAGCCGACGCCCTTTCACTCATCAACACGCTGCTGGGCATGTCCATCGATATCGAACGGCGTATCCCGCACCTGAGGAACGTCACCGGCGGCCTGTCCGGCCCTGTCGTCAAGCCCGTGGCGGTCCGGATGGTCTGGAACACCGTGAGAGCCGTCTCCATCCCCGTCATCGGGATCGGCGGGATCATGGAATCCGACGATGCCCTGGAATTTCTCATCGCCGGGGCAAAGGCCGTGCAGGTCGGGACGGCGAATTTCGTGAATCCGAAGGCCACGATGGAAATCGTCGAGGGGATCGAGTCATACCTCGTCCGCCATGGCATCGGGGATGTGAACGAACTGATCGGCTCCCTTAGAACCGAATAGGGTATAGGGTTTCGGGCATATGAAGAGGGGTATCGGGTATCGGGACTAGGGTATCGGGTCGGAAGAAGATTGTATCAAGATATTCTTCATACCGTCAGACCCTATACCCTATACCCGAAACCCTAGACCCCTGATCAAGTCCCGATACCCCACTCAGATGAAAAAACCGGAGAAACTATGGGCAACGCTGAAGTCATTGTCGAAGGCGTGTATTTGATAGGCGGGCCGAATATTTCCATGTCGGAAGACGCCACGGTTTTTATCATCGATTTCAGTGGCGAGCTCGTCATGATCGATTCCGGCGCCGGCCGGAGCGCCCGCACGCTGGTCCGCAACATCGAGGGGGCGGGCCTCGACCCGAAGAAGATCTCCACGCTCATCCTGACGCACTGCCACATCGATCACATCGGTGCGGCGCCCTGGTTCCGCGACACTTTCGGCTGCAAACTGGCCGTCCACGAACTGGATGCCCGTGCCATCGAAGAAGGCGACCCGATCATGACGGCGGCAAACTGGTATGAAACGGATTTCCCCCCCACCCCGGTCGATATCCGCTTCAAGGGCGACCACGAAATCCTGCGGTTCGGCCCGGAGGAACTGCACCTGGTCCACACGCCCGGACATACCCCCGGCTCCATCTCCATCTACCTGGACCGGGGCGGAAAGAGGGTCCTTTTCGGCCAGGACATTCACGGTCCGTTTCTGCCAAGCTTCAAATCCGACGTAAGCCGCTGGCGCACATCCATGGAAACACTCCTGGCCCTCGAAGCCGACATCCTCTGCGAAGGCCACTTCGGGATCTTCCAGACGAAAGAACAGGTCAGGAAGTACATCCAAAATTATATTAGACAATATTCATGAAGAAGGGTATCGGGTATCGGGTCTAGGGTATCGGGAAGGAAGAAGATTTCGTTAAAAATTCTTCAGTACATTTGGACCCTATACCCTATACCCTATACCCTATGTGTTAAGTGCCACGACATCGTAGACACTTTTATGTGCCAGGACATCGTAGACACTTCTTTGCACTATCTGAGTTTATAAGCATACTCTTCGATCTGTTGGTGATCGAGGAAGATCTTTAACTTCTGTTCTTTCACATCGATCGTTGCCACAACGTATTCGTACTGCAGCTGCGAGGGTACTGTAAAAAGCTCCCCGAAGACGTTGAGGCGAAGGTCACTGCGGATGAATCGCACCAAGTGGAAACAGCCCGTCTGCGGCTTCTTCAGAGGGAGAAGAGGGGCATGCTCCTGTTTGGGAAACCGTAACTTCTTGCCCGTCTGCGCAAGGACCTCCAGTGGGGTCTTGCCCCGGAGCTTGCTGTAGCGATAGCGGCTGTTGTGCTTCTGCTCAAAGGCCAGCGAGGCCTGCATCAACTCGTCGGCGGAGGCGATCACGACCTTGCGGAAGAACTTCTGGTCGTAGTGGTCGTTGAACTTCTCGACAACCCCGTTGCGCCACGGTTCGTTCATGGGGATAAACCACGGCTGCACCCTGTGGTGCAGACACAGCCGGATCAAGGGGCCCATGCCGCGGGGATGAGCCGGGCTGCCGTAGAAAGACCAGGCGTTGTCTACCTGAAGATTGCGGGGGATGCCCATCCGTCTCCAGAGCGACCAGAGCGCATCGACGATGCTCTGCCCGGATTGGCTCAGCAAGGGCTCCAGGCCGCAACGAGCCGTTCGAAGATCGACGACGTTGAGGCTGTAGAATCGGACCGGGCCCTTCAGATAACGAGGTCCCACCAAATCCGCCTGATGGGTCTGGTTGGGCTGCAGGGCCGGCAGCTCCGGATAGGCCTTCCCCTTCGGTTCGTAACGCCCTGTACGGCGATGGGTCAGATCATGACGGCTCAGAATCCGGCCAATGGTGCGCAGGGAGGGCACGGGGCGGACATGCATCTCGTCCATCTCCCATTGAATCGCCTGGGCACCACAGAACAGATCGTCGTTATACAGGCTGAGCCGAAGCAGCTTGACGATCTCTTCGATCTCGGCAGGGGTGCGCAGAGGGTTGCTGCGTGGTTGCCTGGACTGGTCTTGGAACCAGCCGGGATCTCCCGAAGAGAAGCGGGCTGACCATTTGTAGAGCCAAGGCCTCGAACGCCCCAGAGAGGCGCAAATCGCGGCGGGCTTTTCCCCTTTGAGATACCGCTGTACGGCCCATTGGCGCTCTTGCTCGAGATCGTTTCGCATGGACACCTCCCGCATGAGAGATTCGGTGCCCATGAGTATGACCGCAGTGATATTAAGTTGTTAAAGAACCTTTAACGATCGTACCGTTGTCTACGATGTCGTGGCACATTTTTCTGTCTACGATGTCCTGACACTTGTCAACTAGTGCATTAAATATTCTTTGCGATACTTATAAACGAAAATCAACAAAGGCATTAAAAAGCAACTACGATATTCTTTTATCAAGGCCATTGCTCGATGAAATCAATTCTAATTCGACGGGGATCACAGGGATCACAGGGTCAGACTTTCATATTGACATTTGCAGGACCCGACACGGTGGCATGACATCAGCCACTGTCCCAACGTTTGTGCCGTTGATCGGCTGAAACCCTCTGCTGCTGCCGCGTTGGGAGGATACGGGCCCGTAATCGATCTGGGACAAATCAGGGGACGTCCCACAGATTTGCAGTTTCACAGGAAGAAGTTCGCAAGAAAAATCCTCCCCTGCCCTCCTTTTTCAAAGGAGGGTCTCCAGAAAGGATAACGATGCCGCTGCCGGAATTCACAAGACGACTCGTCGAAATAACCCTGACGAAGTATTGCGTGCAGAAGGTGCCGCCCCATGTCCGGGACAAGATCCGGTTCGGTTACAGGATCCGGGGCAATCATGTCACCCTCATTACGGAGAGACCCCGCTTCGATAAGCCGTCCGAGTGGGTGGATAGCGTCGTCGCTCAATTCCGGTTCAATCCCGCGGACAGGAAGTGGTCGCTCTATTGCGCCGACCGAAATTCGCGATGGCATCTCTACACACTGATCACACCCCGTGCGGACTTCGAGGCCCTGCTCGATGAAGTGGATCGGGACCCGACTGGCATCTTTTACGGCTAGGGGAAAGATCGGGGACGTTGTTGACAAAGTTGACTAACTGCCTATGAATGGAAGGAGCACTATCTCCGAAATCCTCCCCTGCCCTCCTTTTGAGGCTGTGTCATAATTGGTTTTTGTCATTGCGACACAGTCTCTTTACAAAGGAGGGGGTAAAAGGGAAAACTCAAGTCAGGAGGGATACGTCATGCCAGCTGTTCGAATCACGCCCCGGGAGGCCTACGAGAAGGTGAAGGCCGGTCAGGCCCTGCTCGTCTGCGGCTACGAGGAGGAAGAGAAGTTCGAGGCCCTGCGGCTCGAGATGGCCATCTCCTTTGCCGAGTTCCAGAGGATGCTCCCCACCCTGCCCAAGGACAAGATGATCATCTTCTACTGCGCCTGAACGAAGGAGCACACGTCCGCCGGTCAGGCGGTCAAGTACCAGAGGCTGGGCTACCCGAATGCCCGTGCCCTTCTCGATGGCGTCGAGGGATGGAAGAAGGCGGGGTACAGGGTCCTGTAGAATCTTCCCTGTGCATCGCGGGCATGCTTACGCGAAGAGGATGAGCAGGACGGCCGGTACGGCAAGGATCAGGGCGGAAGTGGCCCACCAGTTGGCAGCCGGGTCGCTTTTCATCCTCCCCCGGACCCCTGCAACGGCTGATCCCAGCCCCGCAAGGACAGACAGAAGCGCGACGGCGATGGCCAGCAAACCGCGTGTGCGGCAGCCCAGGACATCGACCGGCGTCGTTGCGACAACCAGAAAAGGACCGGTGCAAAGGCCGGAAGAAGAATGTGGCGGAAAATCCGGTCGTTCATTTATAATACCCCCGACTGTGTATCGGAACGATCCATGATTTTCCATAACCGCAAGGTGCGGCATCGAAAGAAACAGGCATGAAGACATCCGTCATCCTGGCCCACCCGCTTGCAGGCAGCTTCAACCACGCCATCGCCTCGAGAGCGGTCAAGGTGCTGAAGCGCAGCGGTCACGACGTTTTCTTCCACGACCTCTACCAGGAGCGGTTCGACCCCATCCTGACGGGCGCAGAATTTTCCCGCGGGGCCCCGCTGCCCCCCGAGATCCACAGGCATTGCCGGGAGATTGCCGAGGCCGACGGGATCGTCATCGTCCATCCGAACTGGTGGGGCCAGCCCCCGGCAATATTGAAAGGCTGGGTTGACCGGGTCATCCGGCCCGGTGTTGCCTATGAGTTTCTCGAGGGCGACAAGGGTGAGGGCATCCCGAAGGGGTTGCTGAAAGCGCGGGCCGCCCTCGTGTTTAACACCTCCAATACGCCCGGGGAGCGCGAGCGGGACGTTTTTGCCGATCCTCTCGAGACGCTGTGGAAGAACTGCGTGTTCGGACTCTGCGGAGTCGAAAACGTCTACCGGAAAATGTTCTGCGTCGTCGTGACCAGTTCGGCAGGCGAGAGGGCGCTGTGGCTGCAGGAAGTCGAAGACAACCTGTGCCGTTGTTTCCCGAAACGACCGGAATGAAAAAATCCCCCTCTATCCCCCTTTACAAAAGGGGGAGATCATCCACCCTCACCTCAGTCCTCTCCCCTCAAGGGAGAGGAAGACTGCGGGAAAGGGCATTCATAGGGAGGTCGGGGAGGATTTTAAGGAACGGTTCATTTTATCGATAACCCCGGACGAAGTCGGGGTTTGTTGCTCACAAAGACATGAAGAAACGAAACCAGGGATTTATTCTATTTTGACAACGGCGGGACAACCATGAGCTACGACACCCCCGAAGCGGTGCTGAAACTGGCCCGGCAGTTCATGGAGAGCCGGATCCTTCTCTCGGCAGCCGAGTTGAACCTTTTTACCCGTCTCGATGAAGAGCCCTCATCGGCCGGGGACCTCGCGGTCAGGCTGCATGCCGATCCCCGGGGCCTGACCGTCCTGCTCGATGCACTGGCGGCGATGGGCCTCTTGGCCAAGCAGGCGGGCACCTACCGAACCGCCCCCGACGCCGCCCCGTTCCTGACCGACGAGAGCCCCCGGTCGGTACGTCCCATGCTCCTCCACGCGGCTCACCTGTGGGAGAGTTGGTCCAACCTTACGCCCATCGTCAGAGGGGCCGGCTCGTCGGAGCCCCCGGAATCGGAGGCGCAGGACGCCGACGAACTGCAGGCCTTCATCGGGGCCATGCACGTGGTGGGGACGCCCCTGGCACAGAAGATCGTGACGGCGATCCAACCGGGCCCGGCAAGGAACCTCATCGACGTGGGCGGCGCATCGGGGACCTACACCATCGCTTTTCTGCAGGCCGCCCCCGAACTGAAGGCAACGCTTTTCGACAGGCCCGCCGTCATCCAGATGGCCCGCAAGCGCCTGGCCGAAGCGGGAATGCTCGACCGGGTCCGTCTCGTGGCGGGGGACTTCTACCGGAACGAGCTGCCCGGCGGTCACGACCTTGCGCTTCTTTCCGCCATCATTCACCAGAACAGCCCGGGGGAAAATGTGGGTCTGTTTCAGAAGGTCTTCCGGGCCCTGATCCCGGGAGGCCGTATCGTGATCCGCGATCACGTCATGGAACCCGACCGCACCGAGCCGAAAGACGGCGCAATCTTCGCCGTCAACATGCTCGTCAACACGGAAGGGGGCTCGACGTACACCTGTGATGAGATCAGGAGCTGGCTCGAGGAGGCGGGATTCGCCCATGTGCGGTTCCTCAAGGCCGGGGAGCACATGGATGGGCTGGTCGAGGCTTTCAAGCCGTGATAAAATCCTCCCCTGCCCTCCTTTTTCAAAGGAGGGAGGAATGGAGTGTTGAGATGAAGCCATTCACCACCATAGCCGTCGGTATTTTTTGACTGATCTGCCTCTTGCACGTCGTCAGGCTGATGACAGGGCTCGAACTGGTTGTCGGCGGCTGGGCGGTTCCCCTCTGGATCAGCGTGCCCGGCGCCATCGTGACGGGCGGACTTGCGTTCATGCTGTGGAAAGAGATGCACTGACCCCCAAACCGGAAAACAGGAGCACACACAATGACCCGGTTCCGTCGAATCTTCACCGTTCTCGTTTTCTCGGCGCTCGTCCTTCTGCTCGCCACCCCGGCCTGGCCCACGGCCCAGATCCCCGAGAAAATCGTCTACGAGGGGACGGAAGGGTTCCTCTTCACGAACCCGCTGGAGACGTATTTCACCCAAGACAACCCGCGCCCCGAATTCGCGGCGCCGCATACGGCCTGCTGGAGGGGCTACGTCGGATCGTGGGAGATCAGGGAGGACACCCTGTACCTCATCGATCTCACGGCGTGGCTGCGGGACAAGGAGGGCAAGGCCGCCCCCGCCGAGTTCGAACGGATTTTCCCCGGGAAAACAAAACCCGTGAAGGCGGACTGGTTCACGGGGACCCTGCGCATCCCCCGGGGAAAGCCGATCCGGTACGTCCACATGGGATACCAGACCGTCTATGAAGTTGACGTTTTTCTCAGGGTCGAGGCGGGAAAGGTCATCGACCGTCGGACGATCGACAACCGGGGAAAGGCGAACACCGATCCCCCGGCGCCGCTCGGAACGGATCAGTGAGGCAAGGGCGATGAAGACCAAGACTCGAACCAAGCGCGTCTACGACGCACCGGGCCCGGAGGACGGCAGGCGGATCCTCGTCGATCGGCTCTGGCCGCGGGGGCTCACGAAGGAGAAAGCGAAAATCGACTACTGGGCCAAGGACATCGCTCCCTCCAACGAGCTGAGAAAATGGTACGGCCACGACCCTGCGAAGTGGGACGAATTCCAAAAGCGCTACTTCGCCGAGCTCGACCGGAACGAAGCGGGCGTCGAGGCGCTGGTCGAGGCCATGGGCAAGGGCCCGGTGAGCTTCGTCTACGGCTCCACGGAACGGACGATCAACAACGCCGAGGCCCTGAAGCTCTACCTAGAAAAACGAACGTAAAACGGGACGCTCCCGGACAGACGCAGAGGTTCCATGATGAGACCCCTTCTTTTGGTCATGCTTTGCGCGATCCTGCTTGTCCACAGCGCAGGACTTTCTTCCTGTTCCCGGACGGCCGCCCCCCCGCCGGCTTCTCCCCAGGCAGGCGCCGAGACGGCCGCCCAACCCGGCCCGGCGGCACAGCCCGTATCGCAGATGAGGCTCTACCTCCTGAGCGCCGTTTCCGCCCTCTCCCCCGGCATCGCCCTGCTGAAGGTCGTCCATGACTACAAGGACGACAAGAGCCTCAACGGCGGCAACAACTGGCTGGGCAGCTACCTGTGGGTCTTCTGGATCATCGCCTTCCTGGGCTTTACCCTGGACAAGATCCCGGGGGTCGCGCACATCCATCATTTCTTCGAGTACGGCGTCATCTGGTTTCTCGCCTACATCGCGACCACGTTTCTGAATGCCGATTTCGCGACCCTCTACGGGATCCTCACCGGAACGGCGGCCCAGGCGCTCCGGCAGGGTCTTCGCGGGGGCGTCGATGCGTCCTCCGGCGGGACCACCACCCCGATCCTCAGCACCCTCGAAGACATCCTGACCTATATTGCAGTCAGCTGGCTGCTGTGATGCCCGGCGGAAAAAATCAACCGCACTTCACACCGGATCGCGACGGCCGGCCCGGGAGCAAGGACCATGAGGATCATTCCGGTAACGCTGGGGTTTGATCAATGCTACCTCCTCCAGGCGGGAGGGGCCGTCCTCGTGGATGCGGGCACACCGGGAAAGGGCAGGGCCTTCGCAAAGGCGCTGGACAGGGCCGGGATCGCCCCGCGCGACGTGAAGCTGATCGTCGTGACTCACGGGCACTGGGACCACGTCGGCAGCGCCCGCGATATCCGGAAGCTCACGGGAGCCGGGCTTGCCATGCACGAGCGCGAGGCGCCCTGGCTCGAAAATGCCCTTACACCCTTGCCCCCGGGGGTGACGGCCTGGGGTCGGATCCTGGGCGGCATCCTTTCGCTGTCGCTGCCCTTTGTCAGGATCCCGGCCTGCCGCGTGGATCTCAAGCTCGGCAATGAGGGCCTGTCGCTGGCCGTATACGGGATACCGGGCAGGGTCCTTCACACGCCCGGCCACTCACCCGGCTCGATGAGCGTGCTCCTGGATTCGGGGGAGGCTTTCGTGGGGGACCTGGCGATGAACGGTTTCCCGCTGCGCCTCGCGCCCGGCTTCCCGATCCTTGCGGAAGACGTGGCTGCATTGAGAGAAAGCTGGCGGCTGCTTCTTGCGCAGGGCGCCCGAATGATCTATCCTGCCCACGGAAAGCCCTTCGAGGCAGACGTCATGAGAAAGGCCCTCGCCGGCTGACGAGAGTCTCGAAACGAGGGGGGGGATCTTGACCGATAAACACTGGCAGTTCTACACGGCCGCAACCGCGGTGATCGCCGTCCTCGTTTCCGTGTATTGTCTCTCGGAAGACATCACGGGCATCTTCGTTCACCTCTACTACATCCCCATCCTCATCGCATCCTATCAGTACCGCGAGCGGGGGCTTCTGCTGTCGCTGTTCCTCGTGATGGTGTACCTCCTGCTTGTCTTCTTTTACTTCCCAGGCAACGCGCATGCCCTGATCGAGGGCTTCATCCGGGGGTTTGCGCTCATGGCCATCGCCGCGATCATCTCGGTCCTCTCGGGCCGCATCCGGACCCACGTCGACGCCCTGCAGCGCGAGATCGATGGGCACATGAAAACCGAGGCGGCCCTGCGGCAGAGCGAATCCCGCTACATGGAGCTGAGCATCACCGACGACCTCACGGGGCTCTACAACCAGCGCCATTTTTACAACCTGCTCCAGGCCGAGATCGAGCGCACCGAGCGATACGGGCGGCCCCTGTCGCTTCTGCTTCTCGACATCGACGACTTCAAGCGTTTCAACGACACCTACGGGCACATGGAGGGTGACCGAGTGCTGGAGCGCATCGGGGCGACCATCCAGCGGTGCATCCGCCGGACGGACTGGGCTTTCCGGTACGGAGGAGAGGAATTCACCGTCTTCATGCCGGAAACCGAGGGGGACCAGGCGGAGGTC
Organism: Syntrophaceae bacterium UBA5744; assembly: GCA_002419215.1. GTDB lineage: Bacteria > Desulfobacterota > Syntrophia > Syntrophales > UBA2192 > UBA2192. Next base: position 23,122 of record DIFQ01000099.1, read on the forward strand.
GTGGCGGAAAGAATCCGGTCGGAATTCGCCGCCGAGCGCTTCCGGCCTGTCCCCGGCTGCGAGGAAATCAAGACGGTGAGCATCGGGATCGCCGGGTACCGGCCGGGCGAGGAAATGAAGGATTTCATCAACCGGGCGGATCGGTTCATGTACGAGGCCAAGAAGCGGGGCAAGGACCAGGTCTGCTCCTCTGCGTAGCAGGAACTCCGTAAATGACCAGCCCACAACGGAACCCTCGTTTCAACTTCTCGAAATGGATAGGCAATTCCAATCCCTGTTCCGGATTCGCACAGGCTTGCGCCGGGCGGCTTCCGGGGCATCCCGATCTCCGCACAGCACATCCCTCCGTAATCACGGATGATTTATAATTCCCCCCGCCTGGTACCCCTTATGCGATGTCGTGCGGCTGTTGACCGGGGGCGCAGCCCGCAGGCCCCGCCCTGTGGTCGGGGAGCTTCACTTCGTCGTCATGACTCCAGAAGCCGCTCATTTGAAGAGCAGGAGGAACGGGTACCATGAAAAAGAAAGTCAGGCGCTTCGTTTTAGATCACGAGTACCTTTGCGCCATCGCCCTGTCTGTCATCGGTGCCTTGCTGACGATGTTCATGATGGGGTAAACGGCGCAAGGCCGCCCGCCTTGATCGCATTTTTTCCTTGAATGAAGCGGGCCTGAAATGGATACTGCACGGGAGACTCCGCACCCCAATACACGTACAGGAGACCGTCCCATGCAGAAGTTCATGAAACCCGCATCGGTTGCGCTGATCGGTACCCCCCGAAGGACAGGCCCGGGCGCATTCAACAACGCCGAGATGATGCTGCGCTACGGTTACCGGGGCCGCCTCTACCCGGTGAACCCGGCCGGCGGCGACATCCTGGGGATGAAGGTATACCCCGCTCTCTCCGAGATCCCCGAGACGGTGGACCTGGCCATCATCTCCGTGGGGCGCGACCGGGTGTCGGCCGCCTTCGAGGACTGCATCCGGACAGGCATCGGGCGCGTGCTCATCATCAGCCAGGGATTCGCCGACGCGGACGTGAGGGGGCGCGAGCTCCAAGATGAGATCGCCCGGCGCGCCCGCGAGGCGGGGGTTCGCGTGCTGGGCCCCAACACGCTGGGTATCGTCAACAACTACATCCGATTCAATACGGCCTTCGTCGAGATTCCCTTCCCGGAGAGGTTCCTGCCCGTCTCCCTCATCGCGCAGACGGGCTTTCTCCAGGTGGCCTCGCGCAACCTCGCCTGGCGCGACATCGGGAAGGCCATCGACGTGGGCAACTCCTGCGACCTCGACATTGCGGATGCCCTCGACTACCTCGGGGACGATCCCGAGACGCAGGTGATCGTCATCCACATGGAGGGTCTGAAGCGGGGCCCCGCGTTCCTGGAGACGGCGGGACGCGTGAGCCGAAAAAAACCCGTCATCGTGCTGAAGACGGGCCGCAGCAGTGCGGGGGCCAAAGCGGCGCTGTCACACTCGGGATCGCTCGTGGGGGAAGACCACGTCTTTGACGCTGTCTTCGAGAGGACCGGCCTCCTTCGCGTCCGCACGAGCGTTGAGATGCGGGATGCCATCCACGCCCTGGCCGTTCTCGGGGAGATGCAGGGCACCCGGATCGGCGTCGTCACCGTCACCGGGGCCGGTGGCATCATGTGCGCCGATGCCTGCGAGGAGGCGGGGCTCACCTTCGGGCAGATGCCGGACGGACTCCGCGAGGAGCTCCTGAGGGGGCTGCCCGACTGGGTCCATGTCTCGAACCCCATCGACATCTGGCCCATCGGCATGCTCGGCAACCGCTACGAGGAGGCCTGGCGGCTTTCTCTCACGGAGCTTCTCAAGTCGCCCGGCATCGATGGTGTGCTGGCGATATTTTTCGTGACGAGCTCGCCGCTCCACGCGGAGCTGAACCTCGACAAGGCCTTCGCCGAGGCCAGGAGCGGGTCGGGAAACCTCAAGCCCATGGCCACCTGGCCCTACATGGAAAGCAGTGCCGCCGTAGACCGTTTCGAGGCGATCCCGGGTCTTGGCTGCTTTGACACGATCGAGCAGGCCGTCCAAGGGCTCTCCTACTGCCATCAAGCCCATCGGCTGAAGAACCGCCACGAGCCGCAACCCCGGCGCTTCGCCGTCGCCGGGGCGGCAGCTTCCGAACTCGCCGGGAAAGGCAAAAAGGAGGGTGTTCTTGTCGGGCAGGATGCCCTGGAGCTGCTCGCGTGTTACGGCATCCCCGCAGCGGCCGGGAAAGAGGCGAAGAGCCTTGCGGCCCTGCGGGAGGCGGCAAAGGGCATGAAGCCGCCTTATGTGCTGAAGCTCGCCGGCCGCAGCTTCCTTCACAAGAGCGAGTGGGGCGGGATCGTGACAGGAATCGGCAACCTCAGCGGGCTGAAGGCGGCTCACAAAAAGATCGCGGGTAACGTTCGGGCGAAGGACCCGGGCATTGCGATCGATGCCTTCCAGGTCCAGGAGCAGCTCGCAGGCAAGGAGATCCTCCTGGGATTGAAGCGCGATCCCGTGTTCGGACACGTCCTGGCCTGCGGCCAGGGCGGCATCTACACGGAGGTCTTCCGGGACGTGAGCCGCGAGATCGTCCCCGTCGACGGGCCGACCGCCCGGGCAATGATCGAGTCGCTGCGGATCTGGCCGCTCCTCAGGGGCACAAGGGGTGAGCCGGGCGCCGACATCGACGGCCTCGTCGAGATCATCGAGAGGCTGTCGTTTTTCGCCTCGGAGAACCCGGATGTGGCCGAACTCGACATCAATCCCCTCCTGGCTTCCGCCGGAGGCTGCCGGGCCGTCGACGCCCGGATCCTCTGGGATCATGCGGGCGAAATGAAATGAGACGACGAATCATTCCGGTCTGCGGGCTGTTTCTTTTTGCCATCCTGGCTGCAGGGCAATCTGCGCCATGGGCTCTAGAGACTCAGGGCCCTCAGATGAATGCCGTGGTCGCCGAGATCGGACGTATCGGCGAGACGGCAAAGGGAACGGTGGGCGTTGCGGCGATCCACCTGGAAACCGGCCGCAGGGTTGTCTTCCATGCAGACGAATTCTTCCCCATGGCCAGCACGGTAAAGGTAGCCGTTGCGGCAAAGATCCTCGACATGGCGGACAAGGGGCAGATCGGGCTGACAACGCCAATATCCGTGGAGCGCTCGGAGATGGCGCCGGAAGGTCCACTGGAACGCATTCGTTGGCGACCCGGGCTTACTTTCCCCGTTTCCGACCTCCTCGAGCCCATGATCACGAAGAGCGACAACACCTCCGCCGATGTTCTCTACCGGGTAGCCGGGGGGCCGGCATCCGTCCATGCCTACCTGCAGGCCCTGGGTTTGCGGGAAATCCGCCCGGCCCGAACCATCAGGGAGCTGCTGCGCGATGTCCTGTCAATCCCCGCCCCTGCGTCGCCGGAGACGTCGCTGGCGGATCAGTTCAGGCGGATGCCGCCCGGGCAGGCTGCAGAACGCCGCGCAAAGGCCTACAGGGCGAATCCCGCCTATGATGCCGACCCGAGAGATCAAGCCACCCCGGCTGCGATGCTGGGCCTGTTGTGCAAGATATGGCGGGAGGAAGGGATCAGCCGATCGGCGCGTTCAACACTCATTCCCATGATGGAGCGGTGCACAACCGGACCGAAGCGGATCCGGGGCCGTTTGCCTGCGGGGACTGTCGTCGCCGACAAGACGGGAACGCTCGCCGGCAGCGTGAACGATATCGGTTACATCACGCTGCCCGGGGGCAGGGGTCACATTGCCATGGTCGTGTTCATCAAGGGTTCGGAAGCGCCCCCCGGCACCCGGGAAACCGTGATCGCAGACATCGCGCGGCTCCTGTACGACTACTTCCTGATTTCACCCTAGGCCAGGGGAAGGAAAAGCATTGAAACTTACTGCTTGAAATCAGTCCCTTTGGGAAACACAAGCAAATCCGCTTTGCCGGAGGGCATCGACCTTCCGTCAGCATCCTCGGGAGTGAAACCGTCAGCCGTGAGCAGACGATCTTCCCGGAGCCGCAGCCGGCTCTGCTCGACCTGGTCGACCCCGGCGACGCTGATGGCCAGCAGTCCCGTATCGAGGCGCTCCACCCAGCCCTTGGTCTTCAGGTACCACAGGTGAAATTCCACCAGTTCGTAAGGCTTGCCGATCAGGCGGGCCATCTCGTAATCGCCCATTCCCGGTTTTTTCGGGTCGCGCCGCCGCTGGACATACAGGATCGAGAGCAGGCTCGCTCGGACTTCCCGGTCGTCCCCGAACGCGGTGCCGTCGCTTGCCTCGGAGGCAAGCTTCCACTTGCGGTTCCAGTATTCCTGGTACTTGACGTCGTAGCGGGCACGGGCCTAGGGGTCGGTGAGCGTCCGGTGTGCTTCCACAATTTCACGGAACCGGTCGGGATTCGCGGTTTCCGGATTGTCGGGGTGAAACTTTTTGGCGAGATGCCGAAAGACGCGCTCCAAGGTGTCGTTGTCGGCATTGGAACTCAACTGCAGCAACTCGTAGTAATCGACAAAACCATTTTCACTCACGAGAACCTCCCTTGCGGAACGCCTGGGCTATTTTCGCATCAGACTGATTGACTTCAGTTCCCTGTCACCTGATCAGGCAATGTCCCGGATGCAGTTCGGTGGCTTTGCGCCCTGCCCGTTTGTTGCCTTTCAGGCTGTCTGGATGAAAATAAAAAGAGATATCTAAAGTATCCGATCGACATCTTGCCATGAAATCTTTAGCCCCAAGAGTTCCCGAACCCGCCACTTTTGCTTCTGATTTTCCTGCCTGCAACCGGGCTTGTAACGACACCCTTACGCTTCGAAGGGCTGCCTATCGGATGTGCACCAGGTTGTTCTTCTTGGGGGGTTCGACGACGATGCCGACCCGCAATTTCCGGTTGTCCTCCGAGACGTAATACCAGCGCTTCTCGAGTTCCTCCTTCGTCAGGTACCCGTAGTTGCCGAAGGGAAGTCCGGAATCCATGAAGACGACCCGGTTGTCGTCGTGGCCGATGGCCAGCACGTAGTGGCCGTAATTGGTGAGCCCTTCGTACTTGTCCTCCCGCTTGCTGCGGCTCCAGGCCTGGATGATCAGGATAACGGGGATCTCGGAGTCGATGAAATTGATGAGCGAGTCCACCGTCATGTCATAGGTCATCCAGGCGCTGAACCCCCTGTGGTTGAGAACATCCACGATGTCCTTCTCTTCCGTCCCGACCTTGCCCACGTTCAGTTCCTTGCACAGCCGGGTGTACTGGTGCTTGATGTTGTGCTTGCGCAGGATGGACGAAACGATCGCCGCGCCGCAGTCATCACGGGTCTTCTGCGTCACCGTCGGGTAGGTGTGAAGGATCATGGGGCTTGCTCCTTTGCCGGCCGGCAGCGCGGGGGTAATCCATGCCGCCTCTTCAGATCGCCGGGTCCTTGACGGCCCCTATCATAGCCCCTTGCCGCCCAAAATAAAACCCCCTTCCAATGGCCGCGAAAGTGCAGCAAATCCGCCCGGTTCGGCTCATGATCGGGCTGAAGCGGCGCCGGGTTGCGGCTTGAACTCCGCATTTTCCATGCTATACTGACCGCGTTTTGTTCGCCTTGCGCACACATGCCCCGAAAGGGGAAACCCGTGCACGTCGGCGCCGGGACTTCAGCGACTCACAACCCCGCTGACTTCCGGAGCTGCGCAACGGAAAGAGGCTTGAGAAATGCACCGCCGGTGCCGATAGGTATAGTGATCAGCTCGAGATGCCGGTGAGGAAATTCATGAAAGAGACGGGGGGAATGCAGGCGATAATGCGACGGTTGATCCTGACGATCCTGGCAGTGGCGGTCATCCAGGGACAGTGGGCGGCAGGCGAGGCGATCGCCTTCTCCCGCGGCGATGCCCGGGTGGAAAGCGAGCCCGGCATCCATCTCCATGTGAGTGAAGTCAGGGCCTCCATGACGGAAGAGTTGGGGAGCCCCGTGCTCCTCATCCACGGGGGCGGCCCGGGCAGCGTCCCCCATTTCGATCCCAAGGTGCCGAACTACTCGCTGGCCGAGGACATCGCCAGCGTGGGTCACGTCGTCTACATGATGGACGTGCGCGGTTTCGGGAAATCCACGAAACCGGCGGCCCTGGATTCGACGGCTGCGAAGGCGGCGCCCGCGGTGAGCTCCGACGAGGCCGTGAAGGACATCTCGGCCGTTGTGAACTGGATTCTTCGCCGCAGCAGGGAAAACCGTGTAGCCCTGGTCGGCATCGGCGCGGGCGGCCACTGGGCCGCCCGGTACACGACGAAAAACAGCGACAGGGTGAGCCACCTGGTCCTGGTCAATGTCCTGTATGGAGTCAAGGCTCCCTGGGCACCGGCCAGGGCCCTCGCGGACCCGGGCAACCCCGGTGAGTTCAACACGGCAGCCGGAGCCTTCTTCCTGGCCAGTGCCTCGACCCTCCTGGCCGAATGGGACAGGAACATCCCCGACGGGGACAAGTCGAAGTGGCGAGACCCCCGCGTGGCGGTGGCCTACGTGAAACTGGCCCTTTCCGAAGACGCGACGGCCGACACGCGCACCCCGCCCAGCATTCGCATTCCGGGAGCCTTCCGCAGGGAACATTTCGAAATGGCACAGGGGAAAAAATTATGGGACGCGAAGGACATCCGCGTCCCGACACTCTATGTCCGGGGAACCCTGGATGACTGGTCGAGGCCGGAAGACCTGCAGGCCCTTCACGCGGAGCTCGTCAACGCGCCGCAAAAACAGTTCGTCGTGCTCCACGGCTCCACGCACTTTTTCCTCCTCGACCGGCCCGAGAAGGGGCGTGCCGCTTTTCTCCAGGAGATGCTCGTGTTCCTGGGCAACCGACAGCCCGCCAGGGAGGCGCAGCAGAAAGGAAAAAGCGCGGTCAAGTAACGTGAGGCGCCCTGAAAGGACAGAAGTTAGGAAGCTATGAAGTTAAGAAGCTCGGCGTGGATGGGGTATTGTTTCCTTCTCTTATCCGCTCTTCCTCACCTCTGATCTTCCGATCTTCGCAGTCTCGATGCCTGAAAACGAAAGCAAGGCATCGTCGGGATGCGCCCCCGGTCAAAAGCGTATTGCCCCGAAAAAGCAAGGCCCGGCCAACGGCGGCCGGGCCTTCTTCGTCCGGGCACACCTTTCCGGCTTACTCGTATTCCTTGGGCACGGCGCAGATCATGACCATGGGGTTCTTCGCGGAAGCGTTCTTGTACTGGTGCTTCTCGTCGGGCAGCACCAGGACGAATTCCCCCTGTTTCACGGGGTGCTCCCTGCCCGCCTCGTCCACCACGGCCCCCTCGCCCTGGATGATGTAGTTCATGTGTTCCACGCTGTGGGTGTGGTAGGGCGTGTGGCCTCCCGGCAGGATCGTGAAGACGCGGAAGGAAAAATTGGGGGCGCCGTCGTTTTTCGACAGCGGGACCTGTTTCAGGACGTCCCTGGCCCCTTCCATGGTCATCTTGACCTTCTCAATTCGATCGAGACCTGTTATCTTCATACGGACCTCCCACTAAAAAGCTGCTGGTAGATTACAGGGGATGGCGACGATTATGCAACGGATATTTCGCGGACCCGTGACCTTGCGTACCCTTTTCCCGGCGGCCCTGGCCGTTCTGCTCGCGCTTGCGGCCTGCCCCGCCGGCGCCGCGGAGGCCCGGGGCAAGGACACCCTGTATTACCTGCGCCACGACGGGCGGGCGAGGACCTGCCTCGTCCACCTGCCCCCCTCCTACGACCGCGCGAAGAGCCGGCCCGTGGTTCTCGTCTTCCACGGTGGGGGCGGCCACGGCGAGCAGATGGCGCAGATGACGGGGTTCAGCGAGAAGGCGGACCGCGAGGGGTTCATCGTCGTCTACCCCAACGGCTCGGGACGCTGGCAGAACCGCTTTCTCACCTGGAACACGGGCAACTGCTGCGCGTACGCCTACGAGAACCGGATCGACGACACCGGGTTTATCCGCACCCTCATCGGCCAGTTGAAGAAGGACTTCGCCATCGACCCGCGGCGCATCTACGTCACGGGACTCTCCAACGGCGGCATGATGAGCTACCGGCTGGCCTGCGAGCTCTCGGACCTCATCGCCGCGGCCGGCCCCGTGGCCGGCGCCCAGAACCTCGAGTGCAAACCGTCGAGGCCCGTCTCCCTCGTTGCCCTGCACGGGACGGCGGACCTGCATGTCCGCTACAACGGGGGCCCCCCGCTGCGCATGGCCGACGCCCGCAACCCGCGCGTCGACCGGCCCGTCTCCGAGGCCGTCGCCTTCTGGGTGAGACACAACGGCTGCCGGGAAAAACCGGAGACGCAACGGAAAGGGAAGGTGCTCATCGAGACCTACGGGGACTGCGCGGCGGGAACCGCCGTGACCCTCTACACCCTGAACGACGAAGGCCACACCTGGCCCGGCGGGACGAAGGGGGCTTTCTGGGCCGACGAACCGTCGCGCGAGATCTCCGCCACGGACGTGATCTGGGAGTTCTTCGAGGCCCACCCGCGGCGGGACTGATCGGCCCACCCGGCCGGAAAGCCCTTGTGTTCCCCGGTCTGCAGGAGTATCCTTCTGACCCATGTTCCCGGCACTCTTCTACGGGTGGTGGATCGTCGCCGCCTCCTTCCTGATCAGCGTCTATGTCGGCTGCTGCGGGTTCTTCGGTTTCACCGCCATGATCGATCCCATCGTCATGGAGTTCGGCTGGAGCTACACGGAAGTCTCCTTCGCGTCGAGCCTGCGAGGGCTCGAGATGGGCATCCTCGCGCCGATCGTGGGCGTGCTCGTCGACCGTTTCGGGCCGCGGAAGATCATCCTCATCGGGGTCGTCACGATCGGTGCGGCGTTCATCCTCCTGAGCCTCACACAGAGCCTCTGGATGTTCTACGCCGCCTTCATCCTGCTCGCCTTCGGCGGCGGCGGGTGCACCAGCGTCGTGACGCTCGCCGTCGTGGCCCGCTGGTTTCGCCGCAACCTCGGAAAGGCGATGGGGATCACCGTGTCGGGGTTCGGTGCAAGCGGCCTGCTGATCCCGGTCGTCGTCTGGCTCATCGACAGCTGCGGCTGGCGCTCCGCCATGGTCATCCAGGGCGTGGGCATGTGGGTCCTGGGGATCCCGCTGGCCCTGCTCATCCGCAACGGGCCTGAAGAGATGGGAATGATTCCCGACGGGGCTCCCCCCTCGAAACCGGGAACAGCGACCGCATCGGGGCGGCCCGAGATCCCGGACGTGGAAATTCCTTTCAGGGACGCCCTGACGAGCCGTCCGTTCATCTACCTGAATGTCGTCGAGGCCCTTCGGTTCACGACTCTCACGGCCGTGGTCATCCACGTCATGCCTTACCTGGCAACGGGGGGTATCCCGCGGGAGACGGCCGGGCTTGTCGCGGCGGCGATTCCCCTGTTCAGCATACCCGGTCGCTTCGGTTTCGGCTGGATGGGCGACGTGACGGACAAGCGATACGTCATGGCGTTATCCTTCTCCTTCATGGCGGCAGGCCTCGTCGCCTTCCATTTCGCGGCGGCGTGGTGGCCGATTGCCCTGTTCCTTCTTCTCTTCTCGCCGGGCTTCGGCGGCAACATGGTCATGCGCGGCGCAGTGATCCGGGAGTACTTCGGGGTGCGCTCCTTCGGAAAGCTGGCAGGCATCACTCTGGGAGCCGCTTCCATCGGAGGAGTGATCGGCCCGACGCTGACGGGATGGGTCTTTGACACCCACGGGACCTACAACCCGGTATGGGTCGTCTTTGCCGCCATCCTCGTCCCGGCGATATGGCTCTCACTCAAGATCCGCAGAGAGGACGTCCCCGCGTTTTAAGCTATTGACCGTCAACGACGTTCCTTGTACATTAAGACCCTGAGAAAGCGAGTTCGGGAGAGAGCCATGCGAAGAACCCTGTTTGTCGTCATGCTTGCCGGTTTTCTTCTCTTCGGGATCGCCGCCCTGACACACGGCGCCGGGACAAACCCGGAATCAACCAAGCTCAAGGTGAAGGTCGGGCCCTTCTTCATCCAGGAATCGGACAAGAAGATCAACCTCGAGGGCGCAACCCCCCACGTCCTGCGAAAGGGAAAACGGATCAATATCACCGTCACGGTCGAGAACTACGGCAAGGAGAAATCCGAACCCGTGCGGCTCAAATACGTGGAGACGGACAGGAAGGCGGGCGAGCCGCGATACTACAGGGTCGAGGCGATCGAGCCCGGCAAGAAATGGCAGCGGACCTTCATGGCCCGATGGGACGAATCGGGCCGCAAGTCCGTCACGGCAACCCTGCTCACGCTGGAAGACAAGCCCCTGGCGGACGCGAAGGGAAAGCCCCGGCCCGACACCTCGCATACGGGCTCCGTCAACCTGACCTTGAAGGGGATGTGACAGGGGCCCGGAAGGGATCGATATGGATGCGCCAACGCTGGTCGGATCGCTGGGAGTGGCCCTGCTGCTCCTGGCTTTTTTTCTGAGCCTTTTCAAATTTATCGCCCAGGACGGTTTCGCCTACATCGGGATGAACATCGCCGGTGCGGGGCTGGCATGCTGGTCATCCTGGATGATCGCCTTCGTGCCCTTCATCGTCCTCGAGGCCGTGTGGTGCCTCGTGGCGGTGGCGGCCCTCGCAAAACGGGTCTGCATGCCGCAGGCGCGTATATCCTGAACGGAGATGTGTGCCGTGGACAACCCGGGCCCCTTCGCGGCCCTGGCCTGCTGCACCGTTTCGGGCTTCCTCGACCTTGTCCAGTGGCTGATCAGCAGGAAGGGAAGAAGTTGAGAAGGTGGGAAGGTAAGCGGGTGAGAAAGAAATGAAGATCGGCGGATTCCAGAAAGTGTCCCTCATCGACTACCCCGGCAGGATCAGCGCCGTCGTGTTCACCCAGGGCTGCAATTTTCGCTGCCCCTTCTGCCACAACCCCGAGTTGGTGGACCCCGAGCGTTTCGAGGGCCTGATCCCGGAGGCGGAGATCCTGACCTTCCTCGGGAAGCGCAAGGGGCGTCTCGATGCGGTCGTCATCACGGGGGGAGAACCCACCATGCAGCCCGAGCTGACCCCCTTCATCATCCACCTCAAGGCGATGGGTTACATGGTCAAGCTCGACACGAACGGGACCCTTCCCATCCTGCTCGAGGAACTGCTCGATCGCAAGCTCCTGGATTACGTAGCCATGGACATCAAGGCGCCCCTGGAGCGATACAGCGAGGTGACCAAGACGAAGGCGGACAGCCAGCGGATCAGCAGGAGCATCTCCCTCATCATGGGTTCGGGCGTCGACTATGAATTCCGAACGACGGCCGTCAAGTCGCTCCTTGCCCCCGAAGACCTCGAAAAAATCGGGCGGCTCATCCCCGGCGCAAAGCGATTCGTTCTTCAGAAATTCACCCCCACGAAAACACTGGACCGGAGCTACCTCAACGAGTCGCCCTACAGCGACGGAGAGATCAAGTCAATCGTCGAGAAGCTCGCCGGCACGCTCGGCCATGTTGCACAGCGGTAGGGATGGCAAGAGCCCGGCGATGTCTCGCCGTTACGCGTCTGCATTGGCAGCCGGCAGTCTACAGTCCACAGCCGACAGTCAAAAGGGAAAGCATTCATAGAGGAATTCTGTTGGCTGTTGGCTGTTGGCTCGAAAGAAACACCGCGGCATGAACGGACGGAACAGACAGAACAGACTGGACAGACCGGATAGGCCGTGAACATGTTTCCCGCCTTTTTCCGCCTCATCGGGAAAATCTTCTTCCGCGAGATCGTCATCGAGGGACGGGAGAACCTGCCCTCGTCGGGGCCCTTGATCCTCGCCTCGAACCACCCTAACGACCTGCTCGATCCTCTCCTGACGCTTTTCTTCAGTCCCCCCTTGCGGCTGCGGCATATCGCCAAGTCCACCCTGTTCGCGGTCCCCCTCGTCGGCTTCATTCTGCGCCGGATGCGGGCGATCCCCGTATTGCGCCACAAGGAAGCCGGGGGGCCTGTCGATTACAGCTCTTTTTTCGATGAATGCGCGGGGGCGCTCCAAGAGGGGGATGCCATTGTGATCTTCCCCGAGGGCGGCTCCACCGAGGCCCCAACCATCGGGCCCCTGAAGACAGGCGCCGCCCGCATTTACTTCCTCGCGCGGCAGCGTGGATTGGACGTGCCGATCGTCCCTGTCGGGATCAACTACGAGGAGGGATCCATCTTCCGCTCCTCGGTCCTGTTGCACGTTGCCCCACCGGTGGACTCTTCACGCTCCGTCGCCCTCCACGCTACGGACCCGCCGGCGGCCATCCAGGAATTGACGGCCGAGATCCACAGGGTGCTCGGCGATCACGTCTTCCAGGCCGAAACCTTCCAGGACCGCGAGCTCATCATCCTCCTGGAGAGAATCTACTCCGAGTCGCAGCAGGGACTCAACTGGGCGGATCGTTACCGGAGGCTGGGAGAGTTCAAGCCCCGCGTCGTGGAGCTTCGCCGGTGCTGCCGCCCCGAGATGGCAAGGCTCCGCAGGCTCGTCGCTCGATACCGGAGGCTCGCTCGCCTGGCCGGCACGCGGTCAGGCGATACGCCGGCACCCCCCCTGTCCGCAATCGCGGGAGCAGCGGGCACTCTGTTCGCTTACACCGGGTGGGTGTTCAACTGGATCCCCTACCGCCTCGTCAAGTGGCTCGTCGAGCGCCGTCCTCTCCCGCGGACCGACGTCGCCACGATGACGATCGCATGGTCGCTCGCCGTCTTCCCGCTTGCCTACGTCGCGGAAGGGCTCCTCATCGGCAGCCTGATCGGATGGGGGGCGGGCCTCACCTTCGGACTCGTCATCGTGCCGCTGAGCTACCTCGCGCTGCGCTATTTCGAGTGGCGCGAAACCCTGGGAATCCGGCCTCCCTACCCTGCGGCCCTTTTCCGCGGCCGCTGGTCGCGCCGCACGTCCCGTCGTCTGAAGCGGCTCCGGGAGCGGATCATGAGGGAGGTGGAAAGGTTCCCCTCGACCGCAAACCCTGCCCGGGATACGACCGCGCATACGGGAGTCCCGGATCTTTCGCAGCCGGCGGATGCGAACCCGGGAAGTTAAACGCCGGAAAGTCGAGAACTGGGTGAAGAGGGCGAGAAAGCGTAAAGGGGAAAGACAAAGGCATATTCTTTTAAAAGAGTTTTTCTTTGAGCCGTATTTTCGGTATACTGACCTGTCAGAGAAAGATGGGAGAAAAAGCCCCCCCATGGATATCCACCGCGCCCGGTGTCGCCGGGCCGATCACGAAAAGGAGGGATCATGAAACGATTTTCGATTCTGTTATTCGCCGCAGCGGTTCTCTTGACCGGTCTCGCGGTCCCGGGCACCTCGATCGCCAGCGACAGAGGCGATGCCCAGGCTACGGTCACCAAAGCGAACATGACCTTCAACAGCTTCATGTCCGACAAGAACTTCACGGAGATGAGAAAACTGTCCCGCTCGGCAAAGGGGATCTTCATCGCCCCGCAGGTCCTCAAGGGGGCCTTCGTCGTCGGCGCCTCGGGCGGCACAGGGGTCTTCCTCGTGCGCGGGGAAGGCGGACAGTGGACCAACCCGGCCTTCTACACCATCGGAAGCGTCAGCTTCGGGTTCCAGATCGGAGGCCAGGCCTCGGAGGTCATCCTGCTGGCCATGACCGAGAGGGGCGTGACGACCCTCCTGCAGAACAGCGTCAAGCTGGGCGCCGACGTGGGCATCGCCGCCGGACCGTACGGTGCAGGCGCCCAGGCCGCCACGGCAAACATCAGCGCCGACATCCTGGCCTTCTCGCGCTCCAAGGGGCTCTACGGGGGGATTTCGCTGGACGGCGCCATCGTGGATGTCCGCGACAGCCTCAACAAGGGCTATTACGGCAGACCGGTCACCCCGACGGACATCCTGGTGAAAAAGAACGTGTCCAGCGCCCATGCCGACAAGCTTCGGGCAAGCGTGGCCAAGATCTCCGGCGGAAAGTGAACCGGCGGGCATGACGGCCGAACCGAAAAACCCTTCGCCCGCCGCGGAGGGTTTTTTGTGACGCAAACCGGATTCGGGAAATGAAGGAAGACCGCAAAACCATATTCGGGTGGGCCATGTACGACTGGGCAAACTCGGCCTTCGCCACCACCGTCATGGCCTCCTTCTTCCCGATCTTCTTCAAGGAATACTGGACCGTGGGGACCGACCCCGTGGTCAGCACGGCCAAGCTGGGGCTTGCCAACTCGGCGGCGGGAATCCTGGTGGCGCTCATGGCGCCGGTGCTGGGCGCCATCGCGGACCGGGGAGAAGCGAAAAAGAAGTTTCTCCTCTTTTTCGCTTCTATCGGGATCCTGATGACCTCGACCCTGTACCTGGTCCCCAAAGGCGACTGGCAGGCAGCCGCGGCCTGTTACGTCCTGGCCATGGTCGGCTTTGCCGGGTCCATTATCTTCTACGACTCGCTGCTGACGACGGTGGCCACGGAGGCGCGCAGGGATTTCGTCTCGTCGCTGGGATTTTCCATGGGTTACCTCGGGGGCGGGGTGCTCTTTGCCCTCAACGTGTGGATGGCCCTCTCGCCCGCCACATTCGGCCTGCCGGACAGCGGCGAGGGTGTCAAGCTCTCCTTTCTTTCCGTGGGACTCTGGTGGGCGGCCTTCTCCCTGCCCCTGGTCTTTCTCGTGCGGGAGCGCACCGGCACCGTGAAGAAAGCCCGGAGAGTCGTCATCCGCGAAGGCCTCGGCCAGTTGCGCGACACGCTCCGGGAGATCCGTCACCTGAAGACGATCTTCCTCTTTCTTGCGGCATACTGGCTCTACATCGACGGCGTCGACACGATCATCGTCATGGCCCTCGACTATGGCCTGTCCATCGGCTTCAAGGCTGAAGACCTGATCGTCGCGCTGCTCATTACCCAGTTCATCGGTTTCCCGTCGGCCCTCTTTTTCGGCCGCCTGGGCCAGCGGATCGGGGCGAAGCGGGCCATCCTCATCGGGATCGGCGTCTATCTGTTCATCACCGTCTACGGCGCCTTCATCGACGACAAGCGGGAGTTTTACATCCTTGCCTGCATCATCGGTCTCGTCCAGGGCGGCGTGCAGGCCCTGAGCCGTTCCCTGTACTCCCGGATCATCCCCGCAGACAAATCGGCCGAATTCTTCGGTTTCTACAATATGCTCAGCCGTTTTGCCACCGTCGCCGGCCCCGTCCTGATCGGTGTGACCGGCATAGCGGCCCGGTCCATGGGCTATGAGGGCAGCACGGCTTCGCGGTTCGGCATCGTCTCCGTGGCGATTCTATTCCTGTCAGGCGGGCTCATCCTGCGCTTCGTCGACGAGGACAAGGGAAAGGAAGAGCGACACCACCTGTCCGGCCTGTAGCCTTTCTACTATTTTTTTCTTAGAAAATTTCAGACTGCCGTCGTATTGATCTCCAGGGGGATCTTATGATTAGCTGACATCACTGAACAACGACGCGCCCGAACGAACAGGAGGGGGGATCTTGATGGACGGAATGTGCTGCACCCTGCAGACCCGACCCGCATGGATCGAGACGCTCTTCGCCGACCGGATAAAGCCCCTGATGTTCTTCATGGCCGTCCTGATCCTGAGCCTCAACGTTACGGACGCCTTCTTCACCCAGATCATCATCGCCCACGGCGGCTGGGAGGTCAACCCGATCGCCCGGGCAGCCCTGGATGTCTTTGGAGATCACTTCTGGCTCTGGAAACATGGCGTGGTTTCCCTGGCGGTCATCATGCTGAGCAACTACATTCACCTGCGGATGGCGAGAGTGTGCCTTGCGGTGGCTGCCTGCATGTACAGCGGCGTGACGGTGTGGCATCTGATCTTGATCGACAGCCTTTATCCCTTCCTCTAGCCGCGTTGCGGCCAGAAAAGAAGTGTTTGAGTGTATGAGTGTCTAAGTGTCTGAGTGAAGAAGTGAAGAAAGAGAGCATCAGGCAGCAAGCCATAAGACAAGAAAATCCCCCTTACATCCCCCTTTTACAAAGGGGGACAGAGGGGGATTTGTTTTAACCATCAAGTTTCGACCCTATACCCCTCGTCCCTGGTTTCTTCCTCCTCTTCACTTAGACACTCAAACACTCAGACACTTCTTTCACTACTTTTTTATCTTCTCGCCCTTCCCTTGTCCGTTCCGTCGCTCACGATCAGGACCTGGTAATTGATGTCCCACAGGGCCTTCAGGAAGTCATCCATCCGGGGGCCTTCCACCCGGATCATGACGAGGCATCTCTTGCTCCCTTTCAAGGGGTGTACGAGAACCGTCTGAAGGTCGAGCCGGTATCGTCTGCAGAGCTCCACGACGTCGTAGATGATGTTCTGCTTCTCCCCGGCGGGAACGCTGAAACAGATGCGCACATTTTTTTCGCCGGCCCGCGCTATGTCGCACAGAGCCTCCAGGATATCGCAGTCCGTAATGATGCCCACGAGATGATTATCTTTCAGGACCGGCAGGGCCCCGACCTTTTTCTCCCTCAGCAGGACCCCGACGTCCTCGAGCGCCGTGTTCGGGCTGCAGGTGACGAGTTCTCTCGTCATGGCCTCGCTGACGGTGTGTTTCCTCAGATTTTCGATGTCGGAGGGCGGCAGCTCCCCTTTCAGGCGGACGGGGTTCACGTAGGGATACAGATCGGAAAGGGTGACGATGCCGCACAGCTTGTTTGCGCCCGACATGACCGGAAGCCGGCGGATGTCGTGTTTCAGCATCAGGTTCAACGCGTCGTAGAGATTGGTTGCTTCCAGGGCAATGATGGGGGATTCGGACATCCAATATCGGACCAGCATTTCTGCACCCCGCGGAAATATTTTACCAGACCTCAATGATAACAAGTTTCGTGCCAAAGGCAGGACGAGTGCTTTTCATGTCCTGTACCCGGAGCGGCATCTCAGGCTGTCTCAGAGGCTGCGGTCGAGGTAACCGGTGAGAACGGCCGCATAGAGCGCGTGGCCTTCATCATTGGGCAGCCGGACGTCATCCTGCAGCAGAGACACGTTCGGAAGACCTTTCTCCAGAAGATACCCCGCCCAGGCGGTGTGCACGGGGACCATCCCGCAGGGCAGGTCTGCGGCCACTTCCCGGATGGTCCGGTAATAGATGTCGACGGCGTCCATCTCGTGGGGATCGTCGAACGTGTGGGACGTGAGCAGGAAAATATCCGGCCGGAAACCCGCCCGTGCGCGGCGGATCATGCGGACGAGGTTCTCCTTGAACTCGGAGCGATAGACGGCCGAGAAGGCATCGTCAATGCCGAAGTGCAGGATGAGGATATCCGGGCTGAAGGGCTCGATGTCCGCGGGAAACGTTTCAATCCCCTCGAAGGAGGTCTCTTTCGGCCTCGAGCGGTTGATGACCTCCATTCCGCGCGGCGAATAGCGCTCCCGGACGATGTCGACATACCCTCGGGCAACACCGACCCCCGCCGCGATGCTGCCGCCGCGAACAAGAATACGCATGGTCTGTCCTGTCTATCTGGTCATGCCGCCTGCGGCATATCGAAGCCTGCAGCCCGCAAAGAAGCCTACAGTCTACAGTCGACAGCCTACAGCAGAAAATAATAGGCACAAAGGACCTGTTGGCTGTCGGCTGTTGGCTGTTGGCTCTACCCTCTACCCTCTACCCTCGCCCCTCGACCCTCGACCCTGTAATCTGCACAACGACTTGTCGTTTCCGCGGCCGGTTGTCGAAGTCGCAGAGGATCACCTGCTGCCAGGTGCCCAGGACGAGTTTTCCTGCGATGACGGGAATGGCAAGCGATGGGCCGAGCAGGGCCGCCCGCACGTGGGAGTACCCGTTGCCGTCGCCCCATCGGGCGTCGTGGCGATAGCGCAGGCCTTCCGGCGCGAGCCGCTCAATGGCTTCCCGAAGATCCTCGACGACACCGCTCTCGTACTCGATGGTCGTCAGGGCCGCCGTCGATCCCGGCACGAAAACGAGTACGTTTCCCTCGGCGATGCCCGATTCCCGGATCTTCTGAGACACCTCGCCCGTGATGTCGACGAGATCCGTCTTCCCTGTCGTCGGGAAGGCCAATACGTAATTCAGGATTTCCATGTCACACCTCCCGGCAAAGCGGCGCCCGTGAGAACTTAAGCACAGCGTCCGTGAAGTTTCAAGGCCTTGATCCCGGGCAGGGGCAAATTGCACCTTGTCATCGCCGCAAAGATTTGATAGTCAAAAAGCCTTGTAACCAAGAGCCGTTCAGGCAGTCGCGGAGCAACGGATGAAAAAGACCCAAACGGGCGGCGACGCCCTCAAGCAGGCCCGGGACGTACTGAAGACCGAGGCCGAGTGCATCCTGGGGCTCATCCCCAAGCTCGATCAGAATTTCTCGAAGGCGGTCGATACCATCTACAGGGCCAAGGGCCGAGTCATCGTATCCGGGATCGGCAAGTCGGGCCTCATCGGCCGCAAGATCGTGGCCACGTTCACGAGCACGGGCACTCCGGCCATCTTTCTGCACCCCGTCGAGGGGATGCACGGGGACCTGGGGATCGTCACGAAGGGCGATGTGCTCATTGCGATCTCCAACAGCGGCGAGACGGCCGAGCTCAACGAGCTGATCGCACGGATCGGATCGATCGGACCTCCGCTCATCGCGCTGACGGGCAATCCGAAATCGACCCTCGGGCGGGCAAGCGACCACGTCATCGACGTGGGGGTGGCCCGCGAGGCATGCCCCTTCGGCCTGGCGCCGACTTCGAGCACGACGGCGGCGCTCGCCATGGGGGATGCCCTGGCCGTGGCCCTGACGGAAAGGCGCAACTTCGGCGAGAAGGATTTTCTCAAGTTCCACCCGGGCGGAACGCTGGGCCAGCGGCTCATGAGCCAGGTGAAGGAGGCCATGATCACGGGCGAGAGGATCCCCCGGGTCTTCGCAGGGGCGCCTGCGTTGGAAGCCGTCAACGAAATCGACCGTCGCAACCTGGGATTTGTCCTCATCACGGACCGAAAGGACCGCCTGAAGGGGATCCTGACCGATGGCGACGTGAGGCGCTGCGTGAAAAACGGGGTGCGTTTCGACACCATCCCCGTCGACGACATCATGACCCTGTCGCCCAGGACCATCGACGAAAACGCAACGCTCGCAAAAACCGTCGAGACGATGGAGACCCTCGAGATCACGACGCTCGTCGTCACGGGAAAAAGCGGCAAGCTCAAGGGCTACATCCACCTGCACGACATCTTCGGCCGCGGCGGAACGCTCCGGATGTCCGTACCCAACGGCAACGCCTGAGAGAACGACAACGGGGCTTCTCCCATGGGATCTTGCAAAAATTCGCCCGGCTGGACCCTGATCCTTATTCCAATGGTTCATTGACTCACGAGAGGGTTTTTCCTATACTGCATTTCCGCAAAAACAAGGAGCATCTTCAAGAAAAAGGAGGAGAATCATGAGGAAATCCTTTGTCGTTGCCCTGTTCGTGGTTGCCGTGGCCCTCGCCTGGCTGACTCCAACGCCTGCCGCAGCAGCAGACTACAAGACCGAGTACAAGCTTTCGACGGTGCTCGCAAAACCAATGCCCTGGGGTATCGCCGGCGAACGCTGGGCTGAACTGATCAATCAGAAAACAAACGGCAGAATCAAAGTCAAGCAGTACCCGGGCACGAGCCTCGTGGGCGGCGACCAGACCAAGGAGTACACCGCCATCCGCCAGGGCGCCATCGACATGGCCATCGGCTCGACGATCAACTGGTCCCCCCAGGTGAAAGAGCTGAACATATTCGCCATGCCGTTCCTCATGCCGGACTACAAGGCAATCGACGCCCTCACGCAGGGCGACGTCGGCAAGGAAATCTTCAAAATCCTGGAAAGCAAGGACACGGTTCCCCTGGCCTGGGGGGAGAACGGCTTCCGGGAGCTCTCCAATTCCAAGCACGCGATCCGCAAGCCCGAAGACCTGAAGGGCCTCAAGATCCGCGTGGTCGGCTCGCCGCTGTTCCTTGAAACCTTCGCCGCCCTGGGCGCCAACCCCACCCAGATGAGCTGGGCCGATGCGGTTCCCGCCCTCTCCAGCGGCGCCGTGGACGGCCAGGAGAACCCGTTGACCGTTTACACGGTGGCGAAACTGTCGACCGCAGCCAACCAGAAGTACCTGACGATCTGGGGTTACGTAGCCGACCCGCTGATCTTCGTCGTCAACAAGGAGGTCTGGAACAGCTGGACGCCGGCGGACCAGAAAGCCGTCCGCGAGGCCGCCCTGCAGGCTGCGAAGGAGAACATCGTCGCGGCCCGGAAAGGTCTCGTCCCCCCGAACGACACGATGATCAAGGATGTGGAGAAAGCAGGGGTCAACGTGTCGAGGCTCACGCCCAAGGAAAAAGAGGCCTTCAAAAAGGCCACCCGGTCCGTCTACGAGAAGTGGGCCAAGCAGATCGGGCCCGAGCTGGTCAAAAAGGCCGAACAGGCCGTTGCCAAACGAAAGTAGTCTTCTGCCCGCGAAACACAACTGACAATGGCACGCGCCCGATCGACCGGATCGACGCGCGTGCCATTGCTTTTTCACGGTTTGTTTCCGGTCCGCACGGGGTAAGCGACCCATGGAATGTCAACCTTCGCGGGAGGCCAAAGACCTCAAGACCCGTGTGCCTCTCAAATTCGAAGAATACGCGGCGGGAATCACCATCGGCCTGCTGGGGCTCATCACCTTCGCCAACGTGGTGGTGCGCTACCTGACAAACTTCTCCTTTGCATTCACGGAGGAGATATCCATCTTTCTCATGGTGCTCGTGGCCCTGCTCGGCGGTTCAAGCGTCATGGCAAAGGGCGGGCACCTGAACATCATGTTCGTGGTGGACAGGCTTTCACCGGAGCGCAGGCGTCTCGTCGTCTGCGCGGCCAATGCCCTCTCGGCCCTCATGTTCCTTCTGCTGGCGCTCTACGGGGGCCGCATGGCCTGGGACGAATACCGCTTCGAGGTCACCTCGCCCGGCCTCGGCCTGCCCACCTGGTACTACACCGTCTGGCTCCCCATCCTGTCACTGGCCATCTGCGGCCGCGCCGTCGGCGCCATGATCCGAGCGTGGAGGAGGAAGCCCTGATGGTCCCGGTCTACCTGCTCTTCGGCGCCTTCTTCGTCATGATGTTTGCCGGCGTGCCCATCGCCGTCTCCCTGGGCCTGGCGGGAACCATCGCCATCGCCATGGGCAAGCTCGGCATCATGGCCTTCCCGACCAATTTCTACACGGGAATCGCGAAGTACCCGCTGCTGGCCATCCCCATGTTCGTACTTGCCGGGGCCATCTTCGACCGGGCCGGGGTTGCGGAGCGGCTGCTGCGGTTCGCGGAGGCTATCATCGGACGCGGCCGCGGAGCCCTGGCGGTCATCACCATCCTTGTGGCCATGGTCATCGGCGGAATATCCGGCTCGGGGCCCGCCTGCACGGCCGCCGTGGGCGGCGTCATGCTCGCCGCCATGATGCGAAACGGCTACCCTCCCGCCTTCGCGGCCTCCGTCACGGCGGCCGCGGGGTCCACGGACATCCTGATTCCCCCGTCGGTGGCCTTCATCGTCTACAGCGTGCTGGTGCCTTCGGCCACGGTGCCCGCGCTCTTCGTGGGCGGCGTAGTACCGGGGATCCTGGCCTGCGTCCTGCTCATCATCCCGGCACTCTATCTCAGCCGGAAGTACAACTTCGGCATCGACCAGAGCACGGAGCCCAAACCGAAATTCTGGCCCTCGTTGCGGGACGCCTCATGGGCTCTGTCCGCGCCGGTTCTCATCCTGGGCGGGCTGCGCACGGGCTGGTTCACCCCTACCGAAGCGGCGGTCATGGCCGTGGTTTTCGGACTCTTTGTCGGCTTTGTGGTCTACCGGTCGCTCACCCTTCGCGACGTGTTCGATCTGCTCATCGAGTCCGCCGAAACCTCCGCCGTCATCCTGGTCGTGATCGGCCTGGCAAGCGTTTTCGCCTGGGCAACGGCCACGCTCGGCATCGTCGACCCGATCACCCACGGCCTGGTGGCCCTCGGGGGCGGGAACTCACTGGCCGTGCTGTTCATCCTGCTCGTGTTCCTGAAGATCGCCGGCATGTTCCTGGACGGCATCTCGATTTTTCTTATCTTCTGCCCGCTCATGATCCCCATCGCCAACGAATTCGGCTGGGACCTGGTTTGGTTCGGCGTGCTGATGACCTACGTCATCGCCCTGGGGCAGTTCTGCCCGCCCATGGCCGTCAACCTCATGGTAAGCTGCAGGCTGACGGGCGCATCCATGGAATCCACCGTTCGCTGGGTCGTCTGGTTGCTGCTGTTCATGGGCCTCGGTCTGGTTGCCATGGTCTTCTTCCCCCGGCTTGTTCTCTGGCTTCCGGATGTGCTCGGCTTCATGTGAGTGGATGAAGCCGGCACCTTCCCCTCCTCCTCAGACCGCACCGAAATTGAGGCACCGTTTTCGCAATATTTCACGCTTCGGGGACAGACGGCGCGGACTTCTGATTTTCCCAGTGAAAACGGGCTATTTCATCTTCCCAACCTGCCTGCCGCTGTGCGGGCGAGACCGCGGTGGCCTGCCGGCCGTTCGTGAACAACATCAACTTCAACCCTGGATCAGGATCGGGATCATGAGAAAATCCGTCGGGCGGGAAACCGCCGGAAAGCGATCGACAAAGATTGCACCGCAAAAGACCTTCGACGCGGATGCGCTCCTGAACACCATGGGCGGCATGGCCTTCGTTGCCTCCCCCGATTACCGCATCGAGTACACGAACGAGGCATCCCGGAGAAAGATCGGGCGGGACGTGACGGGCAAGCCCTGTTTCAAGGTGTTTCACGGCCTCGAGGAACGCTGCCCCTGATGCATGGACGAGCTGGTGCTGCAGGGACAGGCGTGGAAATATCTCGCACTACGAGGGGACCCACGAGGACATCCAGGGGCGCAAGGAGGCCGAGGAGGCCCTGCGCCCGAGCGAAGAGCGTTACCGCGCCATTTTCGAACACTCACTCGAGGAGAACAGAGGATAAGGTTTCCAAAGGCTCGGCTCGCGATGACCCTCTTTCTTATGTCTTCACTCGGACACTTTTTTCGTCCCTACCCCCTCGTCCCGGGTCCCTTCTTTCTCCGCCACGGGTCACGGGTCACCGGTCACCGGCCACTGTTCATCAGATCCACTTTCTTCTCCGAAAGTACGCGAGCATCGTCAACGCGATGGCGATCATCACCCCCCAGAGCATGAAGTAGCCGTATCGCCACCCGAGCTCCGGCATGTGTTCGAAGTTCATCCCGTAGATGCCTGCAAGAAAGGTCAGGGGCATGAAAATCGTCGCAATGATCGTGAGCACCTTCATGACCTCGTTGAGGCGGTTGCTGCTGCTGGAGAGATAGATGTCGAACATCCCCGAGAGGATGTCCCGGTAGGTGTCCACCGTATCCATCACCTGTATCGTATGCTCGTAGACATCGCGGAAGTAGATGGCCGTGGTTCTGTCGACCAGCGGGGACTCGGCCCTCTCGAGAAGGGAGATTACCTCGCGCAACGGCCAGATGGAGCGGCGCATCAGCAGGATGTCATCGCGCAGTTGCCGGATGCCCCTCAGCGTCTCGCGCCTCGGGTTCGCCACGACATCATCCTCGAGGCCGTCGATCTTCTCCCCCATTTTCTCCATCACGACAAAATAGTGATCCACCACGGCGTCCATGAGGGTGTAGACCAGGTAGTCCGACCCCATCGTGCGGATCCGCCCGAGGCCGTTTCGAATCCGCTCCCGGAGCGGCTTGAAGATCCCGCTTTCGGACTCCTGGAAAGACAGGACGAAATCGTCGTTGAACACGAGGCTCAACTGCTCGATGCGGAGATCCATCGTTTTTTCGTCGAAGGTGATCAGCTTGACGATCAGGCAGATGTACTTGCCCAGGTCGTCAATCTTCGGCCGCTGGGTCGTGTTCATGATGTCTTCCATCAACAGGGGATGAATCTCGAACTGGCTGCAGACCTCCTCGATCACATGGGGATCGTGAATCCCGACGACATCGACCCACGTCATGGTCGGCTTTCCGAAGTACGAGGCCAGTTCGCAGGCGGATTGGATCTCCCGCTCCTCGAAGTGATCTTCCGCATAGTCGACCACGGCGATCCGGATCTTGTCCGTTCGCTCCGCCCCGATGTGGACGAGGCTTCCGGGCGGGAGGCCCGTTTTTCTTGACCGTTTGATGTAGGTCTTGCGCATGGATTCACCCCTGACCAACGGAAATTTCAATCCCCCCGGCAGCCCCGGCTATCTTCTCTGGGATGCCGGGCACGATCTCGCTGCAGGAACAAGACTGCAATAATTATAGATAGGATCCACAAGAGACAACTGTCAAGTGAAATCAGTGCTTTACGGGAGCGCACGGAAAGCCTTTCATCTGACCATGGTACGGTTATTGCTTCATAACCCGTGAGGGAATTTGTTTTGAATGACCTGACCATCGGCATGGCGAACCTCGCGACTGGATCTCGAATGAATCGATCTCATTTGATCACGCTCCTGCTGAGCTCGACCGACTGCTACCGTGGAACCTCGCTTGCGCCCTCTTCATCTCCCGACGGTCGATGGTCAGGTCATTGCAACTGCAAGAACCCGAGGGCGGTTCCTCGAACGCGGAGGGGAAGACCGGAATGAACAGCATCCTGGAAAGCTTGCTTGCCGAGTTGAAACGGGAGGTTCCCGAGCCGGATTTCACACTGCTGTCGGATATCTACGAGAAGGTCATCGAGAAACTCAGTCTCGGATTCGACCCCTCCGTCCTGATCGTCCTGGACAACGAGGACGCCCATCAGGCTGACATCGAACGGCTCAAGTTCAAAATCAAGGAGCAGATCGTCGCCCGCCTGCTTGGCCGGGCAAACTCCGTCGTCATGTTCGGCAAGGTGAATTCGGGCGATGCGAACAGTTTCACGAAAGTGGTCATGCGCATGGGGATGAAGCCGGCAAAGATCTACATCCTCGCGCTGGGCCTCTTTCTGCTCGACCCGGCCCTGGAGCCCCTTGCCGGCACGAGCTTCTCCCGGGCCATTCTCGGCCGCATCCTGGCGGAAGAACTGGGGTTCAAAAGCACGGCCGTGGAAAGGGTTGAAATGGGGGCCCTGCTCCAGGATATCGGACGGATTCCCGCCATCCTCTACGAGATCCAGGAATCGACTTCCCTGGACGAGGACTTTGTCTCGGCATGGCACCCTCTGCTGGGCCTCGCACTCCTCAGGAAATACGGAATGCCCGGCTACCTGGAGGAAACCCTCCTGCACAATCACTTTTCTTTCCTGCACCGGTCACTCTCGCCACTGGCGGTGATCGACCTTGCCGACCTCGTTGTCAAAAAGAGCTTCGCGAAACACGGCAAGCTGATTGTCGAATCCCCCCTGCCTGACGCGACCATCGAGTCGACGCTCGGTTCCAGCATCCTCGACCAGTTCAGCGCCATCGGCTACCGGAAGTACGTCGAAGTCAGGCTGCCTGTCGAAAAGGCAGAAGGTGAGAAAGTAAGAAGATAAGAAGGTTGGAAATCTTCTGCTCACCCTCTTACCCTCTTACCCTCTCTTACAAACCCGGCTTCGTCTCCGTTATCACGCCGACCGAGGCCTAACGGCAGATATCCCGATAGAAGTCAGGCCTGCGGTCCCCGAAAAGGTTGTTGTGGGGGTTGAGCTGCTTATCGAGCGCTTTTGCGGGGTCGATGTCGAACACGCCCACGCACTCCTCGTCTTCGCCGGCCCTCGACAGGATGTTCCCCGCTGTGTCCGTAATCTGGCTCTTCCCCGTGTAATGAAGGCTCTTGTCGCCCCGATGCTCCGTTCCCGTTCGATTCGCCGTGACGGCAAAGACCCGGTTCTCCAGGCACCGAGTGATCATGGCCGTCTGGCAGTAGGGAAGAACGAGGTTGGACGGGTGGCAGACGATCTGGGCCCCCTTCAGGGCGAGAGCCCGCATGGACTCCGGGAAGAACCAGTCGAAGCAGACCATCATCCCGACCCTGCAGGGACCGATGTCGAAGACGGGAAACTCGCCGTCGCCCGGGTCGAACCATAGCTTCTCCTCGAAAAAGAGATGCACCTTCCGGTAGCTCGAAACGAATCCCTTCGGCGAGACCAGGATTGCCGAGTTGTAAACCCTGTCCCCTCTGCGCTCGGCCATTCCCGCAACGAGATGGACGTTGTTTCTTTCTGCGAGGGCAACGAGCCTCTGCGCCGTTTTCCCGCCGGGTGCCTCCTCGGCTAGGGCGCCGATTTCCTCCTTCGAGCTGATCAGGTAACCCGTGTTGAAGAGCTCCGGCAGCACCAGAAGATCCGCCGTTGTCCCTTCCATGAGCGACTCGACCCGGTCGAGATTTCTGTCCACGTCACCGAATGTCGGGTTGAACTGCACGTAGCCGATCTTCATTCAAACACTCCTTTTTGCAATAAACCGCCACCGCGGGCAGCGAACTGTTACAGGCAGATTCAGCAAATCGGAAATGGGTATTGGGTAATTATTGAAATCCGGAATCACTTCCTTCACTTCCCCCACTTCCTTCACTTCTTCACTGTACCCTGTCTTCACAGGATCTTCTGCATCCAGACGGCGTCGAGATCCTCTCCTTTTTTCTTCGCTACCCGCCTGAAGCGCCCGCACTCGGCAAAGCCGTGGCGCTCGTGGAAACGACGACTCGCCTCGTTGAGCGAGGACACGTTGGCCAGGATCGTGTCGATCCCCATGCGCTTCGCAGCCCCGATCATCCGCTCCAGGATGTTCGAACCGATCCCCCTGCCCGTGTATCCCGGTTCGATGAAATAGGTGATCTCCGCCGCCCTCCGGAACGTGCGGAGCGGGTGGATCGGGCGAAGAAAGGCAAAGCCGACGAAACGGCCTCTGTTCTCCTCGTCCCGCACCGCAACGGTGGGGTAGCCCTCCGTCAGTTTCAGGAACTGGTCGAAAAACCCGTATGGCACCGTCTCCTCGGGATACGCCGCGAAGCTGTTCTCGATATAGTAATTGAACAGGTCGATCACGGCCTCGCGGTCACACTCGGCCATTTTCCCGAAGCGAATTTTCATGGCGCTGGTCTATTTGGTCTATCAGGTCTGTTAGGTCATTGCGAGAAGCGGAGCGACGAAGCAATCTCAAGAAATATCTCTGTCGTGGCTTGCCACGCCTGTGAATACCCGCTACCTCAGTCTTCCTCTCCCCTCGAGGGAGAGCCCTTCGACACGCTCAGGACCGTGAGTCGATTCGACAAGCTCACGACCCTGAGTCGGCCGAAGGGCATGCCGAACGGGACCGAGGTGAGGGGGACTGATCCCCGTCCCTTTTTTCACCCTCACCCCAACCCTCTCCAACAAGAGGAAGGGGAGGCATTCACCCTCACCCTAACCCTCTCCCCTCAAGGGAGAGGGAAATTATGGAAGGAATTTTCTAGAGGCTCGGCTCACAATGACCATTTTTCTTATGTCTTCACTCAGACACTTCTTTCTCCCCACTGGTCACCGGTCACCGGTCACTGGCCACTAAAGTAGCCCCAGTTCCTTCCCCATTGCCTTGAAGTGCGGCGGGAATTCCGGCTGGAAGTTCAGGAAGAACGTCACGGGATAGCCTGCGCCCACTTTCTTGCCCGCCTCCTGCAGGCCCGTCAGAAGCTGCGGCAGCCCCTTTGCGGGCAGCGAAAAGACCATCTCGTCGTCCTGCGTGAGGGAAAAGACCCGGTCACCCATGCCGGGAATGGCGACGCGCGGCTTCTGCTCCTTGAACGGTGCAATCAGGTATTCGGCGCATTCGATCTTCCCGCCGAAGTTTCCGACAATCCGTTCCCCCTCCTGGTAGCTCCAGGCTTGGACGAACCGCATGATTTGTGCGGGATTTCCATAGAGCACGACGATGTCCGGTTCGAAGGTTGCCCTCGCCAGCGGGGCGATGAGCAGGGCTGTATATTCGTCCTTGGCCAGCCGGCAGATCGACATGCCCTCCCGCGTGCCCGTCTCTTCCGTCCGCGCATAAGCTCCCCCGCAGAAAAGCTTGCCGATTGCGGCCGCCGTGTCATCGGCGTTGCTGAACCCGAAGGCAATACCCGCGGGTACGCAGATGAGGTCTTCCTTCGCAAGCCCCACCGTCCAGCCGTAGAGCCGGGCCATCGAAACGGCCTGGCAGACCGTCACGCGTTTGCCGAGCGCAACCGATGGCTGGCGGGTCTTCTCCGGGAAGGCCTTGTCCTTGAGGAACTTCACGGCCATTGGCAAGGTTCTGAGCCTGACGTTGTTTCGCATAAACTCCGCCGCTTCCGCGTAATCCTGTCCTGCCATCGTGACCCTCCTTTCGGGATAGGGCTAAGGGCTGAGGGCAAAATACAAAATCATGTTTTCTTCCTTTGACCTTTCGCCTTGTGACTTCAGCCTTACGCCTGTTTTTTTGTGTATACCGCCTTTTCGATTCCCCGTGAAGCAGATTTTAAAAAAATCCCCCTCCCTCCCGTTTCCGGGAAAGAGGGGGACATTTTACTCCAGGAACGAGGTACGAGGTTCGAGGACCGAGGATGAGAAATGGTTTTTCTTTTCCCTAGCCCCGAGACCCTATACCCGAGACCCTGTCTTTACAGCATCTCATAAATCCCCGCCGCACCCATGCCGCCGCCGATGCACATGGATACCATGCAGCGCTTGGCCTTGCGGCGCTTGGCCTCGTGAAGGATCTGGGCCGTGAGCTTGGCTCCCGTGGCCCCCAGGGGGTGTCCCAGGGCGATGGCGCCGCCGTTGGGGTTGATGTCGCCCTTCCAGTAGCGCTCCTCGATCCCGAGGAGGCGGCACGAGGCGATGGCCTGAGAGGCAAAGGCCTCGTTGATCTCGAAGAGGTCGATGTCGTCCGACTTGAGACCGGCCAGCTTCAGGGCCTTGGGAATGGCCACGGACGGACCCATGCCCATCTCCTCGGGCGCACAGCCTGCCACGGCATAGAACGTCATCTTGGCCAGGGGCTTGAGGCCCAGGGCCTTGGCCTTTTCCGCCGTCATGAGCAGCGCAAAGGCGGCCCCGTCGGTCATCTGCGAGGAGTTGCCCGCCGTCACGGACCCCCCCGCCTTGAAGGCAGGCTTGAGTTTGCCCAGGTCCGCAGCCGTCGTCGGCCAGCGCACGCCGTCATCGGCGCTGAAGGTCACCTCTTCACGGATCCGCTTGCCGCTCGCGTCCTTCTTGTACTTCCATGCCTTGATGGCGACGGTCTCGTCCTTGAACCTGCCCGCCTTGAGGGCCTCGGCGGCCCTGCGGTTGCTTTCCACGCCCATCTTGTCCTGGTCCTCGCGGGAGACGTTGTGTTTGGCGGCAACGTTTTCCGCCGTGATGCCCATGGACACATACGTGTTGGGCCGGTCGCCCCAGTCGGGATCGGGCCGGAACTGGCTGCCGCCCATGGGGATGTGGGACATGGTCTCGACGCCCCCGGCGATGATCACGTCGGACCAGCCCGCCTGGATCTTGGCCGTCGCATCGGCGATGGCCTGCAGACCCGAGGAGCAGAACCGGTTCACCGTCATGCCCGAGGTTTCGATGGGAAGGCCGGCCCCCAGCGCGAGGACCCGGCCCAGGTTCATGCCCGTCTCGGCCTCCGGGAAGGCGCAGCCGACAATGAGGTCGTCCACGTCCTTGGGGTCCAGCTGGGGCACTTTCGCCAGGAGCCCCTTCACCACCTGCAGGCCATACTCCTCGGCCCGGGTGGCCGCCAGGCCCCCTCTTCTATATCGCCCGCCCGGGCTTCTGACCGCTGCAACAATTACGGCTTCTCTCATGATATGTATCCTCCCTTTTTCTAAGAGACGGTTTCTTTCCTGTCATTTCTTGCATCAGGCTGATGAAAAAATGCCCGGATGCAAGGCTTCCGCAACGCATTGCGAAGTCAGGAAGTTATGAAGAGCGGAA
>DIFQ01000119.1 GCA_002419215.1 Syntrophaceae bacterium UBA5744
CCACGTTGTCGAAGACGTTCATGTGGGGCCAGATGGCGTAGGTCTGGAACACCATGCCCAGCCCCCTCTTGTCGGGCGGGACGAAGATGCCCCGCTCGGCCGAGAAGACGACCTCGTCGCCGATGGCGATCTCTCCCGTATCGGGCGACTCCAGGCCGACGATGCACCGCAGCAGTGTCGTCTTGCCGCAGCCGCTCGGCCCCAGGAGGGTGAAGATGCGGTTGGACGGGATGGTCAGATCGACGTCGGCCAGCGCCTCGATCTTCTTTCCGTCCGAATAGTAGTTCTTGCAGACGTTCCTGACGAGGATTTCCATGATCCTGCCTTCGCTAGGCCTCCCGCGCTTCCCCCTTTGCAAAAGGGGATAAAGGGGGACACAGGGGGATTTTTTCTGCTCTTTCCTAATCAACCAATTACTGCAGCGAAGCTGCTACTGCTTCGCGAAAATCTTTTTGAACTCGGCGCCCCACTTCTTGATCTCATCATCGGAGAGCTCCCGGATCGGGATGACCTTGGCCTTGTCGATCCCGGCAATCGGGGGATAGACGCCCGGGGCAAGGACGTATTCACCCACCTGGTCGGCCATGATCTTCATGGCTTCCTTCGAGAGCCAGTAATCCACGAAGAGCCTCGCGGCGTTGGGGTGCGGCGCCCTGGCCGCAATGCCGATCCCGCGGGGAGTCCCCATCATGGGCTGCGTAACCCTTGCCCAGTCCAGCGGCGCGGGTGCCTTGGTGACGATGTACTTCGGCATGGAGATACCGATCAGCTTCTCGCCCGTCTCGATCGGGGCCGGCGTGGGACCGAAGGAGGCCACGAACATGGGGCTGTTGGCGGCCAGGCCCTTGAGGAACGCCCGCCACTCCGCGTCGGACTTGATCACGTTCTCCTTGAGCCCGACGAGCCAGGAAATGGTCGTGGGGTGCGAGGCGGGGTCGGCCATGACGATCTTGCCTTTCCACTTCGCGTTCGTCAGGTCCTGGTAGGTCCTGGGCAGATCGGCGGCCTTGACGAGATCCTTGTTGTAGATCAGGGCGACGTATTCGATGCCGAAGCTCTGGATCCTGCCGTCCTTGTTGGCCCACTTCGGGTAGCCTGCCGCGGTGGGAGAGATGTACGAGGCCAGCACGCCTTTCTTCATCAGCAGCTCCAGCACCGGGATGGGCGCCTGCAGGACGTCGGCCGTGAGCTTCCCTGCCGCGTGCTCCGTCAGGATCGTTGCCACGAACTTGCTGGTGGAGAGCCTCGTGTATTCCGCCTTGATGCCGTATTTCTTCTGGAACGCATCCATCACAGGCTCGACGGCGGTCATGTTGGCGTAGAACGCGACCTTCCCCTCGGCCTTCGCCTTGTCCGCCAGGGCCTGCGCAAATGCACAGGGCGCCGCGGCAAGCATCATCACAACAACCAGGACAGCGATCTTCTTCATGGCTTCATCCTCCTTCCCTCAATAACCCGGAACGATTGATCTTTCCCCATCCAGAGCGGGTATCATAATACGAAACTTTCCTTGCATCCATGGATTTTATTTATGCAAGCAACGGGGTCAGGCCTGATTATTGACATTTAAATGAGAGGCGCAATTCCGGATCGACGGAGACAGCATATACCGCCGACAAAAGAGGGCAGGGACGGTGCCGACCCTGCCTTTTGTTTCGAAGGAGCGCCAGCCCGTGGGGGGAGAGAAGGGGTCAAGTCGTGTATTTAAGCATTATACTGTGAATTCGTTGACGGCCCACACATTTGCACATTGGGCAAAAATAGACGCGCTCTCATCAGTGAATGAACTGAAGATCAGGCACACGATGGGCGACATCATGAGAGGCACGCTGAAGCTCCCCGATGGTCCGCTGAACTTCTAGAAGGCACCCGGCAAAATCCCCCTCTGTCCCCCTTTGTGAAGGGGGAAGTCATTAGGAGAGGGCTGCTATTTTTTGATGAAGCGGTACAGGATCAAAAGAAGAATGGCTCCGCCCGTAGCCAGCAGGATGCTCCCTATATTGAATCCCGTGACGGTCCCGAGCCCCAGGAAGGACCCGACATAGCCGCCCACAAAAGCGCCCGCCACCCCGATCAAAACCGTGATGATGAACCCTCCCGGGTCCTTGCCCGGCATGATGAATTTCGCCAACAGCCCAACGATCAACCCCATCACGATCCACGACAGAATTCCCATGGTCACCCTCCTTCGCGAATGTTGCGTTCTCGTTGCTTTGCAGGGATCTGTTAAGGGCTCCCTTACCGAGTTGACCAGAGCGCTTCTCACCCGGCACGCCCAGAATAGCACAAATTGATTCGTCCGTCCGAAAATTACTGCACAGCGTCGTGGGCGGGAAAGAGACAAAAAAAGGCAGGATCAGCGATGACCCTGCCTTTTTCTTTCAGATAAACTCCGGTCTGTGTTCCTTCCCGAAATCTCCGGTTCGGCCGCGCTACTGCACCGTCATGGTCTGGGTGGCCGTCGTCCCCTTGCTGTCTTTGACGGTGATGGTGGCCGTCCCCTTTGCCCTGGGGGTCATCTGGAACTGGGTGGCGTTGACCTGGGTCAGGCTCAGCTGGTTGCCGGAAACGGTTGCCGTGTAGGGCGCAACACCGCCCTGGACCGACAGGGCCCGGATGGCGGCTGCCCCCGTCGCGCCGAGCTTCAGCGTGGTGGACGACACGTAGAGTTTCAGCGGCGCCACCGGGGCGGTTATCGCGACGGCGTGCTGCTTCGTTGTGCCCTTGGCGTCCTTTACCGTAATAACCACGTTGCCCGGCGATTTCGGGGTCAGCGTGTATTTCTTCTCGTCGACCTTGGTCACCGTGAGCTGGCTGCCCGACACCGTCACCGTGAAGGGGCTCGCGCCGCCTATCAGCGAAAGCGTGCCGTTCGTGCCCACCGTCATCGCACTCGGGGCGGCCAGCGTCAGCGTCGGCAGGTTCCGAACGATCAGCGACTGCTCCCGGGTCGCGCCTCCGCTGTCCCTGGCCACGATGCCGACCACGCCGGCCTGGCGGCCGGTGACGGTATACTGCCCGGTTCCCTGCTGCTGGATCGTCACGGCGTTGGGATTGCTCGCGGTCACGGTGTAGGGCGCCTTCCCGCCCGAGACGGCCAGCGGGGTCGTCTGCCCCACGTCGATGGTCCTCGGCTCGGCGGTCAACCGGGGAAACGACAGGGTGACCCATTCCTTGACGGTGACCGTCCTGCTCGCCGTCTGTCCCTTGCCGTCCTTGACCGTGACAGTCCCCTGACCGGTCGACTTGGCCGTGAGCGTGTAGACGGGGCGCCCCTGGGCGTCATTGCCCTTGAGCGCTGCCGAGAGGTGCGGGCTTGTCGAAACCGTGTAGGGCGGGTTGCCGCTGCTGATGACGAGCTCGCCCCTGCCTCCCGCCAGTATCGTGGCATCGGCCGAGACGCTCAGCGGTTTCGTCGTGCTTACGTGCACTGTGCCCTGCACCCTTGCGCCCGCGGCATCCGTGACGGTGATCTGCGTCGTCCCCGCCGCCACCCCCCAGACCATGTAGAGGTTCGTCCGGGCCTCGACGCGGGCAATGCCCGGGTTGGCCGACACGACCGTGTAGGGCGCCTTGCCGCCCGAAACACCGAACCCCCGCCCCTGGCCGACCGCCACGGGGTTCGACGCGCCCGGCAGCGCGCCGAGAGCGAGCGGCTGCGCCCCGGGGTCATAGACCACGATCTCGCGGACCATGGTATTGCCCTTTGTGTCCTTGATCGTGAGAATGGTCGTGCCGACGGCCTTGGGGGTCACCTTGAAGGAGACCTGCGCCCCCGGGTAAGACGGTTCGATGACGACAAGGGGCTTGGTCAGGCTGAATGAATAGGGTCTCGTGCCGCCGTTGATGTTCATGGGGTAGGAACCCCGCTTCAGGTCCAGGCGGGTCTGATACGAGTAAAACGATTTCCCGTCGCCTGCCACGATGCGAAGCACCTCGGCGGCATCGGCCGGGGGCGGGAATGCAGGGACGGACAACGTCAGCGAACAGGCCGTCACGATGACGGCGCACAGCGAAAACACCCCTCGAAACGAAAAACGAATCATAGAATCTCTCCCTTCCATGAACGGCTCATCTGCCGACGACAGGCAATGGCCTTCACATGTTGAGTTTTCAATCGGAATGCATGGGATGACAGAGCGGACGGCCCGCATGAACTGACCGCGGCGCGAAGGGAAAATGCATTTTTCATGCCCTGTCGGACGCAAAAGACGCTCCCGGTCACAGAGCCATTTTTGCGGGAATAAATGCGGGGGCAGGATGGATTGCCGACGTTTCGGCCAGGCTGGATTGCTTGTCGGTTGGGGGAACAACGGAGAAATTTGAAGGCGGGATTGCCGAACCGGCCTGACGGCCTCCTCGCAATGACAAGGGCGGGAAACGGAGAGAGTTCCATATCCCGCCCGACCGATCAATATACGGGCACGATGGAATAGCCCTTGGCCTGATAGCCGATCAGGGAAATCCAGCCGTTCGGCACGTGCTTGATCCCCGGCAGCATCGACGCCGGGTCCACGCCGAACACTTTGGCGGCAAAGTCGCAGACCTCGAGCTTGATCCCGTCTTTCGCCATAGCCTGGACAGTCTGCGCGATCTCATCCATCGACTTCTGGTCTTCCATCGAGAAGCCCTGCCGGTTCCCGGAGATCAGCTTGACGGAAGGGCCCATGAAGGCGACGACAAATGATGGTTTCTTCGATACAGCCCGGATGCCCCGATCCTTATAGGTATCGTGGATCAGTTTGAGCTGCATGGCGGCGCTCTTCGCGCTTGCGGCCCTCACGTCGAAAATCGCCTTGACGGACTTCAGCCCGGCAAGGGATTCGGAAGTCGCAGCAGATGCGGGCCCGATGAGGGTCAGCATGAATACCAGCGCGACAGCAATCGAACCAATCGTCCTAGAACTTTTCGCCATTTTTCACACCTCCTGTTTTCTTGCTTCACTCACGCCCGCCCTGTCTGCGAGACATGCACCATGCAGAAGGGTCGCCCTTGATCAGCGTCCTTGATCCCGTCTGATCCGGATCCGTGAATCGAGATCGTGAAGGGCATCCCCTTCTTCCAGACGGCCTCGCAGTGGCACGGGCGGCAGCGGGAGTTTGCCTGCGCTGTCCGCCGCGGGACATCAGTAGACAGGCACGATGGAATAGCCCCTGGCCTGGTAGCCGATCAGGGATATCCAGCTGTTCGGAACATGCTTGATCTCCGGCAGAATCGATGCCGGATCCACACCGAGCGCATTGACGGCGAAATCACACACTTCGAGTTTGATCCCGTCCTTCGACATCTCCCGGACGGTCTGCGCGATTTCATCCATTGCCTTCTGGTCCTCCATGGAGAAACCTTCCCTTTTCTTCGAGATAAGCTTGACTGCGGGGCCAATGAAGGAAACGACGAAAGCAGGCTTTTTCGTCACCGCCGTGATGTTTTTGTCCTTGTAAGTATCGTGGATCAGTTTGAGCTGCATGGCGGCGCTCTTCGCGCTTGCGGCCCTTACGTCGAAAATCGCCTTGACAGACTTCAGCCCTGCAAGGGATTCGTATGTCGCGGCGAACGCGGACCCGACGACGGCCAGCATGAAGACCGACGCGACGACCATCGACACAAGGATTCTGGTTTTCCTTTCCATATTTTCACCTCCTGGTATTTTCAAAGAAGACCTGTCACTGCAACGGCCACAAGGAGTCCTGCTCGAGTCGCACCTCAGCCACTCCCGGAGCCCTTCATCAAGCCTTCCAGGGCCGCCTGGTCCGGGCCTGAGAAAGGCATTGCGGAATATGCGGAGGCAATGTGCAGCAGCAACGTGTCGGTGAGGCCGATGGCGGGTGGCAGATGGCTGCACAGGATGCCAGTCGGATCCAGGCCGCGAATCCTGTCCAGGGATCGGATCCATTGGTATTTGTCGGCTGTCGCGAGCCAGGGGGCGTCAATGGTCGTCCAGGTCACTACGCCCTCCCGGAGATCATCGGCTGCGATGTCCGCTGCGGACTCCGCGGGCTCTTTCATGAGCGCGCCGAAGCAGTCCGCGCTGAAGAGGACCCGCGTCGCGGTATCGAAAATACCCGTCGTCTCGGGGGCATCGAAGGTCGGGGGTTTCAGGCACAGCAGTTCCCGGTCGCCGACATCGAGCCTCTGGCCGGGGTTGAGCAGGTAAACGCGGTCCAGGGGCAGTTGGTGCAGCGCCATCTTGCCCATGCCCAGGAACGTCGTCACGACCCGCGCGTTGGGCGCCTCGGCGAGGATCGGCAGCAGGTTGCCCATGTGATCGGCATCGGTGTGAGTCAGCCAGAGCCACCGGAGGTCCCTGAGATCGATCAACGTTCGCAGATTGTTCATAAAGGGATCCCGGAGGGCACCGAGCCCGGTGTCCACGAGAACGGGCTGAGCAGCGCGAATGAGGAAGGCATTGACCGGCAGGATCCCATAAAAGGGGATCGGGAAGTATGAAACCAAGGATGTCGTGTCGGCAGCTCCCGAACGGATGCCGATCATGGTCGGAACATCCATATCCCCTCCTTCCGGCACGAGCCCGTTTCGGCTGATTGGATATCCAGTGAGCGCACAGGTTCGAAACCGGGACGGCTGCGGCGTTTTCTTCAAATTATCTGAGGGGACACCCCGGAAAGCCATAGGGGATTCCCTGATTGCCGGCGTCCAAAACTCTTACGAAGCAGCGGGAACAGGTTGATGAATGGCGTTTGCGAAAGGAAGGATTGCAGAATGGAAATGTCCGGAGACCCCTTCACCCCAATCCTTGTATGTTAAGGGATGAA
>DIFQ01000036.1 GCA_002419215.1 Syntrophaceae bacterium UBA5744
GCAAGGGCGTGTTTGATTACACCAAGAAATAGCAGACCGGGTACAGGGTACAGGGTGAAGACCTTCTTCCCGCGTCTTTCCCTGAACCCTGACCCCTGAACCCTGGCCCCTGGCGCGCGAAGCGCGTGCATGAAAGACGCTGACTCTGCTGAAGGGAAACGGGTTTTTCGAACTGCCTCTCCCGTTTCCCTTTTTTATTTTTAAAAAAGAACTTGAAAGACAAAAAAGATTCATGAAAAAGTGTGTCGACGGATTGCAGCCCAGACCCGGAGCGTAACATGCCCCTGCCTCTTGACGGGATTCGTGTCCTCGACCTGTCCTCCCGGATGCCCGGACCGATGTGCGCCCAGATCCTGGGAGACCTTGGCGCCGAGGTCATCAAGATCGAAAGCCCGCGGGCCCCTGATCTGTTTCGCCGTTTCGAGCCGCTCGTGGACGGCACGGGCAGCCTCTTTCACGTCTGCAACCGAAACAAGAAAGGGCTGACCCTGGAACTCCGGCACCCGCGGGGCCGTGAGATATTTCTTCGGCTGATCAAGAACACCGATGTCGTCGTCGAGGCCTTCCGGCCCGGGGCCATGGAGCGCATGGGAATCGGTTACGACATCCTGAATGCCGCAAACCCGGGGCTGATCCACTGCTCGCTCACCGCCTTCGGGCAGACGGGGCCCTACCGGATGAGGCCCGCACACGATCTGAACCTCCTTGCCCTCTCGGGCGTCCTGGACCTGCTGGGAGACAGGAATGGCCCTCCGATTGTCCCGCCTGTCCAGATGTCCGGTCTCGGCGGCGCCCTCCAGGGAGTCGTCGGCATCCAGGCGGCCCTGCTGAGCAGGGGGAAAACCGGCAAGGGCCAATCCATCGATGTTTCGCTGTTTGACGGGGTC
The DNA here is from genome assembly GCA_002419215.1 of Syntrophaceae bacterium UBA5744. Taxonomy (GTDB): domain Bacteria; phylum Desulfobacterota; class Syntrophia; order Syntrophales; family UBA2192; genus UBA2192. Next base: position 888 of record DIFQ01000036.1, read on the forward strand.
TCCGCTTTTGCGTCACTCGAGATGTCCCGATACATGGCAGGGCACCACATCCCGAAGCGAGGCCTCACGGAAGGAGGAGGCGGGTATGCCTGCTTCAACGTCTACCGGACGTCCGACGGACGGTATCTTTCACTGGGCTGCCTGGAGCCGCAATTCTGGGAAGCATTGTGCCGCATCATAGGCAGGGAAGCATTGATCGCGGAGCAGTGGTCGGCGCCGCCCCGGCAGGACGAAATCATCGCAGAGGTCCGTTCCATTATTCTTTCCCGCACACTCGACGAGTGGATGGGCGCTCTTGATCCTGAAACGATCTGCGTCGCGCCGGTCAACACGTTCGAGGAAACCCTCCGGGACCCCCATGTCCGAAAGGAAGGAACCTGGTTCGAGGGCGCACTCCCCGGGGGCGAGACGGTGCCTCAGGCTGCCCTTCCCATTCGCTTCGGCGGAAACCGGCCGGGCTGGAGATCCCACCCGCCGAAACATGGCGAGCACGCGCAGGATATCCTTCGGGGGCTGGGTCTTGCCGACAGGGAAATCGAAGACCTTCGGGCTCTCGACGTGATATGATCCACCCGAGAGACAATCGGGTGCAATCGCATTGACATCCGCAGCATTCTTCAGATAGGAAAACACATCGGCACGGAAGGGGCCCAGCGTCATGCCACTGAACATCCTCGTCTGCATCAAACAGGTTCCCGACCCGGAACAGTTCGACCGCATTACCCTGGACCCTGCCACGGGGTCCATCAACCGCGCCGGCATCCCGCCGGTCACCAATCCCGTCGACCGCCATGCCGTTGAAGAAGCCCTGCGCATCCGCGAGGCCTCCGGCGGAACCGTGGCCGTCCTGACCATGGGTCCGCCCCAGGCGAGAAAGTGCCTGGAGGATGCCCTGGCCATGGGGGCAGACCGGGGGGTCCTGCTCTGCGATATGGCCTTCGCCGGCGCCGACACCCTCGCCACGGCCGCCGTTCTGGCGGCAGGAATCCGTTCCGCCGGCGATTTCGACCTGGTTTTGTGTGGAAATGAGTCGGTGGACGGGGCGACGGGACAGGTCCCCGCCCAACTCGCAGAGGCGCTGGGCTGGCCCCGCGTCACCTATGCCCGGAAGATCGAGATCGCGAAAGAGGCCGCGACGGCCCTTGTCGAGCGGGAGATCGAGGAGGGATTCCTGCGCGTGGAAGTAAGACTTCCCGCCGTCATCGCCGTGGTGAAACGGATCAACCGGTACCGACTGCCCACGATCTTCGGCATCCTCGAGGCCGGGAAGAAGGAGATCATCGAGGTGGGCTGTGCCGCCTGTGAATGCGCCGGTCTCGTTGCGGAAGCGATGGGCCTGGCGGGATCGCCGACGAGGGTTGCGGGGGTTTTCCAGTCACACCGGAAAAGGCACGTGGAGATGATCGGCGGTGAGCCGAAGGAGGCCGCACGGGGGCTCATCCGGAAGCTCAAGGAAATGGACGCCCTTTAAGAAAGTGATTGAGTGCGGAAGTGCGTAAGTGAAGAATCCATCAGAGATTGAGAAAAGGATCCCATGAAAGAGATTCTGGTCTGGGCGGAGTTGCGGGACGGCCGGCTGACGGGCGTCGCGCTCGAAATCATGAAGAAGGCCCTCGACCTCGCGACCTTGTCCGGTGGGCGGGTCTCGGCCGTCGCCATCGGGAGGGAGTGCCGCGAAAGCGCGGCCGAACTGGTCGCCCACGGGGCCGAGCGCGTATTTGTCGTCGAGGATGCGCGGCTGGACCTTTACCAGGCCGACGCCTTCACGAAGATCCTCTGCAGACTCATCGGCGAGATCCGGCCCGGGATTGTCCTCATGGGGGGAACCTCCGTCGGCGCGGATCTGGCCCCCGCCGTAGCGGCCAGGCTCGGGACGGGTCTGACGGCCCACTGCACAGACCTCCGCATCGAGGCGATCGAGGGCCTGGATCAGCTGGTGATGGTTGTCCCCGGCTGGCGGGGAAACATGATGGTGAAAATCGTCTGCCCCGAGAAAAGGCCCGTCATGGCCACGATCCGCCCCGGAGTGATGGAGAGGGGCAGGCCGGAGCCTTCTCGAGAGGGGGAAATCGTCGCCGTCAGCCCGGATATCGACGAGAAAGACTTCCGGGCAAGGACCCTCGAGAGGGTCCGGGAATCAGAGGAAAGCGCTCTGGAACAGGCAAAGATCATCGTATCGGGAGGGTTCGGTTTCTACGAGGCGGGAGGTGTTGCCCTCCTGGATCAACTCGCACGCGCACTCGGCGCTGTCACGGCGGGGTCGAGACCCGCCTGCGATGCGGGCTGGGTCCCCGAGTCGCGGATGATCGGGCAGAGCGGCAGGACCGTGAGCCCCGACCTGTTCATCAGTATCGGCGCATCCGGGGCGCCCCACTACACGACGGGGTTCGCGAAATCGAAGCTTATCGTGGCCATCGACAAAAACCCGAAGGCGCCTGTTTTCGATATCGCGGATTTTGGTGTTGCGGGAGACCTCAAGGAAATCATCCCCGCCCTCGTGGAGGAACTGGAAGCGAAGGAATAGTGCACTCATGCTGCACATCACGATGGAAAGAGAACTGTCGAATCACAGAAGGGGGAATCGCCATGTTTGAGTTCACGAAAGAGCAGGAAATGATCAGGGCCATGGTGCGCGAGTTTGCCGACACGGAGCTGGCGCCGAAAGCACTCGAGCTGGACCGGAAAGGGGAATTTCCCTACGAGCTCGTCAAGAAGATCGGGGCGCTGGGGATCATCGGGGTGGCCTCCCCCAGGGAGTATGGCGGGTCGAAGGCGGGGCACCTGCCGGCGGTGATCGCCGTCGAGGAGATCGCCCGCGTCTACCCGTCGCTTGCCTTCATCCTGGAAGTGACCCAGGCGCCGCTGTACATGCTCGAGAACTACGGAACGCCGGAGCAGAAACAGACATGGTTGCCGCCGATCATCCGGGGCGAGAAGATCGCCGCCGTGGCGGCCACGGAACCGACGGGAGGCTCCGACCTGGCCACGCTGAACACGACGGCCGTAGCCGACGGGGACGGATACGTGCTCAATGGCAGGAAGGTTTACATCACGAACGGCAGCGTGGGCGACATCGTCCTGGTCCTGGCCAAGACGGGCGAGCGAGCCAGCATCCTCGCGCTGGAGAAAGGGACGCCGGGGTTCATCGTGAGCCGCAGACAGGATCTGATGGGTTTCAAGTCGGGCGACGTCTGCGAGCTCGGCTTCAGCAACTGCCGCATCCCGAAGAAAAACGTCATCGGCAAGGAGGGCGGCGGCCAGGCGGTGGCCATGGCAACCTTCACGGTAAGCCGCGCCGCCGTGGGAGCCGTGGGGCTGGGGATCGCGCGCGGGGCCTTCGAGATCGCACTGAAGTATGCCAAGGAACGCATGCTCTACGGCAAACCCATCGCGGGCCTCCAGGCAATCCAGTTCATGCTCGTGGACATGGACACGGAGATTGACGCCGCCCGCTGGCTCATCTACCATCCCGCGGCGTGCCTGGACCGGGGCATGCTGCCCCGCGACATCGGCAAACTCTCGGCCCGTGCGAAATACATAGGCGGTGAGGTGGCGGCAAGCGTGACGATGAAAGCCATGCAGGTCCTGGGCGGCTATGGAGTGAGCCCCGAGTACCATCTGGCAAGGCTTCTGGCCGACGCCGTGGAGATCTTCCCGGCCACGGGCACACCGCAGATCATGAAGATCATCCAGGCCCTGGAGATCGTGAAATAACGGTTACCCGCCTTTTCGAGGACGCACCTGAAGCGTCGAGAGGGGAGACTCAGGGAGGGCTGCCATGAAACTTCCATTCCGTTACGAAGGAACGCTGGTCGCCCGTCTCGGGATCGAGTTCAAGGCTCTCGGCAAGGAACGCATGGTCCTCACCATGCCGGTCGACGAGCGGACCATGCAGTATGAGGGAGCCCTCCACGGCGGCGCCTCACTGACGCTGGCCGAGACGGCGGCGGGGATCGGCACGTGGATGAACATCGACCCCGGAAAGCAGACCGTGGTCGCTCTCGAGATCAACGCAAACCACATCCGGGCGGCCGGCCCGGGGACCGTGACGGCCACGGCGCTGCCCTGCCACATCGGTCGGACAACGGCCGTCTGGGAGGTCAGGATCACCGACGAGAAAGAGAAGCTGATTTGCGTGAGCCGATGCACGCTGGCCATCGTCGACAAGAAGTGACGGGTTGATCGAGTAACCCTTCTGCCATGGGCACCGGAGCTCAACGGATGGGCCGATTCCTCAGGGCATTCTCTCTCGTGGCGGCGCTATTGCTCCTGGCAAGGCTGAAGGGGGAGCCGCACGGATGCTTCATCGACATTGACAGACGATGCCCGTTACGATGGTAGCAATTGTCGCTGCACCTGACTGACAAAAGGAGGATTCAACATGTCTGCAAAGGGGAGCTACAAACCGCAAGATTCAATCGCCGCTCACTACCCGGATGCTGTCGAGTGGCGCCGTACGCTGCACAAATTCCCCCAGCCCTCGTGGCTGGAATTCTTTGCCACGGCTTTCGCGGCGGAGAAACTGACGGAGTGGGGATATGACGTCAAGCAGGGACGCGACGTCGTGGCCGAGGACAAGCTGCTGCTGCTGCCCGACGCGGAGAAACTGCAGGAAGAGTACGACAGGGCCCTCAAGGCGGGCGCCAACGAGAAGTTCCTTGCCCCGGCAAAGGGCGGCTTCACCGGCGTCATGGCCACCCTGAAGGGAGACCAGCCGGGACCTGTTATCGGATACCGGTTCGACCTCGACTCCAACGAGGTGACGGAGACCCAGGACGGGACCCACATGCCCGCCCGGCAGGGATTCGTATCGCAGAACCCGGGCTACGCACACATGTGCGGACACGACATCCACACGGCCACGGGGCTTCTGCTGGCGAAGTATTTCGCCGACAACAGGGCGGCGCTGAAAGGCACTGTGAAAATGATCTTCCAGCCCAACGAGGAGAATCTCTCGGGGGCTTCTCCCATGATCGAAAAAGGCATCCTGGATGATCTGGACTACATCCTCGGCGGCCACATCGGGCTGTCCGTGAAAGAGACGGGGCACATCTGCTTCAACGTTCACAGTTTCCTCGCCCTGTCCCGCTTCGAGGTGACCTTCACCGGCCGGCCGACCCATGCCGCCGCAAGCCCGGAACAGGGAAAGAACGCCATGCTGGGCGCCTGCAGCGCTGTCTCGAACCTCTACGCGATCGCCCGGCACAGCCAGGGCGCCACGCGGATCAACGTGGGAACCCTGCAGGCGGGAACCACCTGGAACGTCATCCCCGACAGGGCCTACTTCCGCATGGAAACCCGCGGCGTGACCAACGAGCTGAATGAGTACATGGTGGAGAAGGCCCGCGACGTGATCGAAGGGGCCGCCAGGATGTACGATCTCACCGTCGAAATGAAACCGGCAGCCATGGCGGTTGTCGCCGAAAGCTCGCCCGAATTGATCGCCATGGCGGAGCGGGTGGCCGCAACCCTCCCCTCCGTGAAGAAGGTCGTGCCGAGCGCCCCCTTCAATGCCTCGGAAGATATCACGCTGATGATGGAGCGGGTCCAGCAGAAGGGCGGCCAGGCACTCATCACCCTGTTCGGGACGCCGACCCACGGAGGCCATCACAGCTCGTCCTTCGATGCCGACGAGGCAGTCATTCGCAATGCGGCCGAATTCTATGCCGCCCTGCAAAAGGAAATAACAGGATAAAATAACAGCCGCGGGTCCTGCGTGTCGGGGCCCTTGGGTACGGCTGAAGAAAACGCGATCGGATCGTCGGGCGAAATGCTTCCGACGATCCGATCGCAGGCCTTCCCGTTCCAGATCACCCCCTTCGCTCCATCCCTCAATATTTTCCCCGCAATGCCGATCAAGAAGGTAAGCGCATCGCCGATTCACGGATATATGCCGGGGTAACCCATTCCGCCCTCGCCGCTTCGGAAATCAACGAATCCCTTCGTCTCTTCCCCTTTATCCTTTGATCTTTGTCCTTTATCCTCATACCTCGATCCTTCTTTGTACGACTTTTCGGTCTTTTCTCGCGACAAAAATGTCGCTTTCATAAGTAATTTATTATTTCAATATGTTAGCGAAATATTAAGCCTTCCTTTCGACGGCTTTTTCCGATCCGGCACACCAGGCGGCAACAGGACGTGATGGGGGCCGGCGCCTTGAAGTCTATCATTTCCTCTTATCCGACAGGGAGTTATGGAAATTTTCTCGCGGAAAGGATTCATGGCAGGCCTGTTGCTATAATAGAGTTCAAGAAAAAGGAGGTTAAACAATGGCAACGGTGAAAATCAAGCGCTACAAGACGATGTTGAATCACCGGATCGAGGAAATCCTGAAAGCAAACGGAAGGCCCCTGTTCCCCACGGAGAACCTCAACGGGTTGCTCCCGGACATGTACGATCTTGCCTCTTTCGAGTCCGAGCGGCTATACGAATATGCACTGAAGGACAGGGAAAGAAGATCAGTCATGGAGTTGATCTGCGCTCTCAAACGGATCGATGAAGGCGTCTACGGAATTTGCGAGGATTGCGGTAAGCCCATATCCGAGAAGAGGCTTCTGGTTGCGCCTGCGGCCAAGCAGTGTATCGAATGCAAAGCCGAGTCAGAGAAGCGGGAGCGCGTAGAGAAGATCAGACGAACCCACTCTCAATACGGCATTCAGCTCGGGGAGCCCCCGGGAGGGAATTGAGAACAAAAAGACCCGTAACAGGGCTGACAACAATACATCCAACTCCCATCTCCTTTCATCTTCTGCAGGAAGGCCCCCTTTTCGGGGGCCTTCCTGTTTCAAGGTGGCAATATTTTCGCAGTAATTGGTTGAGAAAATCCCCCTTTGCCGCCCTGTCCGCTTCGCGGGGCAGCCCGGCAAGGAACGAACCATACATGGTTGCACACCCTGATCGGGATGCGCCCCCGGTGTCAAAAGGAAGGCCGGGGAGGATTTGTCATTCTTCACTCAGACACTTAGACACTCAGACACTTTCTTCACCGGTCACTGCCGCGAAGCGGCTAGACGTACAGCGCCGCTATGGCCGCATAGACCAGGGCAGGGACGAGATTGCCCACGCGGATCTGCTTGATCTCGAGGATGTTGATGCCGATCCCCAGGATGAGAAGGCCGCCCGTGGCGGTTACGGACTCGATCACCCCGGGATTCTGCAGGAAAATGAGTTGTGAAGCAAGCAGGGTGATTGCCCCCTGGACCGCGAAAACCGAAAGGGCGGAGAAGGCAACCCCCAGCCCCAGCGACGAAGCAAAGGCAATGGACGCCACCCCGTCGAGCAGGGATTTGACATAGAGAATGCTCGGGTCGCCCACCGTTCCGTCCCGGATGGAACCGACAATCACCATGGCTCCCGTACAGTACAGCACGGAAGCCGTGACGAAACCCTGGACGAAGGTGGATGATTCTGAACGGAAGCGCCGTTTCAGCCACTCCCCGATTGCGGCGATGCGCCCTTCGATATCCAGGAGCTCCCCGGTGACGGCGCCGAGCAGGATGGACCCGATGGCAAGCAGCGGCCGTGTGCCCGACAGGGCCATCTGGAGGCCGATCAGGATCACCGAAAGCCCGAGGGCCTGCATCACGATGGTCTTGATCCGGTCGGGCAGCCGCTTTCCGATCATCACGCCCAGGAGGCTCCCCGCCACCACGGCGCCCGTGTTCACGAATGTCCCGGTCACATCACCGCTCCTTGACTTGGCATGCTGATCCGTGTCTATACCATTACCCCCGCCCATCAGGCAATGATTGCCTTTGGTTGCAGTGAAGGGTAACGGGTTCAGGGTCAAGGGTCCAGGGTTTTGAAATCAAGAAATCCCCCTCAACCCCTATACCCTATACCCTATACCCTGTACCCTGTACCCTGCGCGACGCCACTCCGCCATTGACACCCCGGGGCCCGGGCTGATAACTAGTAGCGAAACGAAGGATGATGGGGGGAGCGCCGGTGCACACGTTTTTATTCCAGGAAGGCCTCTGGACGGCTAAAGGCGAATACGTTGACGAGGCGATGAACCGGGCTTCCCTCGAAGGGGAAACGAGGGTCACCCACAGCCCCGATGTCTGGCTCAACAAGGGTCGCATGACCCTCCGCCTGGACGGAAAGAAAGTGGAGATTGAAAACCTCTACAGGATCGTCCCTTTCGCCGAAGGGTCCGATTTCACGACCTGGGAATCGGCAAACCCGGCCCTCGGGACGCTTCGAGGGCATTTTATCGTCATCGGCGACGCCATCCTGTCTTCCTGCACATCCACGGACGCCCGTTACACGGGCACGGAATTCCTGCTGCAGGAATCGTCAGACCGCTATATCAACCGGGGCACCCTGTTCTCCACGAGCGGCAGGATATCCTCCTGGTCGCTGATCCTGTCAAGAAAGGGGTAGAAATGTCCGGGGCAGGCACCGCGAAAAAGATTGAATCATTGAGAAAACTGAGGCTCTCGGCCACGATGCTCGAGGTGGGGTTCAAAAGCGAGAATCTCGGCGAAATCATCCAGTGCCAGATCGAACTCGAGGAGCTGGCGGCCAGGCTCCGGGCCGAACAGGGGGATCTCGTCACGCCGGAGCAATGCGAAGCTGCAAAAGAAAGCCTGGAGGCCTTTGTCGCCCTCGTGGACCAGGCCATGGAGAAGGCCGCCCACAACGAAGGCATCACACCCGGCCAGGCCAGGCCGAAACCGACCACGCTTGGGAAGTGAATGAGTGTATAAGTGTAGAAGTGTCTAAGTGAACAAATTAAAAGCAACGATCTCTCTTCACTCAAACACTCAGACACTTTGGCACTCAGACACTTTTTTCACCAGCCATATTGCCGCGAGCTAAACACCTCCCCGCTCGAGAAGGTTCCCGCCATCCGTTGAAGCACCGTCACATTGCGATCGAACATGTCGGGCTCGGAAAATAGATAGAATGTGACATAGCGGGTTTCCCCGTTGAGCGGATAGTAATAGCCCATGGAGGTGTGCTTGATGCCTTCGAGCGGCCTGCTTCCCGAACGTTCCTGCCATTGCAGTCCCGAAGCGTCCCAGTGGCCCAGACGATAGGAGCCCCTGCTTTCGGGAAAATTCCGGACGAGCCGGGACCAGTCCACATCCAGGACGGGTTCAATCATTTCCGTGAGCCGTTCCTGCAATGTAAGGGCGCTTTCGTAGGAAAGGTAAAGCGTCCCGCCCCGGACCGCGATGAGCCCGCGGGTCTGCGGGTTGTGCAGAAGCAGCAGGACCCGCTCGGGGGCCTCGGTCACGAGATAGGCGGAAAAGCTTTCCGGGACGGTCTTCGTCATGACCCATCCGTCATCGGGCAGTCGGACGATAAACCCGTACCGGTAGTCCTGGTATTCGCCCTGATCGATGGTGGGCGGCAATGAGGCGCATCCGGTCACCAGGACGAATAGCGCAGCGAGAAAATGTTTCCCCACGTTCCCTCCCCAGATTGAAGTGCAGCGGTGCGGATGAACGCGCATCGCGCTGCATGATAAGCGCTCGAGATAACTGGCAAAAAGTTAATACGTGCCGATTCAGGCTCCCGGCGCCCTCATGCAAGGGATTTCCATGCAAATTCCATGACTAAGAAGCGGGAAAAGGCACTTGGTCCTCTCGAGGGTGCAACGGGTGCGTCGGTTGCATTCCCCCCTTTCCTGTGTTAAACGAATAATAATGTTCGCAATTGGCAAAATGTTTGCAGGTTAGCGCGGTTATGCCGGTTTACGAGTACACGGCCCTCAACGACAAGGGCAAGAAGCTCAAGGGGATCATCGACGCCCAGAGCACGGGTGCGGCCAGGCAAAAGCTGCGCGAGAGCAATATCTACCTGACCGATCTGCAGGAGGCCTCCGGGGAGAAGAAGAGCAGCCCCCTGAGGCAGCCCCTGGGAGGCCTGTTCCGGAAGGTGGGGTCCCGCGAGTTGACGGTCATGACGAGACAGATGGCAACGCTGCTGGGTGCCGGGCTGCCCCTGGTCCAGTCGCTCACGACCCTGATCAACCAGACATCGCACCCCCAGCTCAAGACGATCCTCGCCCAGATCAGGGAGGAGGTCAACGAAGGCAGCAGCTTCTCGCACACCTTGACCCGCTACCCCGAGGTCTTTCCGGCTTTCTACCTGAACATGGTCCGGGCGGGGGAGGCCTCCGGCACGCTCCATCTCGTGCTCGAACGGCTCGCCGATTTCAACGAGAAGCAGCAGGCCCTGAAAGGCCGTGTCCGGGCGGCGCTTGCCTACCCGCTGTTCATGTTCCTCATCGGAAGCGGAGTGCTGTTCTTCCTGGTCACCTTCGTTGTGCCCAACGTGACAAGGATCTTCGACGAGATGCACCAGGCGTTGCCGCTCATCACGATCATTCTCATCGGCGTGAGCCGCTTTCTGGAAACCTTCTGGTGGGTCATCGTCGCCGGGCTCATCGGCGCGTTTGTGGCCCTGAAGTACTTCCTGTCGAAAACACAGAAAGGCCGGGTGCTGCTGGACCGGATCCTGCTTGCGCTCCCGGTCGTGGGCCCGATTAACCGAAAGATGGCCGTTGCACGATTCAGCCGGACGCTGGGGACGCTCCTGGAGAGCGGTGTCCCCCTGCTTGCCTCCCTGGAAATCGTCCGGAACATCGTGGGAAACTCCCTCATCAGCGATGCCATCCAGCAGGCCGGCAACGACGTGCGCGAGGGCCAGAGCCTCTCCGCACCGCTTGCCCGCAGCGGTCTCTTCCCGGCGATCTCCGTCGAGATGATTTCCGTGGGCGAGCAGAGCGGGAACCTGGAGCCCATGCTCTACCGCATCGCCGAGGCCTACGAGAAGGAAGTGGAGTCGGGCATCACAGTGCTCACCTCGCTTTTGGAGCCGATCATGATCCTCGTCATGGGTCTGGCTGTCGGCTTCATCGTCGTGTCGATCCTTCTGCCCATATTCGAAATGAATCAGCTTGTACGATAAACCCGACCGGACGGAAAAGGCGGTGGCATCATGAAGCAACAGTTGATCTCCCTGAAGAATCAAATGCGGCGGGCCAGCCGGGGTTTCACCCTGATCGAGCTCATGGTCGTCATCGTCATCCTGGGCATCCTCGCCGGCTTGATCATCCCGCGGATCATGGGGCGCCCCGACGAGGCGCGTCAGACCAAAGCCCGCATCCAGATCGAGGGAATCGAGACGGCGCTCAAGCTGTATCGTCTCGACAACGGCTTCTACCCCACGACCGAGCAGGGGCTCAGGGCCCTCGTGGAAGCGCCCGGCATCCCCCCCGTGCCGCGGAACTGGCGCGAAGGCGGCTACCTGGAAAAGGGCAAATTGATCAAGGACCCCTGGGGGAACGATTTCGCCTATCTCTGCCCGGGCGCCAACGGCGAGTTCGACCTGATGTCCTACGGCGCCGACGGGCAGCCGGGCGGCGACGGGAAAAACAAGGACATCAACAATTGGTCGCAGGACTAGGCTGGACTTTAGCCGAAGGCGCGCCTGGTCGGGTGCCTTGCGGTCGCCTTCCGACATCATGCCTGTGAAGATCGGAAGATCGGAAGTGAGGAAGATCGGATAAGTCAAAAAGAATAATCCTGCATCCACTCCGCTCTTCTGCTCTTCCGCGCTTCCTGACTTCCTATTCTTAGGAGGGCCTGCGCAGATGATGGTCCGGCAGGGCAAGAATTCGAAAAACATGAGAAACATTTCGTCTACGCGATCAACCGGTGAGAACGGGTACACCCTCATCGAGATCTCCGTTGTCATCGTCCTGATCGGCGTGATTCTTCTGCTGGCCATCCCGAGGGTCCAGGACACCCTGACCGGCGACCGGATGCGGTCGACCGTGCGCAACCTCTCCGGGACGGCCCGTGAACTGAAGGCGAGCGCCGTTCGCGAACAGGTTGATCACTACCTGCACCTGGACCTGGACCAGCGCCGGGTCTGGAACACGCGTGAAGACATGACGGCGGAAAACAGGACCGTGCGGCGAAGCCAGGCACGCCCACTGCCGTCGGGTGTGAGAATTGCGGATGTCGCTCTTGCCGACGAAGGCAAGAAAAATCAGGGGGAAGTCATCATCCGGTTTTTCAGCCAGGGATACGTACAGCCCTCCGTGATCCACCTCACCGACGATGAGCGCACCATGACCCTGATCTTCCAGCCTTTCCTGAGCACCTTCGAGGTCCAGGACAAGTACGTGGATGTGTGGCAGTCGCGCGGAAGCGCGAGTGGCCAGTGATCAGTAAATAGTGGCTAGTGTTTCGTGGCTTGTGTCAAAAATGGAAAATAAGAAAAAGCGCAAGAAATCAAATCCCCCTGTATCCCCTTTTCTCAAAGGGGGAAAAGAAGAGGGATTTCATCTTCGCCCTGTACCCTGTACCCTGTACCCTGTACCCTTCGCGAAGCGTGCCGCTTCGCGGCAGGGTTTCACCCTTCTCGAAGTGATGATCGCCATGGCCATCCTGGCGACGGTGCTTGTGACGGTGTTCCACTCCCAGTCCCAGAGCATCGCCATGGCAAACGAATCCAGGGCGATGACGACTCTGGCCCTGCTGGCCCAGAGCCGGATGGCCGAAGTGGAAGGTCAGCAGAATCTCTCGACCGGCCAGACAAGCGGGAAGTTCGGAGACGACTTTCCCGATTACTCCTGGACGGTTGGCATCACCCAGCCGCCCGGGCCGGGATCGAGCTACCTGAGAAAAATCGAGGTCACCGTCATTCACGACTACTACCCGAAGAGGCCCTACAAGGTGATTCTCTACCGGCCCATCACTTTACAACAGTGATTAGTGAATTAGTGATTAGTGACTAGTGAAGAATATAAACCAGAATAAGGTTCAAAGGTCCAAGGGTTCATGGGTTCAAGAGCCATGAGAAAGAGCCACAAGCCACAAGCCACAAGCCACAAGGCTTTAAATCCCCCTGTGTCCCTCTTTGGGAAATCCTTACGAATATTTCCCTCTCCCTTGAGGGGAGAGGGTCAGGGTGAGGGTGAAAAGAGGTACGGGGATCAATCCCCCTCACCTCAATCCTATCCCTCGGAGGGGATAGGAAGATTAAGGTTTGTGACGTTTATCGGGGGGAAAGAGGGGGATTTTTGCCTACACCCTACACCCTACACCCTACACCCTGGTCCCTCAGCGAAGCGTGCCGCTTCGCGGCGCGGCTTCACCCTGATCGAAATCCTGGTGGCCATCGCCATCCTGGCCGTCGTGCTCTCGACGATCTACGTCTCCTACATCTCCACGATGCGCATCGTGCGGAGCCTCGAGTACGGCGACGAGATCTACTACATGGCCCGCATCACCCTGGAGAGGATGGTCCTGGACCTGCAGTCGTCCTGCAAGGAAAGGGACTCCTACGAATTCACGACCCAGAAGGATCCCACGGGCAAGTTCCCGCTCAAGGGCGTATCCTTCCTTTCGCGGGCACACCTCGATTTCAGCGGTCCGGGCGATTCGATGGCCGTTGCCCAGATCAGCTATGAGCTCGAAGGCGACCCCGACTCGGGGGGTTTTTCGATCATCCGCCGCGATGTCCTGAGGCAGGGCGAGGGCTCCTCGGGCGGCGAAGGCTACATCCTCTGCCGGCGCCTGCAGTTCGTGAACCTGCGTTTCTATGACGCCAGCGGCCGGGAATACCCCCAGTGGGACAGCCGCACGGGTTCGGAGGGCCAGAGGAACAATGTCCCCTCGTCGATCCTCATCGAGCTCAACTTCATCAACCCGGACGACGGGGCCAAACCGTACAAGTTCATGACGCGATTGCTCCTGACGGGCTCCACCAAAACGTGATAAGATGAAAAACCCGATAACGAACAAAAAGGGGGTCGCTCTCATCCTGGTCCTGCTCATGGTGAGCGTCATCGTGGTGCTTACCCTGCAGCTTAACGTCTCCTCGAGGTCGCAGGTCCACGAGGCCGCCAATCTCGGCGACGGGATCCGGGTCCTCTACATCGCCAAGTCGGGGCTCTTCGCAGGGATGGGGCTTCTTTCCGAGGACCGGGGAGACGCGGACACGCTCAACGAGGCCTGGGCGCGCACGGAAGCGCTCACGGAGCAGTCGAAGAGCTATTTCGACGGCGGCTATCTGGAACTCGTCATCGAGGACGAGACCGGGAAGATCAACATCAACAAGCTCGTCGCCGGCAACGACTTCAACGGCGCCATAAAGGGGCTCCTGACGCGCCTGCTCACCCAGCCGCAGTTCCAGATCCAGGAGCAGGAAATTGAAGACCTCCTGAATGCCATCAAGGACTGGATCGACGCGGATTCGGAGGTAACGGCGACTGGTGCAGAAAATGCATATTATCAAGGTCTTGGCAAATCTTACGCCGTCCGGAACGGTCCCATGGAATCCATCGACGAGTTACTGATGGTCCGCGGGGTCACAAGGGAGCTTTTCTACGGGACGGCGGAGAGGCCCGGCCTGGCCCGCCTCCTGACGGTCCAGGGGGAAGGAAGCGTCAACATCAACACGGCGCCGAAGGAAGTGCTCCGGGCCCTTGCGCCATCCATCACCGAGGATGCGGCCAACCGGATGGACGACTACCGGAGAAACCCGGCGAACAGCCTCACCGAGACCTCCTGGTACAGAAGGGTCCCGGGACTGGAGAACACGGCCATCGACTCGGTGACCGTTGTGACGAAGAGCGAGCATTTCCAGATCGCCGCAAAGGGCCATCTGGGGACGATGAAGCGCACCATCCGTGGTATCGTGAAGCGCGACAGCGGGAAAAAACTCTCCGTTGTCGCATGGAGGCTCGGCTGATGGCTAAGCACATTCTCGGGCTCGATATCGGCAAAAGCTGCCTGAAGGCTGTTCTCATCGAGGCGGGTCTCAGGGGCAGCACGCGCATCGTTGCCTGGGAAAAAGTCGAGTTCACCGGAACGGGCGGCATCCGGGAAGCCCTGCGGCGGATCCAGGAAGTGCCGGTGCTCACCGTGCCGTCCTGCCAGACCTCGCTTGCGGCCAGGAGCTTTTCCTTCCGCAACATCAAGCTCCCCTTCAAGGACCGCAAGAAAATCCTCCAGACCCTGCCCTTCGAGCTGGAGTCTCTGATTCCTCTCCCCGTGGAGAGCGTGCTCATCGATTTCACGGTCATCGGGCAGGCACAGGGCTCCGATCTCTTCACCGCCATAGTCCCCAAGACAGAGGTGCAGGACCGCATCGCGCTGCTGTCCGAGTACGGCTTTGACGCCGAGACCATCGACGTCGACACGGTTCCCGTTGCCGCACGTCTGATGGCGTCTGCATCTGCGGACTCCCTGAATCTTCTCCTGGACGTCGGCGCCTCGGACACGACGGGCGTCTTCTTCAAGGAGGGCAAGATCCTCCAGGTCCGCTCCTTTCCCTTCGGCGGCGACCAGGTCACGAACGCCCTCTCGGAGACCCTCGGGATCTCTTTCTTCGAGGCCGAAACACGCAAGCGACGGGGCGACACGGAACCGGCCGAAGAGCAGATCACCGAGGCCTGCCAGAAGTTCTTTGCATCCCTGAAAAACACGATGAGCTCGCTGCGTCTCTCGGGGCTCGTCGATGAGGATCCTGCGACGGTCTGGCTGACCGGGGGCGGCGGTCTGTACCGCAAGCTGGCCGAGGATCTTTCCCGGGCCCTTGCGGCTCCCGTGGAACGCGTCAACGTGACCCAGCTTGCCGGCATCAAACCCGTCGGGGGCGACGACGCGGGCTGGGATTCCATGATCATGAACGGGGCCCTGGCCCTGGCCTTGCGGCCCCTGGCAAAGGATGCGGGATTCAATTTCCGGCAAGGCAGCTTGCGCCGCAAGGGCCCGGCCTTCAAGCTCGACCTCGGCGTCAACCTCAAGTGGGCGGGGGCCGTGACGGCCCTGATCCTCCTCCTTGCGGGCGGCGATCTGGCGCTGTCCTACTTTGCCGACAAAGCCCGCCTCGATCAATTGAGGGCCGAGACCACCACCCTTCTGCAGCGGAACTTTCCCGAGGTGACACGCGTTGTCGACCCGGCCCAGCAATTCCGGACGAAGATCGCCGAGGCAAAGCGCCTCGCAGCGGTGTCCCGGGGAGCGGCCTCGGGCGGCTCCGTCCTCGGCGTCATGAAGGACCTCTCCGAGAAGGTCCCCGAGACCACGGATTTCGCCGTCACGTCCCTTGTGTTTGACGGCAACCGGGTCGACATCCGGGGGGAGGCCGCGGGCTTCGACGCCGCCGAGACCATCAAGAAGGAACTGGAAAAAACGGGGCGGTACGAGAGTGTCGCCGTCAGCTCCTCCACCGTGAAGCAGGGAAGCCGCGTGGAGTTCGAATTGAAAACGACCCTGGCGAAGAAACCATGAAGAAGTACTGGGACAACCTGGGAGCACGGGAAAAGCTCTATATCCTGGCCGGCACGGGAATCGTGGTCCTGGTCGTTCTCGTCCAGTTCGCGATCCTGCCCTTCTGGGAGGAGCGGGAGCGCGTGGCAAAGGCCATCGACGCCCAGGAGAAGATCCTCAAGGAGATGAACGCCCAGCTGGCCGAATATCGCGTCCTCAAGCGGGACACGGACACCATCCAGAGGGCCATGGCCGCAAGGACGCCCAACTTCACCCTGTATGCCTTCGTGGAACAAAAGGCCCGGGAGGCGGGCGTGCGACCCAACGTGAAAGCCATCAATCCCTCCAGGGGGATGAGCTCCGGGACCTACGAGGAGGCGATGGCCGATGTCACTCTCGACAAAATCACGCTGAGACAGCTTGTCCAGTTCCTCTACCACGCCGATTCGCCGCGGGATGCCGTAAGGGTCCGCAAGCTCACCGTGCGCAAGAGCATGGAAAGTTCCGAGTACCTCGCCGCCACGGTCCAGTTGGCCACCTATCAGGCTTCACCCGGCGCCAGGCCGGGTGCGGGACCTTCGCGGCAGGGAGGTTAGGCTCGGAGACGATGAAGGAAGCCATCCGGAAATACGGCGCCTATGGTCTCTTTGCCCTGGCGGCGATCGTCCTCTTTGCTTGGGTGCGGATGCCCTCGGAGGCCGTCCGCTCGCTCGTGCTTTCCGCCATCTCGAAAAACCAGGCGGGGGCCCTGGTGCGCTTTGACTCTGCCGAGTTTGCCTTCCCCTTCGGGGTCACGCTGACGGGGCTCACCGTGCAGACGAAGCATGGCACGGGATTGAGGTTCGAGGCCGACACGGTCACGGCGCACCCCGAACTGCTCCCTCTCCTGACGGGACGGCTGGCCCTTCGCATCCAGGCGGCGTCCATGGGCGGGAGGATCGACGGCGACATTGCCTTCAGGGATCGCTTTTCCGCCAGCGGCCCCTTGCTGGCCGATCTCAATTTCGGCAGCATCAATGCCGCCGATTGCCCCTGGATTGCCGAGCTGCTGGGACGCGTTGTCCGGGGCCGTGTGGACGGCCGGCTCCACTTTGAAGGGCTCCCGGGGCAGTGGGCGGCCGGGTCGGGGCACATGGAACTGGCGCTCGTCAACGGGCTGATTTCCCTCCAGGCCCCTGTGTTCGGCCTGCAGGAGATGACTTTTACGAGAATGGAAGGCAACATGGAACTCGGCAATGGGACCATCCAGGTGAATCGGCTCCAGGTGGCAGGCGACTACCTCCAGGGGGAGTTCCGGGGAAGTATCCGCCTGGAGGGGGACTTTTCCCGCAGCCAGATCGCCCTGCGGGGTGACGTGAATCTGCCTTCCGCCGGCCAGGAGCGTTTTGCCGTGGATGTAGGCGGCACGGTTGCCAGCCCCGTCGTAACCCCCATTTGAGTGCAGGAAAACGGTATGCGAGCCTTCATGAAAAACAGGCAACACACGCTGATAGTCCTCCTCGTGATCGCCGTTGTCGTGTATCTGGCCGTCGACATCGCCTACCGGCTCATCGAATGGAATTCGCCGGCCCCTGAGCCGGAGCCGCAGGCTCCCGCAGCCGCGCCGGTTGCAGACATGACGAAAGACCCCCTCGAGGCCTATGCCGTCATCGTCGAGAGAAACCTTTTCCGGACGACGGACCGGCCCATTGCCGTGGACCAGATGGACCCCAATTCTCTCGAAGCCACGACCCTTCAGCTCGATCTCTACGGCACGATCGCGGGGGAGGACGGCAAGGGTTACGCCATCATCGAGGAAAGGGACAAGAAGCGGCAGCGCCTCTACAAGGTCGGAGACAAGGTAGGCGGTGCGACGATCGTCAAGATCGCGAGAAACGCCGTCGTGTTGCGAATGGGCGACAGGGACCAGGTCCTGAAAAAAAAGGAGATCGCATCGACGGGAACCAACCGTCAAGCCCGGCCCGGGGCGGCTGTGACTCCGGGAGCAGCGCCTTCACCGAGACCGCCACGCCCTCCGGCCGGAAGGCCGTCGGGTTCCACCGCCGAACTGGCGGGCCTGCTGAACCAGGCCCGGGTGACACCGAACGTGACAGCCGGCTCTCCGGGCAAAACCGACGGGGTGATCATCAATGAGATCCAGGCCGGGAGTCTTTTCGAAAACGTGGGGCTCGTCAATGGGGATGTCATCCAGGAGGTAAACGGCAGGACCATCACCGGGGTGGCTGATCTCGTGTCCCTGTACCGGGACCTCAGGCCCGGGACCAACGTGTCCGTCAAGGTGACCCGTTCGGGCAGGCAGGTGGTTCTCAACCATACGGTTGAGTAAATGGGTCTAGGGTCTCGGGTATAGGGTATAGGGTCCGGAAGTAATCAAAAGGTTGAGTAAAATCTGTTTCCTTCCCGATACCCGATACCCGATGCCCGATACCCTAATTTGAGGGTGGCATTTTGCCGCTTGATGTACTAATAATTAAAAAGGAAGAACAAGGGGTATGTACGCCTCCCATTTCAAACTGAGGGAAAATCCCTTCAGCCTCACACCCGACCCGAAGTATCTCTTCCTGAGCCGCCAGCATCGGGAGGCGCTCAATCATCTGATTTACGGGATCAAGGAGAAAAAAGGGTTCATCGTCGTTACAGGCGGGATCGGAACAGGAAAAACGACTCTCTCCAGGGCGCTTCTCTCCGGGATGGATCCTTCCGTGGAGACGGCGCTCATTTTCAACTCCTATCTCTCCGACATGGAGCTCCTGGAAGTGATCAACCAGGAATTCGGGATCCCTCTGGCCGGCGTGGATCGGACGAAGAGGCGTTACATCGAAACCCTCAATGCTTTCCTGCTGGCCAATCACGGGGCGGGGAAGAATTCCGTTGTCCTCATCGACGAGGCGCAGAACCTTTCCCGGAATGTTCTCGAACAGATCCGGATGCTCTCCAACCTGGAGACGGAGACGGAAAAACTTCTGCAGATTGTCCTGGTGGGGCAGCCCGAGCTGCGGGAACTCCTTGCCCAGCCCTCGCTGAGGCAGCTCAACGAGAGGATTTCCGTGAGGTACCACCTCGATGCCCTGTTGGAGGACGATGTGCCCGACTATATCGTGCACCGCCTCACCGTGGCGGGAAACACGGGGCGCCTCTCGTTTGCCGACGATGCCTTCGGATCGATATACGACTTCAGCCGCGGCAACCCGAGGCGCATCAATATCCTCTGCGACAGGGCGCTTCTGATCGCCTATGCCGGCAACGGTCTCGATATCGACCGCAAGATCATCAAGCTGGCCATCAAGGACCTGAAGTCGAGCGATGTGAAAAAGGGAACCTTTTTTGCAAGACGAAGGAAAGGGCTGTTTGCCTAGCAATAACCTCACCTCAGTCTCCCTCTCCCTTGAGGGGAGAGGGTCGGGGTGAGGGTGAATAATCTTTGCACATCAAGGTGTTATGAGTTACATCACCGCTGCACTGAAAAGAGCCCACAAGGCCAGGGACGAACGGTATCTGCCCTACCGGGATATCATCTCGACCCGACCGCGGCGCAGGGTCCGTGGAAAGAAGCGACTGATCCTCGGCGTCACCCTGGCCTCGCTCGTGCTGCTGGCCTCGACGGCCTTCTCGCTCATTGTCTATTTCGGCCAGGAAGAAGCCGCTAACCAGGAAGGAATCCTTTCCATGGCCTTCACGGCCCACCGCGCGAAGGTCGACATGGTCGGCCGCCAGCCTGATCGTCTCGCGCCGGCAAACGCGGCCCGGGACACCGAGATCCTCTTTCAGGCAGGGCTCAGGATGCAGCAGTCGGAGAACCTGGCGGAGGCCGAGGCCCTCTACTGCAGGGCCGTCGAGGCGGACCCGAAGAATCTCAGCGCCCTGAACAACCTGGGCGTGATCTGCATGGCCCAGAAGCGGGACAAGGAGGCCATCGACATCTTCACACGGCTCATCGACATCAAAGGCGACTGGGCCGATCCCTATTACAATCTCGCCTGCCTCTACAGCCGCCAGGGGGATGCCCCGAAAAGTATGTGGCACCTCAGGGTGGCCTTGTGGATGAACAAGGAACTCAAGGGGTGGGCAAAAAGCGACTCGGACCTGGAGCCGTTGCGCTCCATGCCGGAATACCAGAAAATCGTCAACTAGAGGGTGAATGCGCATGCCGACCCTTTCCGGAAAACAGATCCTCATCACGGCGGCCCTGGCCGTTTTCGTCCTGCTCTTCACTTTCCAGGGAACCGTTACGGCCGCCCGGTTGGCCGGAAACGCTCAACCGGTGGCAACCACGTCAACGGAGCCGATCAAGGAAGGCACCGTCCTGCAGAAGCCTGCCGGAGAGGGAGAAGAGCCGGCGACGGCCCCCGTGCAGAAGAAGAACGTGCCGGCCAGGAAAAAAGTCGCCAAGAAACCTTCTCCGAAGAAATCGGCACCGGCCCGGCAGGTCGCGGCGACAAGAGCGGGCGAAAACGGCGGCGCTCCCGCCGTGAACGCCGCGCCTGCAAGGCCCGGTTCTGCAAACGAGAAACTCGGGAAGTATGTGACCATCGATTTCGACAACGTCGACATCCTGGCCTTCATCAAGTTCATCAGCGAACTCACCGGGAAAAACTTCGTTGTCGACGAAGCCGTCAAGGGAAAGGTCAGCGTGTTTTCACCCCGCAAGATCTCTTCCGACGAGGCCTACAGGGTCTTCGAATCCGTCCTCGAGATCCACGGCCTGACGACGGTCCCCTCGGGCGATGTCATCAAGATCGTCCCCAGCCAGCAGGCGAGGGAGAAGAGCGTCGCGACGCGGCTGCGGGCAGAGGGCATCGGCCCCAACGACCGCGTGGTGACCCAGATCGTGCCCCTGAAGCACGCCAGCCCCGACGACATGAAGAAGGTCCTCGACCCGCTGGTGTCTAAGGCGAGCGTCATCCTCTCCTACCCGCCCACGGGGATGCTCGTCATCACCGACGTCCAGTCCAACATCAAGCGGCTCGTCACCATTGTCAACGCCCTGGATGTGCCGGGTGTGGGCGAGCAGATTCACATCATCCCGCTCAAGCACGCCGTCGCGTCGGACACGGCGGCTTCGCTCAATTCCATTTTCCATCTCGACCAGGCGGCGCGCCGGCCGCAGACCGTGGTGACGATGCGGATCATCGCCGACGACCGCACCAACAGCCTCATCGTGCTGGCCTCGGAGGTCTTTGCCAACCGGGTCCGTGAATTCGTGGTGCTTCTCGATCGGGATGTTCCCCAGGGCGAATCCAAGATGCATGTCTACCGCCTGCAGTACGCCAACTCGGAAGACCTCGCCAAAATCCTGATGAATCTCCCCGCGAAGGACGCCAGGCCGGCGGCCGCGGCACCCGGCCAGCCG
>DIFQ01000121.1 GCA_002419215.1 Syntrophaceae bacterium UBA5744
GCGTGAGGCGAAAGACATCGCGCAGGGGCCCCGCAAGCCCGCAGGCCGCCACACCGGCCCCTCTCCGGGCGGCACGAACCGCGCCTGCAACGAGCGCCCCCGCCCCCTCCGAGTCCATGTGAAGAAGGCCGGAGAGATTCAAGAGGATCCTCTTCGATTTGCCGATGCCCTCTTCGAGGGCCCGCGCGAGGGCCTCTTCGCAGGCCCCGTCGAGGACGCCCCGGATATCCAGGACCGGAACTTCCCCGCCGGCCACCCGGGATTCGATGACGCAGGCTCTCCGATCAGCAGGCAGGGCCTCGGGGGAAAAGGCCGGCGCCGGAACCGTGTGCGCCTCCGCCAGGCGCTCCCGCGCCAGATGCAGCCGGTTTGCGTAGCCGGGGAGCAGGTGCAGGGCAAGGCTCACGAAGGGGTTGCCCGCCATCCGGTCGAGGAAGGCAAGCTGGCTTGCGCGCCCCACGAGCGCCTGGGCATAGGTCGGGTAGGCATGGGTCACGGCCTGGATGGCGTGCAGGGGCTTCTTCATGGCCCGGATGAGCGCCGCCTCGTGGATGACCTCCGCCGCGGACTCGCCCAGGATGTGGGCGCCGACGATGCGTCCGCGGCCGTCGCACAGAAACTTGGCCATCCCGGTCCCCGTCCCGTCGATGAGCGCGCGGCGCATGGTCCCGTAGGGGAAGCGATAGACGCGGAGATCGCGCCCGTGTTTTGCTCGCGCCTCACCTTCCGTGAGGCCCACCCAGGCAAGTGTCGGCTCCGTGAAGATGACGTAGACGTTGTTGCGGTAGTCGACGCTGCGCTTGACGGGCAGGCAGGCGTTGGTTGCCGCCGCGATCCCCTGGGTCTCGGCGGTGGTGGCCAGCTGGTAGGGCCCGGCGATGTCGCCGCAGGCATAGATGTGTGAGGCGGAGGTACGGAGCCACCTGTCGACGACGATGCCCCGGGCATTGTACTCGACGCCCGCCTTCTCGAGGCAGAGCCCCTCCAGGTCCGGTTTTCTCCCCACGGCGACGAGCACCCTCTCCGCGTGGATCTCCTCCTGCGCCACGCCCTGGCGCTCAACCGTGAGGGCGGCCCTGCCCTGCCTGTCGGCGAGTGCCACCGCCTTCGTCCCGGACAACAGGCGGATACCCTCGGAGCGCAACGCCTCGAGCAGATGGTCGACCACCTCGCCGTCGGCCATCGGCAGAAGGCGCGGGGCCATCTCGACGACCGTCGTCTCCACCCCGAGCCGCCCGAAGGCGGAGGCATACTCGAGGCCGTCCACGCCTCCGCCCAGGATGATGAGCGATCGGGGCAGGTCGTCGAGCTTGTAAAGGGATTCGTTGGTGAGATAGTCGATGCCGGCAAGCCCGGGAATCTCCGGGACGAAGGGGGACGTGCCCGCGGCGATGATGAACTTCCGGGCGGAAAGAAACTCTCCGCCTGCCTGGATGCGGTGCGCATCGACGAAGGCCGCCGGGGCCGATATCATCCGGATGCCGATTTGCTCGAAGGTCTCCGGGAGGTCCTTTTCGTAGGCCGTCCGGACGATGCCCCGGATGTGGGCCATGACCCGGGTACGGTCCAGGCCGCCATCGGGCAGGGTCAGAAGGCCGAGGCGCTCCAGGTGCGCCATGTCGCGGCTTACGTGGCCGAGCCGGATCAGGGCCTTGCTCGGGATGCAGGTCAAGTTGGTGCAGTTGCCGCCTACCCTCGATTTCTCGACGACGGCCACGCGCTTTCCCAGGCTCACGGCCGTCACGGCGGAAACCATCCCGGCGATGCCTGCGCCGATGACGATCAGGTCGTAGTCGTAACCCCTCTTCATGGCTCCCTTCGCCTTCTCTCCAGTACAGACGGATTATTGACGATCGGGCAGATGAAAGCAAACGGAAAGGGGCCGGCCCGATGAAGGCCGCCCCCTTTTTCAACTGCATGCCCGCTGACGTCTTCTTGCCGGCAGCCTTTAAAATTTCTTCCTACTTCCCGACAACCTTGTACCCTGCCTTCTTCCATGCCTCGACACCGCCGCCGAGGGCCTTGACGTTGGCATATCCCATTCCCAGGTATTTTTCTGCCTGACCGGCAGAAGTGCGCTCGTCGGGTCAGGCGCAATAAAAGATGATGGGCTGGTCCTTTTTCAGCCCTGCCAGCCTGGTTTCAAATTCTTTCAGAAAGATCGCCCCTTCCAGCATGATCGTGCTGCACGTTTTCTCATTCGCGTAAGCACAAACCAGAAGGGCCTGACCCGATTTAACCAGCGGATGAGCATCCTGCGGAGAAATCCGGGTGACTTCCATCTTTGCGCCTTTCGGGCTTGCCTGTTGCGCCATCGTCGCGCAGGCTGCCAGGAAGAGAAGCCCCGTGATCCATGCCGCCGCACACAAGACATTTCTGTTTTCTTTTAATCGAAGCATCTCGAGCCCTCCTTTCTTGCCTGCCAGTATATATCTTACCGAAACAGAAGGCCATTGTTTTGGTCCTCCGCCCTGGAACGCTCAGGGGGCATCCTTCCGGCAGGCGGAATTTTAAAGTATTTCCCATCTTTTTCGATCTTAATAAGAGGAGGGGAAGAAATCCATCGTCCCCGCCGTCAACGGTCATGAACATCGCTCCCGGCTCCAACGTAGAGCTCATCCTCGAGATGGATGTGCTCAGAGAGAAGATCGACGTCCGCAGGGCGATCGTCCACGACATCGAGGGGGACCGCTACATCCTCTCCCAGACGACCCCTCCCGTCCGGCCCTCCGATCTCGGCAGAGACGCCCGGGTGACCCGCCTGACCCGCAAGGGCGATCAGCTTCACCGCCGGGGCTTTTCCGGAAAGCTCGAAGAGATCATCCGCGAGTACCCGCTGAACGGGTCCAAGACGGTCCTGGCCCTCTGCATCCGCAAGACGTCCCCCTTCGAGACCTACAACCTCAGGATGCACTACCGCGTGAGGCCCGGCTCGGAGTGGTCGACGCGCATCGAGGTCGACTCCCGGGCGGTCAACCTGATCGACATCTCCATCGGCGGGGCCCTCTTCAGCCACGGCACCGAAAAACCCTTGGAGTACAACCGCGCCGTCGAAGTGACCTACACGGGAAGCGACGGGACGCGGCACCTCATCCCGGCCGTAGTCCGCAGGGTCTGGACGCCCCACGATGCGCGCTGCAGCGGCATCGAGTTCGTCGCCGTCCGGTTCACGCACCTGGACAGGGAGCTGGAGAGGGAGCTGGCGCGCGAGATCATGGAGATCCAGAGGGGGTCCCTTTACAAAGTCTGACAGAAGGACTATAAGCAACAGGGTGCCGGGCAGACGTCATCGGCTTTGCGTTGCCAATGCCTCGGAAGACACAGCACAAAGGAAGGTCATTGCGAGCCGAGCTCTGAAACCTATTCCATTCAGGCCCCCTCTCCCTTGAGGGGAGAGGGTCGGGGTGAGGGTGAATGCCTCTCCTTCCTCTTGTTGGAGAGGGTTGGGGTGAGGGTGGATAAGGTACGAAGAACAGTCCCCCTCACCTCAATCCTCTCCCCCGGAGGGGCGAGGAAGATTAAGGTATTGGTTATTTACAGGCGTGGCAATCGACGACACAGGATTCTGTAACGAAGATTGCTTCACTCCGCTCGCAATGACTCATTTTACTATTTCCCGGTTTATTCTTCATCGAGAACCCCATCTTTGGACGGGGTCCGTGGCTCGCAAGAAATAGCGCCCTCGACTCCCCTCCCTTGACGGGAGGGGACAAAGGGGAGGGTGAATCATATTCAGTCCCCCTCACCCCTGCCCTCTCCCGCAGCGGGGAGAGGGGGCAATGCAGGAGGGCTTCATGAAACGAACCATCTTCTTTGCTCTGTCCATCGTATTGCTGTTCGCCGCATCCGCGCAGGCTGCGCAGGATTTCGCCTGGGTCAATGACTTCAACATCCAAGCCCAGGCGGACCCCTCGGGCTTCCGGGCAAGGCTTGCGACCCGCTTCCGCATAGGCGATGCGCAGATCTCGGCCGTGATCGGCAACGTGTCGAGCCCGGCCGATGCCTACATCGTGTTCCGCCTCGGGGAGATGTCGCACCGGCCGACCGACCAGGTACTGAGGGAGTACAAATCCTCGAAGGGCAAGGGCTGGGGAGTCATCGCCAAGAGCCTGGGTATCAAGCCGGGCTCGAAGGAGTTCCACGAACTGAAGCGAAGCCAGGACCTCTACAACGGACAGGGCAGCAAAGGCAAGGGGAAGGGAAAAGGCAAACATTAATAGAGCTCTCAACAAAGACCACAACGATAAATGGAAGTGCGCGTACTATTACAAGAGTCTTTACGAAAAACACGAAAGGAGGCGTCGTCATGGCCAAGGGGTATGCGTTGACTATAGGGCTGAATTCGGTGAGTCCGAGCCACTATGACGGATGGTCCGGTGAACTGCTTGCCTGTGAAGCCGATGCAAAAGACATGGCGGAAATTGCCAAGTCCAGGGGATTCTCCGTGAAGACTCTCCTCACGCGGTCGGCAACCAGGAAGAACGTCATCAAAGAACTGTCAAAAGCCGCCACGACTCTCAAGTCGGCCGACATTTTCATGCTCTCGTACTCCGGTCATGGGGGCCAGGTACCCGACAGGAACAAGGACGAGGACGACTACCAGGACGAGACCTGGTGCCTCTATGACGGCGAACTGATCGATGACGAGATCTACAAACTGCTCGGCAGGTTCGCCTCGGGAGTTCGAATCCTGGTCTTCTCCGACAGTTGCCACAGCGGCACCGTCACGAAGGCGGCGTTTTACCAGGGAACAATCGCCACCCGGTCGTCTGCTGTCAGCCCCGAGCCGGTTCGATACCGATTCATGCCTCCGGAGGTTGCACTCCGCACCTACCGCAAAAACAAAAAGTTTTATGACAGCCTGCAGAAAGACCCGGCCCTGCAAAAGGCTGAAGATTCGGTGAAAGCCTCCGTACTTCTCATTTCAGGCTGCCAGGACAACCAGTATTCCTCCGACGGCACGTTCAACGGTCTTTTCACCGGAACGCTCCTGCAGGTCTGGAACGATGGCAAATCAAGTACCTACCGGAAATTCTACAAGGCCATCGCGAAACGCATGCCCCCGGAGCAGACACCGAATTATTACTGGGTCGGAACGCCCAGCAAGAAGTTTGAAAAGCAAAAACCGTTCACGATTTGACGTGCATCGCAACAGGTTGCCAATGTGTACCCGGCGTAAGGACTGGAGTATCAATCGTTCTTCCATCCATCCTTCATCCACATTTTCTCAATAAAAAAATATAGTTGCATAGTTGCGCGATTTCCGTTACACATTTAACTAATGCAACCACATCTCCCTATGAGCCGAATATTTTTCACCATCTCCCCCTAGTCTCTCCTCTCGCCCCTTCACGTATCGTGGTCCTTCTTGGTTGGAAACCATAACAGGCTTTCACACCTTTGCGGAGGCGCCATGAATCTCAAGTTCCTTTCACCCAGGTTTGTCCAATAGACAACCGGCTGACCCGACAGCAGGCCGGGGGATCCGCTCATCAAACAATTCACTGGCTTTTCCCATATCAGGAATCGGCCCCAGCGAAGTCCGTTGCGTTGCGCGCCCGCGACCACCTTCTGAAGCAATCAAGTCTCATGTGAAGCTCCCCGCTCACAGGGCGGGGCTTGCGGGCAAGGAAAGAACCAAACATGATCGCGCGCCCCAATATCTGAGGAAGGGGGGTGTTCACCCTCACCTCTGTCCCGTTCGGCATGCCCTTCGGCCGACTCAGGGTCGTGAGCTTGTCGAATCGACTCACGGCCCTGAGCATGTCGAAGGGCTCTCCCCTCGAGGGATAGGAGGATTAAGGAATGGGGTCTTTCACAGGCGCCCCCGGTCATGAAACAGACATAAACAGGCTGATCGTATCGAGGCTATTCTTCACTCATTCATGAAAGCAAGGAGGACACCATGAGGCGATATCAGATTCTCCGCGTGCTGTTCGCACTCGTGCTGGTATCAGGCATCTGTGCAGGGCCCGCCTGGTCTCAGCAGAAAGCGGACGTCAGGCAGGGCTCGCTCGAATACTACCAGCAGCGTGAACTGGCCGCACCGCCCGCTGTCAAGGCGCAGCTCCAGATGTTCCGCGACCAGATCCGCGCCCGGAACTATACCTTTCAAGTGGGTTACACCAACGTCATGGATTACAAGATCGAAGAGATCACGGGCCTGGTGGTCCCGCCGGACCTGAAAGACCGGATCATCAGGCAGAACGTCGAAGCGGCGAAACGGATGAGTCCGAAGCTCATGTCAGCCGTTTCGGCGGCCTGCTCATCCACGGCGGCCAGCTTCGACTGGCGAAGCCTGAACAAGGTCACTCCCGTGAAGGATCAGCGGAACTGCGGAAGCTGCTGGGCCTTCGCCACGAACGGCGCCTTCGAAAGCAGCTACTGGATCAGCAACAACCTGCCGACTGACAGCGCCGAGCAGGACACGCTCGACTGCAACCCCTCGGGCTACAGCTGCGGCGGAGGGTGGTGGGCCTTCGATTACCTGATCGGCACGGGCAGCGCGATCGAGATCACCTATCCCTATGTAGCGTTCAAGGGCGCCTGCAGGAGCGTCCCGAGGCCCTACAAGGCCGCTGCCTGGGGGTATGTCGGCAGCGATCTGATCCCTTCCGTTGCGGCCATCAAACAGGCACTCTGCCAGTATGGCCCCCTCGCCATCTCCGTTGAAGTCACCGGCCCGTTCCACGCTTACACAAACGGGGTGTTCAATGCCTGCGCCGGGGGATGGGGTGCGTTGACCCAGTATGCCATGGGCGACCTGGTCAAGTCCGCAGCCGGATACATCTATCAGGCAACCGCGGCAGGGAGGTCAGGCACCGTTCAGCCCGTATGGCCCCTTCCCAGCGCCGCCGATCGGCACCCCACCGTCACGGACGGCACCGTGACCTGGCAATGCCTGGACATGGTCAACCATGCCATCACCCTGGTCGGCTGGGATGATGCCAGGGGGGCATGGCTCATCAAGAACTCCTGGAACACCTGGTGGGGCGAGAGCGGTTACATGTGGATCTCCTACAACTGCAACAACGTCGGCCTGGGTACCGCGTGGGTGCAGTCCGCCCCTCCCGACGAAAACTGCAATTGATCCTGAAGGATGGTTCCGGGACAGGGCGTTCGTGCCCTGCCCCTCCGCAGCCAGCAAGCGTCGGCTTATGTACCCTCGGTTACACATCGGCTCGCTGGAGATCGGCAGCTACCTCCTGTGCGGCGTCGCGGCCCTCGCCGTGTCGGTGTGCCTGGTGCGGCACGAGCTCAGCCGGAATCGTTACCCGCGACACCTGTGGATTGTCCTGGCAGGAGTCGGGATCCCGGCGGGGCTGCTGGGCAGCAAGGTCTACGATGTGATCGAAAAGTGGAATCTGTTCGTACTGAGCCCCTACGAGCTTTTTTTCAGGATGCCCGGCCAGGGTTGGTACGGAGCGTTCGTCTTCGGGAGCGCCGCAATCGCCCTGGCGCTGAGGGCGATGAAACTTCCCGTGCTGAGGACCTTTGACCTCGCCGCGCCCGCCATTGCCCTCGGTCACGCGCTGGGCCGGCTGGGATGCTTCCTGTCGGGGTGCTGCCACGGGATCCCCTCGACGGCGCCCTGGGCCCTGTCGTTCCCCCGTGGCCAATACCCGCCGGAGGTGCCCGTTCACCCGACGCAGCTGTATGAAATGCTTGCCTACCTGGGCATCTCGGCCCTGCTGTGGCGACTGCGCGATCGGGAGACGGCCGACGGGGTGCGGTTCGGTTATTATCTCGTCCTCTCCGGTTTCGCCCGATTCGCGATCGAGTTCTACCGGTTGAACCCCAGGGCAGCGGCCCATTTGACGGCTCCGCAATGGATTGCAATGGCCTGCATTTCCCTTGGTTTCTTTATGCTGATGAACAGGAGAAGAGCACGCATCGTGCGCTGAGGGTCGGTCCTGATCCCGGACTCTATTCTGAAAAGGAGGTTTATGATGAAGAACACGAAAATCGTCGCGGTGTTGCTTCTGTTGCTCGTCCTGGCGCCGTCCTGCGCGATCGAAGCGGCCGAAAACGGATCGTTCGGTGCCTATCTGGTGGGATACGTTGATTCGAACCCGGAGAACACGACCCTGTTCCAGATCATCAATCCCACATCGAGAACCCTGTTCGTTCTCCTGGGCTACTTCGACCTGGCGGGGAACCCCCTGGGGTGCGATCGTGCAGAATTGTCTGCCAATGGGATGCTGCAGAGGCCCGTATCGGCGGAGGGCAGGCCCGATGCCAAGCCGCCGGTGGCAAAAGCGAATGTCGTCAAAATCGTGTCACTCGACAGGGCGGGGGGCAGACCCGCCAAAGGGATCGTGGGTTTTCAGCGGCACTATGATCCGTCGAGATTCTGGGGCGGTCAAAGGGTTTCCGAGAGCAATCTGGCTGCGATACCCGAGGAGATCCTGCTGGAGAACGACAGAGCGGAATACAAGAAGATCATGGGAGTCTGTTACCCGTAGCGCGCTTTTTCAAGCATGAGGTAGCGCGTTCCGTCGCAGGTCGTGCAGTAGAAAACGACGTTCACGCGGCAGAGGGTCTCAGCATCGATACGCTCCCGGGATGCCCGTGGAGTGTGCCTGCAGATGTCTCCGCGTGCGCCATTGCCGGGGCCCCGGCATCACGGCATCCGGAAGCGTAATCGCAGCTGCGATCGACAGAAAGGAGAACCCCTATGGCATCCATTACCATCAACGGGATCACGATCGATCCCAAGGCGCAGAAACCGATGATCCGCGCTCTGGGCTTGCACAGCCGCGATGCGGCCCAGTCGAATTTCATCCTCATCCAGACAAAAAAACCCATGGATAAGCTGCAGCGGGACGAGCTGGCAGGCAAAGGAGTCAAAATCCTGGAGTATGTCCCGGACAGCACCTATCTTTGCCACTATCCGCCGACCGACCTGGCGCCCCTGCGCGCCCTGCCCTATGTCGAATGGGTGAACGTCTATCTCCAGGGCTTCAAGATAGCCCCATCGCTGCAAGGGAAGGCCCCTGGCAGAGCCCCCGCCGAATTGACCACCCTCGCGGCCAGGGTCGAGCCTCGCGTTGACAGCATGCCCAGGCATGTAGACGTGGTATTCCATGCAAATGTCGATTTCAAAAAGATCCGCAACAAGGTGGCGGAAGCCGCCGGGATGGACCCGGCGGACCTGAAGCCCGCCGGCAACAAGGTGCGGATCAGGGTGACGGCTCAGAAGCTGTCCAAGTTGGCCCAGATCGATGAAGTCCGGCACATCGAGGAGGTGCGAACGGCACAGTTGCACAACGACATCGCCAGGCGGATCCTGCGCGTGGAGACCGGCAGGCCGCCGACGGCGCTTTTCGAGGGGGAGGGGCAAGTTGTCGCGATTTGCGACACGGGTTTCGACAAGGGCGCCACGAACAATGTCCACCCGGCTTTCACAGGCCGGGTCCTGAAGCTGTATGCGCTGGGGCGTGCCAATCGCGCCAATGATCCGGACGGACACGGCACGCACGTGGCCGGTTCGGTGCTCGCGGATGGCGACTCCACGGCCCTCGGCCACAAAGTGCGGGGCACGGCGCCGAAGGCAAAGCTGATCCTTCAGTCGGTCCTCGACAGCCAGAACGGCCTGGGGGGAATCCCGGATGATCTGGGCGATCTGTTGCTGCCGCCCTATCGGGATGACAAGGCGAGAATCCACTCCAATTCCTGGGGTTACATGACCGGGGATGGTTCCTACAACTCGAGTTGCAGGGAACTGGACGATTTCATCTGGAAGCACCGGGATTTCGTCATCTGCTTCTCCGCCGGGAATGAGGGCAGCGACACCGATGCCAACGGGCGGGTCAACGATCGCTCGGTCACCCCGCCCGGGACGGCAAAGAACTGCATCACGGTGGGCGCCTCGGAGAATCTGCGCCCGGCTGTCAACGAAACCTACGGGGGCTGGTGGCCTCAGGACTTTCCCGCGAACCCCATCAAGTCGGACAAGATGGCCGACGACGAGGACGGGATGGTGGCCTTCAGCAGTCGCGGACCCACTGCAGACGGACGGATCAAGCCCGATGTGGTGGCGCCGGGCACCTTCATCCTTTCCACCCGTTCCCGGGACACTGCGGACCAGGGATGGGCGTCGAGCAGCGATCCGCTCTATTTCTTCATGGGCGGCACAAGCATGGCCACGCCTCTCGTGGCAGGCTGTGTGGCCCTGGTCCGCGAGTTCCTGATCAAAAAGAAGGGGATTCAGAACCCGAGCGCCGCCCTGGTGAAGGCTCTGCTGATCAACGGAGCCGAAAATCTCAACGGCCAGTATATCCCCACGGAGTCGGGCCGCGTTCCCAACCATTCCGAGGGATTCGGGCGGGTCGATATGGCGGCCACCGTGGGTCCCTTCAGCCAGGGTGTGGAACTGATCCTCAAGGATGAAGACACCGCGCTGGATGCAGGCGAAGAGGAGAAGGTTACATTCCCCGTGACGAGGGCCGGCACGGACCTGAAGATCACCCTCGTGTGGACCGATCCGCCCGGCGAAGCGCTGCAGAACGATCTGGACCTCATTGTCCGCGCCGCCAACGGGCGCGAGCGGCACGGGAACATGACGGCGACGTCCCGGAGGTTCGACCGGGTCAATAATGTCGAGCAGTTGGTCTGGAACAACCTGCCGCTCGGCAACGTGGATGTGATCGTGCGCGCCTGGCGGATCACGCAGTGGCCGCAGAGTTATGCCGTGGTGGCTCGGTTGAAGTGACTTTGCGGAGTGACAGACTCCGATACGATGATCAGACAGCCACGTATTGGAGGCGATCCAGATTACTCATTATCACAGGCTGCATGGAATAAGAAAACAGCCGTTCATTGCCTGTTGAAGAGTGCCCGATAATCGAATTTACCGAAGCAGAAAAGATGCGCCATTGACTGCCGCTGAGGTCCTTGAGAAGGCAAAGGAGGCGGGCTGCCGACGAGAAGAAGGCCGAGCCCGCAAAGAAGCGGAAAATCAAAGTTCAGTTCTTGCCAGTTGCATCAGGGCAGGATCATTTCCGACCCTGCCCTGATGCTTGCTCGCCATCCGATTTCAATCTTCGCCGACTCACGGCCTCACTGGAGGCGGTGGGGCGGCGAAGCCGTAGTCGTCCCAGAGCCGGTTGTGGGGTCGTCCATAGGTCGTGCCGCAGTGGATGATCCTCTTGCTGCACAAGGTCGCACGCCACTCGTATTTGATCAGGATGGACTCGACAGATCTGGCTTCGGGATCGAAGCTGACCTGGCGCGAGGGGGAGTACTCTTCCCTGCCATAGCCTGTGCCGGCACTCTGCGATGCCTCGCCACGTGCTGAGGCTTTTGCCTCGGCATCGGCCTGCGGGCGTGCCCCGGGGGCCGTGGTGGAAAGATCGGCCGGCCGCTTGTATCGCTGGACCTCGGGATAGACCGCGAGGGCGATGACACCCATGGCGGACGTATCGCCGAAGGCCGCGGCATAGGAATCGGGCGCATCGGTGAAGAAGAACCGGTTGACCTTATCCTGTGCCGTTCGCCAGCCCGAATACTCGTAGACGGCATAGGGCTCGAGGATGTACATCCTCTCGTTGTTTTTCAGCCACGACTTCTGCCCCGAGATGATGTTGCGGCCGTCAACGGCAACCACCACGCCAACCCTGCGATTGAGGTTGTTCCGGACCACGATACGGTAGTGGTCCCCCCTGACGGCCTCGGCATAGACCTTCTTGAGGCCATGGGCGCTTCTGTGGGGGTAGAAGGGAAGCGAGTGCCCGTTGTCCGTGACGATGCTGACGTCCACGGCGCTGCCCACGGAAGCACCGGCAGCGCAAGGGAGCCCGATCCAGAGAGCTGCGAGCAACACGATCAAGATTTTCATGACTTCCTCCTGCCGAAACGGATCGGCGTTTTTGTGTCTCTGCCTCATTAGACAGGGGAAGGCAGGAAAAAGTTCCCGGTGAACCGCAGTAATTAGTTCAATAATGAGAGCGGTTATTTGTTTACACATGACTGAGGTCATCCCCACCGAGTCATTCCCGCGAAGGCGGGAATCCATGCGGCAGATGGATTCCGGATCAAGTCCGGAATGACAATTTACATGGCAGAATGGCAACTATTTAGAGACCCCATGAATAAGTAACTGGTTGACCAGGAAAGAGAATTGCAGACAGAAGAAATGGGGGAACGGTCGCATCCTCTTTTGGAGCAGTCGCCCCCTCTTTTTGTATGCGAAAAATCATACTTTCGGCGTATTGCTTTCAGCGGCCGGGACCGGCATTATACCAGGCGAGGAAGGAATGGAGGAGACAAACCCGATCTGGGGCAGGAGGATGGTATGCCGATCCAGGATCTGTTTGCCTCCCGGGCAAAACACGAAACGCTGCAGGAAGAAAAGGCCATTGTCAGGGCCGTGATCCGCTATTTCGAGAAGGCGGCGCCCTACAGCCATGCCTCCGGGGCCGACATGGAGTCTTCCATCGTCAAAGCCCTTCACCGGTATTTCCAGGGTAGCAAGTAAAGGCGCTTCCCCGATGCGGCAAGACCGGATGCAGTCCAACAAGAAGGACATCGACGGGGGCGGCGTCGATTTCCATGGCGAGGCGCACTTCCTCAAGATGCTGGACCTCGAGTTCAAGCGCGCCCGACGCTCCAGACAGCCCTTCATTCTCGTTCTCATCCACATGAATTCCGGCCCGCCCGACGGGGCGGGTGTATTGCAGAGAGCCTTTTCCTCGGGCTTCCGCGAAACGGATTTCCGGGGCTGGTACAGGCGGGATTCCGTCGCCGGCATCGTCTTCACGGACCTCTGTTCCGTCGGAGACGACACGAGGGCGATCCTGTTCGGCAAGCTGATGGAAGCCCTGGCCTCCCGGATCGAGCCGGATGATCTGCGGAAGATCTACATCACCTTCCACACCTACCCCTCATCCCGCGAAGATGCCGTCCCCTGCGGCCGCTTCGACCTGGCCCGTTACCCGGCACCGGCTCATCGGATTGCCGGTACGCAATTCCTTCCCAGGATGAAAAAGCTGATGAAGGCCACGGGCCCGATCTCTGCACTCCTGAAGTTCCTGCCGATTTTCTTCAGCTACCCCCCACCGAAGAGCTGATTATCCCGGTTCAGCGAAGTGGGATCGGTTGACCCTCTCCCGCCCTGTCCGCCTTCATCGGTGAATTCTGTTTATGCGGTTCATCAAAGAGTCCGCGCGGTGAATCCGGACATGAGGTGTACTGTCCCAAATTGGCTCTCATATGGAAATCGTATTCGTTACAGGGACATCAGCCGCAGGCATGCCGGAATGGAACAGCTCGCGGAAAAGGCAAGCTCAACGTAACTACTCGTAATAATTATTTTATTTAAATGGCACGCTTGATGCCATTGTATGCGGTCAAACAGACGAGGGAAATGCCATGAACCAGAAATTATCCATCGCTTACATTTCCGATCTTGTTCCGCTGACAAGAAATCTATCCTCTTCGGACAAAGTGAACGTCATCGGTGAGAAATACTGCAATGCCCATAACATGGTCGTGCTGGAAGATTCGGCGGATCAGATTACGATCGCACTTGCGAAGGACAGCCTCATGTGCCTGGACGAAGTGCGGAAGGTCCTGCCCAGGGAGAAAAATATCAACGCAAAAATCGTGGAGAAAGAAGAGATCCTGAGGCTCTTCAGAAAAATTTACGACCTCTTCGACGTGAACCACTGCCGGTGACGGACGTCGATGCGGGAGGGTACCCAGGGCTCCCTTACCTGTTCATCACGACAACCCGATGCGATCAAAACGAGAAAGCGGTTCAAATAATCTTTTTCATCAGGGAGAACGCAAATGGTAATCGCCAGGGATGCATTCATCACGGAGTTGGAGAAAAACGACGACTTCAGGAGACGGCACGCGGAGAGGCAACGGATGAAAAGGGAAAAAGAAGAGTCAGCCAGAAGGTTCGTGGAGCAGTACAATCGCATTATCGAAGAGGCCGCGAAGGAAACGGAAGCGGTCATCGACAAGAAGCTCAAGGAAAAGGGTTTGCAGAGCGGGGACATCGATGAGCTGAAGTTCCAGGTCATCTATGAAATGCCCTCGAAATACAGCGCACTGGCAAATCATCCGGACAGAAGAGAGACCGGGCGGACCTCCAGTTACGTCAAGGTGATGAAGGATGTCGCCGCCTTGTTGATCCCGAGATACGTCACGCAGGGATGGAATCTGTCATACCGGCACATCAAGGGAGGGATCTTCATCTTCAGCGTAGAATGACCGTATGCGCCCGCCGGAGGGCGCGCCAGTCTTATAAAAAGGGTTGCGGCTGACAGGCCGCAGCCCCTTTCTTCTTTCGGGCCCCATCCCGTCTGCCGGGGGCGCCTGCCCCGAAAGTCCCGCGGAACAAACCTTCCAGGCCTCACTCAGCAGGAAGCATTAGCCCGGCTCATACTTTTTTCGTATCCCAAAATCATACCGGGGCGCGATTGACTCATCGGGCCTTTTCCGTTTTCATGGCCACACGGCGCAACTGGACTAACAGAGAGAGCCCGAATCCGGAAAAAGTCAATTATGTCAACGACTAACCGATACGTGAGGCGTTCGAAAATTTCCGAGGCCAAGTTCCGTGAACTGGTCCGGTACTTTTCCCTCGACCTCGACGCCCACAAAATCGCGGCCCTGACCCGGCTGAACCGCAACACCGTCAACCGCTACCTGCTGCGAATCCGGGAGAGGATCGCGGAGCACTGCGAAGCCGCCTCGCCGGTCGAGGGGATCGGCGCGGGGGGCAACGGCGACGCGGGCGCGCGCGGCCGAACGCCCGTCATCGGCATCTTCCAGCGCGGCGGCAGCATCTAC
>DIFQ01000056.1:0-604 GCA_002419215.1 Syntrophaceae bacterium UBA5744
TGCCCGGGGACGCGAGAGCCTCTCTGCTCCCAGAGGCAAAGTGGAGAGCCCGTCAAAGGCGTCACCCGGCGTGTCAAGACACGCCCCGGCAGAGAGATCTTCTCCTGCGCAGGGCGGCGGGAAGCAGCAAGGTGGCGGGAGGCAGCAAGGCGGCGGCCCGGGCCGCAAGTAGAGCACCCGCGGGGAATCGCTGATCGATCATCATTGAAAACGCGCTCATCGATGGAGGACCGACATGGTTTCAGACTGGAGTCACGATAGAAAAGGATCGGCATGCCGCATCGTCCTGATCGGCCTGCTTGCCGTCCTGATCGCACTGTCCGGATCCGAGGGAATGGCCCGGGCGGCCGCACTGAAACAGAAGACCTTCCAGTCGCCCGATGCGGCCGTCAAGGCACTGGCGGCGGCCACGCGGGCACATGACGTCAAGGCGCTCGTNNTTCGGACCGGGTTCGGATGACCTCATTTCCTCGGGGGACGACGTGGACGATGCCTGGGGCCGGAACATGTTCGTGAAGGCCTATGACGAGGCGCACCGCCTGGAGACAGCCGGCAGCAAAAAGAGGATCCTGTATGTCGGCAAGGACGACTGGCCCATGCCGGT
>DIFQ01000056.1:683-46811 GCA_002419215.1 Syntrophaceae bacterium UBA5744
ATCCAGACCTGCCTGGCCATCGTGGACGCCCAGAAGGAGTATGCCGTCCT
This sequence comes from Syntrophaceae bacterium UBA5744, assembly GCA_002419215.1. GTDB lineage: Bacteria > Desulfobacterota > Syntrophia > Syntrophales > UBA2192 > UBA2192. The sequence continues at coordinate 734 of DIFQ01000056.1, forward strand.
GGACCGCGATACCGATCAGCTCCTGGAATACGCCCGCAAGTTCGAGAGCGAGAAAGGGAAAAGCGACGGCCTGTACTGGGAAACGGCCCCGAATGAGCCCCTGAGCCCGCTGGGGCCGCTCGTTGCCCGTGCGACGGCCGAGGGATACAAGAACGGCGAGCAGATGTCCCCCTACCACGGATACTTTTTCAGGATCATCACGGCCCAGGGAGAGAATGCCAACGGGGGCGCCTACAGCTACATCGTGAACGGCAACATGATCGGCGGATTCGCCATCGTGGCCTATCCGGCCCTTTACCGGTCATCCGGCGTCAAGACCTTCACCGTGAACCACGAAGGCATCGTCTACGAAAAGGACCTCGGGCCGGATACGGCGCAGCTCGCAGCGGCTATCGAGGTCTTCGATCCCGACAAGTCATGGAAGAAAGTGGAGGCGAAGTAACGGCAGGGCGCCCCCGATGTCTCGAGAGGCCATCCTCATCCAGGGAACGGCCTGTTGAAAACGGCTGTACGCGCGACGTCCCCTTCGGCGTTCGGGGAATAAATAAAGGCAGGGCCATTTCCGGCCCTGCCTTTCGCGGGTTATAACAGCCTTTACTCGGCGCAGACGGTGAGGTTCGTCCTCATGCTCAGACTCCCGAGATCCCGCTCGGCCGGCAGACGGATGAGCCGGATCTTGTTGTTCGGCCGCAGCTTGTAGAAACGCTCGATCGCGTTGATGAGGGAACGCGCAACAATGTAATAAATCTTGTCCTCCTCGGCCTCCTGGAAGACATAGTGAAAACGATTGCACGCGACCCGCAGCCTGGTGCGGGGGTTGCGAGCATAATAACAGATCATCCACTTCCTTAAGTTTCTAATTTCCTGGCACCACGGTGCGAGGAAATTTAATTTCATAGAGTTCCTGATTGACATCGCACCCATTCATATCGGAATCACTCCTGATTTCTTTGGATTTGAAATTTTTCTTCCGCACCGCTGCCAGCCCGTTCAAACATGATCAGTTCCCGGTACTTCCGTGAGCCTCGTTACACGATCTTCTTCTCGATCGACCATCCCAGCTTGCCGGTCTTGATCCCCCTGCAGGCGGAATGGTATTCGAATTCGAAAATAATGCTTCCCGGATTGGGTTCGTCCGGCTTGACCCTGTAGCCCAGGATGGCCCCCCCGTAGAAAGACGGCTCCGTGCGCTTTTTGTGAAAATAGATATGCCCTCCGATGAGCTTTTTGGCCTTGTCTTCATCGAGCTTCCAGCTGCCGCATTCCCAGATCTTATCCCGCAGCTTGATGAAATTATCCGCCTTTTCGATTACATGGATCTGCATTCTGCGTGCTCCTTTCGAAACGGGTCAAGAAACACAAAGCCCCGTCTCATCGTAATGGACAGGGCTTCAATTTTATCCGTGGTTTCCCTGTATGGGAAAAGAGGGCATCAAAGTTTTGAATGATGTCGATTACATTGTTGATTCCATAATGGTCCCTATTGCCGGAAAGTCAAGAGAATACTGTGCAGAACCTCCCGACGCGCTGCTTCCGGCAATCGGAATGAGGGGAAAGGGGGCATGTTTCCGCCCGGGATAGGGGATTCCCCGATTGGAACCAAGGTATCGGGCATCGGAAATCGCGTCCTTTCCCGATGGTCCATTGCGTGCAATCAATTAAAATGATATACGAGTCAAGCCGTTACATCGTGAAGGGCCGGTTCGACGCATTGCGCGCCTTCTTTTTATCCGTCAACCGGCCTGAATGCGTCATGTCCGGCTGGCCGGGCGCGTCGGAGAGAACTTCCTCACATTTAGATCGCCATGCAGGCGAGGTCTTCCGGCAAACGAGGGCCGTCCATTTATGAAGCTCGAAGCCCTTCTTCTTTTTTGCCTGCTCCTGATCCTGATCTTCCCTCGCGCCGCCCAGGGCCAGGAGGACAAGAATTACGGCAGCTGGAGCCTTTACTGGGAAAATGATTACCTCGCCAAGACCGACAGCAATTACACCAACGGAGGGAGGCTGAGCTGGACGTCGCCCTGGATTTCCTGGAAACAGGACGCTGATTCCGTCCCCCCCGGCGCCACCCCCTGGTATCATTCCCTGATCACGGCGATGCCCTTCTTCTACGCGCCCGGGTCTCAATCGGGCATGTTTCTCGCCGTCGGCCAGAATATTTACACCCCTGATGATGTGTATCGGCAGGACCTCATCGTCGATGACCGCCCCTACGCGGGATATTTGTACCTCGGGTTTGGCCTGATCAAGAGGAACGCCCGGCACATGGACACGCTGGAGGTGGATGTGGGGATCGTGGGCCGCCACTCCTACGCCCAGGATGTCCAGGAACAGGTCCACAAATGGATTGGAAATGACGAGCCCAAGGGCTGGGCAAACCAGCTGCAGGACGAGCCGGCCCTGGAGATCACCTACGAGCACAAGTGGAAATGGCTCAATGCGGAAACAGGCGATCACTGGGGATACGACCTGATCCCCCACGCGGGGTTCGCTGTCGGCAATGTCGCGATCTATGCCAACGCGGGGGCGGAGTTCCGTTTCGGCTGGAAGAGGCCCCGTGACTTCGGGACCTGTACCATACGCCCGGGTTGCGAAAGCGGCGCGTTTCCCGACTACGAGAACCAGGATCGTTCGGGAGGCAGTCGTTTCGGCGTATTTCTCTTTCTGGGCGCCGATGCGCAGGCCGTTGCGCATGACATCTTCCTCGACGGGAACACGTTTCAAGACAGCCACAGCGTGGACAAGAAACCTTTCGTCGCCGATTTTTCGACGGGCCTGGGCTTTGCCACTTCCAATCTGAAAGTGACCTATGCCGTCGTGTACCGGACCAAGCAGTTCGATTCGCAGCCGCAAAACGAGCAGATATTCGGCTCCCTGCTGCTTTCCTATTACTATTGAGGGGGCTTCCGGAAGACGGAAGTCAGCAAAAGAAAAGGGCCCGCTCAAAACGGCGGCGAAAGAGGGTCGATGCTCCGGCGAGGCGGGCCTGGGATCATGAAGGGTCTTCGGGAGGTGTGACGATGGAATTGCTGCAAGCCATTCAGTCCAGAAGAAGCATCAGGAAGTTCAAAAGCAACGAGGTGCCGGACGCTGTCATCCGGGAATTGCTGGATGCCGCAAGGCTGGCTCCGTCCGGCTCCAACCTGCAGGCGACCCGGTTCGTCGTCATCAAGAGCCCGGTGGAAAGGATGAAATTGAAGGAATGCACCCCTCTGCCCTTCGTGGCGCACGCGCCCGTCATCATCGCCTGCTGCATCGACAGGGAGGCCATGGGCAACACCCTGGTGAGATACCGGGAGCTCATGGAAGCGCAGGCCTTTGTCGGCACCCCGCTCGACGACGACCCTGCCTTGCTGGAAGCGGCAGCGAAGAGGCAGAGCGGCATGGATCAGGCCACCGTAAAGGCCTATCTGACCCTGAATGCGGCCATCGCCATCGAGCACATCGTCTTGCGGGCGGTCGATCTGGGGCTGGGAAGCTGCTGGGTCATGATGTTCAACAGCGCAAAGGCAAAGAGGATGCTGGAGCTCGACGACCGGTACGACGTGGTTGCCCTGCTGCCCGTCGGCTACCCGGATCAGTCCCCGGCGGCAAGACCCCGGCTGCCGCTGGAGGAATTGATCCTGAAAGAAGTCTAGGGCTCTCCACGCGGCCCCTGGGCAGGGGCACAAAGATGCGGCAAGCGTGACATGCACGGCAATGTGAAAAAAGAAAAGGCTGTCCTCATCGAGAGGGCGGCCTTTTTCTGTCTGACGCCTGCAGGGAAGGCCGGGGGAAGGGGGACAGAAGAGCCTTACCCGCATCGGGGAAAAGCAGGCGTCAACTAGGGGTTTCCCCGATTTCGAAACCTGCGCCCAAGCGTATCATGAAACAATAATGTCGAGAAAGGAGGTACAGGCCTATGAGCAAACCCGACAGGCTCGACAGGGTGTACAACATCATCCTGAAGCGGTTCATCGAAACGGGGCAGGCGCCGCACTACACGGAAATCGCGGCGCAAGCCGGCGTGCCGGTGGAGGAGGGGCGACGGGCGCTCCACGACCTGGTTGACGCGGGCATCCCCGCGATGTGGCTCTATCCCGAGACGGACCTGCTCTGCAGTTTCGCGCCTTTCAGCAATCTCCCGACACAATACCGGATCAGCGTCGACGGCGTGCAGAAATGGTTCGGCCAGTGAGGGTTCGAATCGCTGGCAGTTAGCTGGCTTTATCCCGGCCAAGTGGTCCGCGTCGATGCGCCCTGCCTCGATTGCGGCGCGCCCGTCCGTGTCGAGATGAAGGACGGAGCGGTCCTGAAAGAAGAGCCGAAAGGGGTCATGGGGTATGTCGCTGTACCCTTCTCAGCGTGGTTTCGGCGATTTCCCTATGCCTGAAGCACCATGAACCTCTTCCGGTCGGAAGAGCACATCCGGAACTGGTCCCGGTTCGATCCCGCCGCGGAACAGGGCATCGTCCCGCTTGCGGACCTGGTCAGGCTGTTCTCGCTTGACATGTTCACAAAACGGCTCGAGCCCGATTACGCCACGCGCAGCGGCGCCTACGCGGGCGAATTCCTTGCGGCCGTCGCCGATCTGGGCAAAACGCGCCCCTTCTGGCGCATGTAACAGTCGGGCAGCAAACAGCAGGGGCACAAAAGGTCGTTCTCATCACGGGGAGGGCCTTTTGTGGTTTTGATACAGACCTCGAGGCGCCGCCCCTGTCAACGGGCCGGCCCCCGAGGGTGGCCCGTTGATTCAGATCATCCCAAGTAACTGTAATCGTTGATTTTCGTCCCGAAGAGGCGGCGGCATGCTCCTTGAATACATACCCTCCCGGAGGACCCCGGCGGCATGGACCGAAATCCATTCGGCTACGCCGGGGCCCCCGAATCATTCGGAACTGCCGGGAGGACAGCCAGATGCGATTCAGTACCCGCCTCGAGAAAATGATTCTTGCCTGCGCGTGCAGCCTGCTCGCGCTGTGCCTGATGGCCGGCGCCGCGCCGGCCCAGGCGGCGCAGAGGGGCGATGAAAAGGATGACGACATCCTCGTCCGGCTCGAAGGTCTCCAGCTGACTCCCCCCGACGTCGCCGTTGCGAAGCTGCTCCTCGAGTTCAAGCGCAGCGGCGGCGGTGACGCCGCTGCGGCCAAATTCTTCCGGGATCTCGCGGGCCGGGGCTCCGGCATGCGCGACGTGATCGGCGTCAAGACGAAGCTCCGTGAGGCAGGGGTTGCCGAATCCTTCCTCGGGGCACCCTACGGGGCGGGGGGCACACCGGTGGAGAAGGCGCTGCTCTCCTACCGCAGGCAGGTGACCCTGGACGGCATCCGGCACGTCGTCAGGGAGTTTGCCGGCCGCAGCAGCCGCAACTCGGTCTTTCTCGCCGAGATCGGGAAGTGGCCCCACCAGGCCGCCGAAGCCCTCACTTTTTCCGGCGACATCGACTTCAGTTTCGTATCCAACGACACCAAGCTCACCTACGCCATGAAACAGGCTTACGACCAGTACATCCAGGGCAGGACGGGGCTCACGGCGGGCCAGATCGACAGCGTCTCGACCGCCCACGGCAAGGCCACCCTCGATGTCTACATCGGCGAGCACGGCAGGATGTACGCCGAGGATCAGATGAGGGGCGGCCAGCTCAAGGAGATCGACCTGGCCGGCGGTCAGGTGCGCGAGGCCGGGATCCCGGGCAGTCAGGCCATCGAGCGGATGGCCCTCGAGGCCGGGGCGCAGAGCGCCAGGGGGAGTGTCGCCGCCTCGAAGTACGCCGCAGAGCCGGGGCTTTCCCTGGAGATGGTCCGGCACTTCAACCACGACATCGTCCAGGCGAAGATCTTCGACCCCGTCGACTCGGTGCTGAAGGCCTCCAAGTACCTTGACCGGAGCAACCGCGGCGGCGCCGCCGGAGCAGGGGGGGACAAGACGGCCGAGTTTGCCCGATCGGTGACCGCGGCGGCCCAGTCCTCCGACTGGAAGACCATGGCCCGCCTGTTCAAGGCCCATTTCGGGGATTCGTTCGCCTTCGAGCAGGCCTCCGACGGCGGCCGCATGGTGGCCAGGGTGAAGGCAAACGCGGAGGCCGTCAACGGCTACTTCGAGACCTGCAACCGGCTCATGTGGGCAAACGCCGAGGCCGGCTTCAAGCTCCGCATCGACGAGATGGAGCAGAAGATCAGGGACCTGGAATCCAGAAAAGCGGCAAACCCGGAAGACCCCGCCGTTCAGCGGGAAGCCGACGGGCTGCGGCAGGAGCTGGTGAAGCTTACCGACATGGTCGAGTCGGAGATCGCCGCGCTCACGAAGGATGCGCACCTGGAGCTGCCCGAGGGGTTCAAGTCGCTCAACGAGCAGTTCAAGGCCATGGTGAAGGACTTCAACGCGCGCTTCGGCATGCGGGGCCTCAGTCCCGACGAGCTCAAAGAGAAGAAATTCGTCGAGGAGCTGATCCGGTCGCGGCAGAAATCGTCGCTGCACATCGCCGCGGCATTCGTGATGGACAAGACCGTTGCCGGCGCCGAGAAGGCAAACAACATCCTCGACTACCTGGATGACACGCTCCTCCGCGAGCTGCGCGGCTCCAACAGGGATTTCGACGGCTTCGTCAACGAAACCAAACAGGCCCGGGCGGCCGCCGCCAGGGACCCGAAAAACGCGTCATCGATCCTGAAAGGGATCCGGTCGAGCGCCGCCTCGGGCATCCAGGGCGTCAACCAGGCCCTGAACGACACGATCCAGGCGAGCTCCGCGGGCCGGGCCGGCGTGAAGCTGATGCTGGTGACGGGCCTTGTCGACGAGACGCGCGCCTACTACGAGGCCTACAATCGCGAGGGCTGGGGCGCCATGGCCACGGAGTTCTTCCGGCGCCGCGTGCCCGGCGGCTCCGCCCTCGAGCAGCTCGTCATGGAGAACTACATGCTGGCCGGCTGGGAGGCGGTCAAGACGCTCGTGCCGCCCCTGGCCATGGGCGAGGCGGCCGTCTACATCGGCAAGTACGTCCTGTACGACTACCCCGTCCAGTTCTACTGGAGCGAGCAGCTGGGCGTATTCGTCGACAACCTCTACGCCGGGGCGAAATTCAAGCTCATCGGCGTCGAGACCTACGAGAGCGCCAAGGTGGGCGACTGGCGCCTGGTCTCGGTGAAATACAGCGGTCAGACCATCAGCCTGGAGTCGTTCATCAAGTACAAGAAGGAGCAGATCGCGGCGATGCAGGCAGAGCTGAAAAAGCCCCGATCGGCCCGCGACATGTCCCGGAGCTCGCACTACGGGCTGACGGACCGCCACGACATCGACCGGCTGCTCCGGAACACCATCGCCGCCACGGACCCGGCGCTGCAGTTCGTCGATGAATTGATGAAGCACCCCAGCGTGGGCCCGAAGCTGGCCTCGCATCTCGGCGACGTCTACAAGACACGCTGGGAGGAAGCAAAGCTCGGGTTCATCCTGACCACGATCAAGCAGCTCGAGGACCGCAAGGCCGCCGACGATGCGCTGGCCCGCGGCCAGCTGCCCGAGCTTTTCGCGGAGCTCAGGAAACTGGTGACCGATCTGCAGATCGCCGAGCCGGTCGAGAAAAACATGGACGCCGAGCTGGACACCAGCAACCTCAAGGCGCTCATGGGGTGGCTCTGGAACTCCAAGCGCGACCTGTTTTCCGAGGGGAACATGGAGAGCGACATGACCAGGGGCGCCGCCATCGTGCTGCGCTACCTGGAGGCGTACCGGATCGTCTACGACACGCGCAGGGAAACGGAAGAGCTTCTGGGTCGCAGCCCGGCTTCGGACCGCGGCCGGCGCATCCTCACCGGGCCCGGCTTCCTCGCCGGCAAGATCGAGGCGGACAAGGAGTCGGCCACCCGGTGGTACCAGTTTGTTCTCAAGACGAGGGCCCACGCGCAGAAGCAGCTCCTGGAGATCAAGGGCGAGTGCATGGCCACACCGGCCCTCGATTCTGCCTTCGACCGGGACACCCTGCAGGCGCTTGCCTGGCAGCAGGTATGGCAGGGGGTCTGGAGCAGCGCATTCAAGAAGGATCCGGCGGGGGGCGGCGATGTCGTCGCCTACGCGAAGGAACACAACACGCAGGCTGCCGCGCTCCTGAAAGGCTACCGGGAACAGATCCTGAAGCAGGGCTGCGCGGCCGTGAGCATCACGGGGCCCGACAAGGTGAAATTGGGCGAGGCGGTCGTCCTGAAGGCGGAAGTGAAGCTTCCCGTCGTGCCCAAAACGCCCCCTGTCTATCGCTTCCAGTGGAGCGACGTGCGCTCCGGGATGCGCTTTGCCGACGCGACGGACACCTTCAAGCCCAAGACTACTACGGCCGGGGACTACCAGGTGAAGGTGGAGGTCTTCAGGGCGAACAACGGCGCCTGGGAGCGGATCGGCGAGGCGGCTCACAAGCTCGCGGTGGAGCTGGCCCAGGTCTCGATCAAGGGTCCCGTCTCGGCCGTTCCGGGCGAGAAGGTCTCCTTCGAGGCGGTGACGAGCCTGGGAGCAGCCGCCCAGTCGACCCTGCGCTACGCCTGGCGCTATGTCGGCTCCGCCAATATCCTGGGTGCCGCGCAGGTTCTCTCCTGGCAGGTCGCCGCGACCGGAAAGTATAACCTCAACGTCATCGTCTACCAGGAGGTGGACCGCAAGTCGGTCAAGCTGGGCGAGGCGACGCACACCCTCGTCGTGGAACTGCCCAGTGTTTCCGTTTACATCGACGGCCCGAAACGATCGACGGTGGGCCAGACCCTGACGTACCGGGCCAAGGTGAGCGCCGCAGCCAAGGGAAGCCCGCAGTACACATACACCTGGTCGCTCAACGGCTCGCGGCTGGCGGGCAACGCAAACATGGTTTCCCTGGCGCCCGCCGCCCGGGGGAGCTACACCGTCCGCGTCGAGGTCTTCCAGGCCGTCGCCGGCAAGTGGCAGAAGGCGGCCGAGGCCGGCTACCCCCTCGATGTGCAGGAGCCCTATGCAACTTGCACCATCAGCACGGCGAGGGACCGGATCAAGGTGGGCGAGTCGACGACGCTCAACGGGATCATCTCGGAGACCAACCTCATGGACACCTCCCTGCTCTACTTCGCCTGGCAGATCGACGGCCGCGCCGCAGGCACGGGCAGCAGCATCTCGCCCGTGGGGAGCAAGCCGGGCACCCACACGGTCACACTCGAAGTCTGGATGAACCAGAAGCCCCGGCCCGTCCGGCTCGCGGCGACCTCGAGGGCCGTCTTCGTCGAGGCCAAACCGGAGGACAGGAAGGTCGTCGCGGCAAAGCCGCCCGGCCAGACGACCGTGAAAAAGACGGACGCGTCGAAGCCCGCGAGGAGCTGGACGCAATTGAACGACAAGGAGCGGCAGGGTGTGCTCGACTGCCTGTGCCGGTGCAACAGCTCGGCCACGTCGAGCGTTGCCGTCTCCTACAACCCGAAGCCGTCCGATGCCTCGCCTTCCTGCGCCAAGATGTCGAACGGCCCGTGCATCAACCAGGGCTTCGGCTGCTGGCGCCACGTGCCAGACGGGGGAAGCAAGTGCGCCCGGGAGTGTTACGGCAAGTACGGCGTAACCGGCGCGCCCGAAAGCATGCTGAAGCCGGAAAAAGACAGCGGCGCCAAGGAGACGAAGAATGTCGAGGAGCAGACCCGGCAGTTCAACGAGTGCGTGAAGGGCAGCAAGGACCAGGTCGACGGTGCCAGAAAGGAGCTGGCCCGGGTCGGCCAGAAGGATGCCCCCATGTTCTTCCGGTGCGGCCCCATCGGCACGAACTGGCAGATGATCCCCTCCAACACCTGCTGCGACCCCTTCCGGCGCGACAGCGACAAGAACATGGAGGCCGCCGCCGCCGCGCTCCAGCGCTGCGGCTGGAACGAGGAGATCCAGAAACGCCAGGCTGCCGTCAACCAGAAAACGGAGGAGTGCAAGAAAAAGTACCCTGGAGCCCGGCCGTAAAAGACAGTGGCTAGTGGTCAGTGAAGAAGTGTTACGTGTCATGGCCGCTGCGCGGCAGTAGAGAAGTGCGGCAGTGCGTGAGTGTCTAAGTGTCTGAGTGAAGAAGAAAAGACCGGGGAGTCGGGATTCTGGCGTCGGGGAAAACAGAGCCAACAGCGGGCAGCCGGCCGTGAAGAAGAAGGGACGAGGGACCAGGGTGCAGGGACGAGTCAGAAGCGTCCGAGTGACTGAGAATTCATGTTCAGGGGTTCAAGGGTTCAGGGTTCAGGAAAGAAAGCCTCAAGCCGCTCCTTCGACAGGCTCAGGATGGCAAAGCCACAAGGCAGGGGCAAAAGAAGTGGCGATGTGAAAAAAGAAGAGGCCGCCCTCTCGACGAGGGCGGCCTCTTGGCGTGCGTTGCCGGGCTGTGAAGGGAGGGCACAATCCCCCCTTTTTCAGATGAATCGGAATCCGCCGGTCAGGCTGTCGGGGCGGTGAGCCCCTTTACCTCCGGGCGGCCTTTGCCTTTTTGGCCTTTGCCGGGGCGGCTTTCTTTTTGGCTTTTCTTGCGGCGCCCGGCGCCTTCACCATCGGGAGATCACAGCAGACAATCCCGCAGGCGTCACAGGTGCAGGGCTCTTCCACCGAGACGACCATCCCGCACTCGTCACAGACGTACCGGTCTCCTGTCTTCGCTTTTGCCATGTCGTCAACCTCCTTGCATGTTCAGCCCGTTCCCCTGATCGAAACGGCCGATTGTCTCATCAGGCCGGCGCCCCGGAGCCGCCACTGAGATCCCCGGCCTTCCTCTCCGCTTTTGCCTCCAGGTCCCGGAGCTTCACCAGCAGCTTGTCATAGGCGATCTTGCCCTTCTCGATGGCGCCCTCGTATTCGCCCTGCAGCCGGCACGCCGCTCCTTTTGCCTTCCCGGACAGCTCCTTCCGGGTTTCCTTGCCGCTCCTGGGCGCATAGAAAAGCCCTGCGATCATACCGACGAGCCCGCCGATGAGCAGACCGCCTGCCAGATTGGTGTATTTGTTTTCGACCATGTTGACACCTCCTTCAACGAGTTGAGATCTGTCGGCGAATGCACCGCCGCTTTGGCGCGATTAAAATTTACCTTCCATTTAATCCACGATCTATTTTCCATCCCGGCCGGATATTTACAATCGCGGAATGCCTGATGCGGGCTGTGCAAATCCCTGATTTGGATATCAGGGAATGGATTGATGCGCTCCATAATCAAATTCTGGTATACTAATTCAATAAACTTTCTTTGCGGGGTGCCGACATGAAACCGCATGCTGCCGCTCTTGCGGTGCTCATGACGATCCTGGGCCTCCAGGGCCCGGGGATCGCCGAGGTGCAAAAAGAGAAGAAGGCCATGCACGCATCAGGCAGCATCGCGCCGGCCCAGGCCGGGTCGGCGGCCTGGAGGAACTTCAAAAAACCCGATGACGCAACGCTGAAGAAAAGGCTGACCCCCCTTCAGTATGAGGTGACCCAGAAGGAAGGGACCGAGCCGCCCTTCCGGAACGAGTACGACGGCAACAAGAGGGAGGGGATCTATGTCGATATCGTCTCCGGGGAGCCCCTGTTCAGCTCCCTGGACAAGTATGATTCGAAAACCGGCTGGCCGAGCTTCACGAAACCCCTGGAGCCCGGAAATATCGTGACGAAGAAAGACTGGAGTTTCCTCGGGGTCCGCACCGAGGTGCGGAGCAAGCGCGGAGACTCCCACCTGGGGCATGTATTCGATGATGGCCCCCCGCCGACGGGCTTGCGATACTGCATGAACTCGGCGGCCCTGCGCTTCATCCCGAAAGAGGACCTGGATAAACAGGGCTACGGCGAGTATCTGAAACTCTTCGGGAAAAAATAGAACATCCCGCGGGGGCAAGGGGAATTGCACCGCGGCTTGCCAAACGGGAGAGGGCGCCGCCATGAGATCTCGGATGATACTGGCTTTCGCATCGGTCGGGCTGCTGCTGTTCGCCCCGGGCGTTTTTGCCCCGGGAGGTACAGGAGCCGCTTCGGCACAGGTTCTCGAAAAAGCAACCTTTGCGGGGGGATGCTTCTGGTGCACGGAGCAGGCCTTCGACAAACTGGAAGGCGTCAAATCGGTCGTCTCCGGCTACACCGGCGGCCGCAAGCCGAACCCGACCTACGAGGAGGTCTCGGCCGGCACGACGGGCCATGCCGAATCGATCGAGATCGCCTACGATCCGGCCGTCATCGGTTACTCCAGGCTGCTCGAGGTCTTCTGGCGCAATATCGATCCCACGGTGAAAGACCGGCAGTTCTGCGATGCGGGCACCCAGTACCGGTCGGCGATCTTCTATCACGGCGACGAGCAGAAGCGCCTGGCCGAGGCGTCCAAAAAGGCGCTCGAGCAGTCCCGGCGATTTCCCGGCCCGATCTACACCGAGATTGTCCCCGCGACGACGTTTTACCCGGCCGAGGAGTATCACCAGAAGTACTACCTGAAGAATCCGGTCCGTTACAAATACTACAAGTACAACTGCGGACGGGACCAGCGCCTGAAAGAGCTTTGGGGGAAACCATAAGAGAAAGTGACCGGTGACCCGTGACCGGCAGGGGAAACAAATAGCGGAGGGGAAACATATGGCAGAAAGCAAACAGCCGACATGAGGGGGGTCTTTTGGCAGGTGTTCTGACGGGTCAGGCAAAAATTGTCGCAGGGCCTGATCATAAATCGACGATCTTGTCGATCCGGGGGGATGGCAGGGTTTCCATCCTGCCAGTTTCATTCCGCCATTCTGTTTTGTCTCTGACGACTTAGAGGACCTCTCCCCGGGTTTCGCCCTGACGGCACCCATCCTGCAAGAAAATCGACATCCCCATTCAACTCAACAGATCTGCCCCTGGTCGGGCATCCACTGCCCGAACACACGATCTCCAGCCTTGCTTACATTGGGGATGTCCGGCCCTTTATCAACCAGGGGCCCGCTGCACCGCCCATCTGCAGGTCGGGCATGACAGGGTCATGACGGGTCTGGAAGAGGAAATCAATCAAGGAAACAAGGACGGATGAAAGATCTTGGAATGGAAATACAATCGGGTTAGAATTTAGCAGGGTATGCATCGATCCATCCCTGAACGCTTCTTTCCCTTCACCTCGTCCGACACCCTGAGTGAATCGAATAAATCCGAGTGAAAACCCTGCCCCGTTTCAAAGCAACAAACGATCGATCAAGGAGCTCGTTATGGATGCCAAGTATCTGGGGGGACTCATCTCCCGTATCACGAAGGGCGCGAAAGTCGTCATCGTGTCGAACCGGGAACCGGCCATGCATGAACGCGACGTGGGAGGGATCCGCATCGTCCGCCCTGCAAGCGGGATGGTTGCCGCCCTGGAACCGATCGTCCGCGCCACGGGCGGCACCTGGGTTGCCCACGGGTCCGGCTCCGCCGACCGCATCGTAACCGACGATAAAGGGCGCGTGTCGATGCCCCCCGAGGATCCCCGCTATACGCTTCGGCGGGTCTGGCTGACCCGCAAGGAGGAAAATGGCTATTACTACAGCCTCTCCAACCAGGCCCTCTGGCCCCTCTGCCACATTGTCTACACACGGCCCCGCTTCTCCCGGCAGGACTGGGAGACCTACCGGGACGTGAACAGGCGATTCTGCAATGCCGTGCTCGAGGAGGTGGAGGGCGGTCCTGCCATCGTCTTCATCCAGGACTATCACCTGGCGCTGCTGCCCCGGATGCTGAGAACCGAGAGGCCCGATCTCACGCTGATCCATTTCTGGCACATCCCCTGGCCCAACCGCGAGGCCTTCCGGATCTTTCCCTGGGGAGAGGAGCTTCTCGACGGGCTGCTGGGAAACGATGTCCTGGGCTTTCACATCCAGTACCACTGCAACAATTTCATGGGCACGGTGGACCGGGGGATCGAGGCCAGGGTGGATTACGAGCGCTTCCGCATCTATCGCGGCGGCAGACCCACGCACATCCGGGCATTTCCCATCAGCGTCGACTTTCATCAGATCGGCAAGGACGTGGCGTCGCAGCGGGTCGAAGAAAAACGCGCGAGTTTCATCAAGGAACTGGGGGATGGGATCCTGGAGACGAAGGTCTTCGTCGGGGCGGACCGGATCGACTACACCAAGGGCATCCCGGAGCGGATGAAGGCATTCGATCTCATGCTGAAGGATCACCCGGAGCTCCGGGGGAAGGTCACCCTTCTCCAACTCGCGGCACCCAGCCGGACGCACATCGAGGAGTACCGCGATATCAACGAAGAACTGGACGATCTGGTTGATGAGATCAACTGGCGCCACCAGACCGAGGACTGGACACCCATCCGGTACCTGCGGGCCCATCATGACTACCAGGCCGTGCTGGCCTCGTACCGGATGGCGGACGTCGTCATGGTCACCTCCCTGCACGACGGCATGAACCTGGTGGCCAAGGAGTTCATTTCCGCCCGGACAGACGGTGACGGGGTTCTCCTGCTTTCCCAGTACACGGGGGCGGCCCGGGAGCTTCCCGATGCCCTCCTCGTGAATCCCTATGACATCGACGAACTCGCCGATGCGATGTTCGAGGCCTTCCGCATGACGGAAAAGGAGCGGAAGAAACGGATGAAGCGGATGCGGATGCAGGTCCAGAAGCACACGGTCTACGACTGGGGAGCCAAGATCTTCGAAGCGCTGGAAGGCATCTTGCCCGTCAGGGAGGTTGCGTAGTGCTGCCAACGGAGCTTCCCCCGCAGCGTGTCTGGGTTTTCGATTTCGATGGAACCCTGTCCTTCCTGGTGCCCGATCGAAACGCCGCAGTCCTGCTGCCCGAGGCCAGAGAGGTGCTGTCGACGCTTGTCAGGCAGCCCCGGCAGGGCGTGGCCGTGCTTTCGAGCAGGATGCTGGACGACCTGATCACGAGGATCGGCATTGACGGGCTTTACCTGGGAGGCGGAAGCGGGGCCGAGTGGTTCCTGCCGGGGGGTGAGCGCAGAACGGCGGTCCGCAAGACACAAAGACTCGAGAGTGCCCGAAATGCCGTCATCCCCGAGCTCGAGAAACTATCGGGCATTCAGGGCGTCGATCTGGAAGACAAGAAATGGTCAGTCGCCGTCCATGTGAGGCATGTTTTGTCCGATGACCGCACAAGGGTCTCCGAGTTTCTCGGCGCCCTGAGTCGAACAGCGGGGATTCGTCTGCTTCGGGGGCCGGAGGTCTTTGAAATACAATTGCTCCCGGAAATCGACAAGCTTTTCGGTGTTATGATTCTCTGCGAGATGTTACACTTTGTGCCTGTTCCGGGGTCCCTCGTGTATGCAGGTGATGATGAAAACGACGCCCTCGTCATGCGCTGGGTGCTCCGGAAAGGGGGGACCGCCCTCTCCGTCGGGCGGGACCCGATAATCCCCGGGGCCGTGGTTCTCGAACATCCGGCCGCGCTTGTGACGGAGGTCCGCAGACTGGCCGGTCTGAACGCAGAGAGACAGGAGGTCCCCCGATGAATCCTTTTGATATCATGGACTGTTCGCTTCTGATCCGCATGAGCGGCCTGCCGCCCGCGTACAATCTGCGGGAATTGAGAGACCGGATCGCCGTCTGCGGCCCCGACGTCCTGTACCATCATTTCTGCGAGACGCCCCTTTCGCCGACCTTCGAGTACCCGGACCACCGGAACGACTTCGCCGTCTGGGCGACCCGCCGGCTTTCGGACAAGATTCTGGCGGAGCGACTCGGGGCCGTCGACCCTTACGCCTGCCCGTCGATGGAGGGATTGAGGGAAGTCGTCCTCGAGGTCATCGACGAGCGATTGAGCGAGGTCACCATGATCCCCTGGGCGCGGCCCGGCCACGAGTTCTACTTCATGGAGGCGACGACCCTGGTCTTCGATTCGGGCGAACGGGTCCGCGCCCTCCGCGAGCTTCCGGACGCCATCGGCCGCATGTCCAACGGGAGCATCTACTTTCACTTCCTGGAGGCCCAGCGCCGCCAGCCCGTCGGCATGGACGATTTTTCGAACTGGATCAGAGGGTTTGGAAAAACCGGGGCTCCTTACGTGGAAGCCCTGCGCCGCATCGACTTTTACTTCTACACGCTCCGGGAGCTCCGGGAGGAGCTCGTGAGAGTGCTCGAACCGCTCCGGGGCAAGCGATCCTGAGACAGACAGGGGAGAGTCATGAACATTCAACAGTACGAACCGATTGTCGGCATCCCCGTCATCGGGCAGCTTCGAAGGCTCGGTGAGCGGCTGAAAGGGCTGCGTGTCGTCCATGTCAATTCCACCGCCGAAGGCGGCGGGGTGGCGGAGATTCTCGCCTGGATGGTCCCCCTGATGAACGACCTGGGGCTGGACGCGCACTGGAGGGTCATCTCGGGGACGAACGAATTCTTCTCCGTGACCAAGGCGATCCACAACGGTCTTCAGGGCTATTCCGTCCTGCTCAAGAATCGCGACTGGGACGTCTACCAGGACGTGAACCGGGAAAATGTCAAGGCGCTGAAGGACGAACTCGAAGAGGCGGACATCGTCGTCATCCACGACCCGCAGCCTGCTCCCCTGCTGGAGCTCTGCACGCGGCGGCGGGGACGGTGGATCTGGCGCTGCCACATCGATGCCAGCCACCCGTTCCGATCGGTCTGGAAGGGGCTCAAGCCCTTCGTGGAGAAATACGACGCGAGCATCTTTTCCATGTGCCAGTTCGCCCAGCTGCTGCCCCATCCCCAGTATCTCATCGCGCCGAGCATCGACCCGCTGAGCGAAAAGAACATCGATCTCGACGACCATGAACTCGACGCCGTGCGTGAGCAGTTCGATCTCAACCCCGGCGTCCCCGTGCTCGTGCAGATCTCCCGCTTCGACCGGTTCAAGGACCCCGTGGGGGTCATCGAGGCCTATCGCATGGTCAAGAAGATGACCCCCGTCCAGCTGGTCCTCGCAGGCGGCGGGGCCACCGACGACCCGGAGGGGAAAGAGGTTCTCGACGCGGTGATGGAGGCCGCCGAGGGGGACCCGGACATCCACGTGGAGCTGCTGCCGCCGGCGGCGCACCGGACGGTCAACGCCCTGCAGCGGATCGCCGACATCGTCGTCCAGAAATCGACCCGCGAGGGCTTCGGCCTCACCGTCACGGAGGGGCTCTGGAAGGGCAAGCCCGTTATCGGCGGGGATGCCGGGGGTATCCGCCTGCAGGTCGTCGACTATCACACGGGATTCCTCGTCATGACACCCGAGGGGGCGGCCAACCGGATCCGCTTCCTCCTGCACCACCGGGAGCAGTGCCGCAGGATGGGCAGGACGGGCCGGGAACTCGTCCGGGAGTACTACCTCCTGACCCGTCACCTCAGGGAGTATCTCACCCTGATGTACGCCCTGGTCGGGCAGAAGACCGAACATACCGTCATGGTGTGAGATGAGACGGTCGCCGATCATTTTTACGGACCTGGACGGGAGCCTTCTGGACCACGAGGGATATTCCTGCGACAGCGCCCTTCCCGCACTGGCCCTCGTCCGGGCGCGTTCCATCCCCCTGGTTTTCGCAACGAGCAAGACCCGTGCGGAGGTCGTGCGCCTGCAGGAGGACATGGGAATCCGGGAGCCCTTCATTGCCGAGAACGGCGGCGGGATTTTCTTTCCCGCCGGCTACGGAAACTACCGCATCTCCGATGCGATCGAGCAAGGCGATCACACCCTGATCCTGCTGGGGAAGCCCTACCTCGAGATCCGCCGTTTCATCGAGGCACGAAAAGACCGCTTCGCCATTCGCGGCGCGGGGGATCTGAGTCTCGAGGAACTCGTGGACCTCACGGGCCTCACCGCGGAGCAGGCGCGCCTGGCGAAACAAAGGGAATTCACGGAGCCCTTCCTGCTCGACGATGATGCGGAGCTTGCCTCCCTCCGGCAGGAAGCCCTGGCGGCGGGGCTGAAGATCACGCGGGGAGGGCGCTTTTATCACCTGATCGGTGTCGGGCAGGACAAGGGGAAGGCCGTGAGGCGGGTCATCGAGATCTTCCGGGAGAACCGTGTGGGGGAGCTGCTGACCGTCGCAATCGGCGACCGGCCCAACGACTTTTCCATGCTCACTGCCGTGGATATCCCGGTTTTGATGCCTCACCCGGACGGCCGTTACGAGGAACTGGTCCTGCCGAACCTGCTCAAGGCGCCGTACCCGGGAAGTCTCGGGTGGGGAGAAGCCGTCATCGGCATCCTCGAAGGGCTGAAGGCCGTAACCGGCTGAATCGAAACAGGAGGCAGTGATGACCGTAACGACCGCACCCCGGTTCTCGACGACCCTCAGGGATCATGCGCGAAAGACCATCGAGAAGCTCCGCTACGCCGACATCGTCATCGGGATCCCCTCGTACTACAGCGGGTCGTCCATCGTGCACGTGATCCAGACGATTGCCGAGGGCCTCGAGCGCTTCTACCCCGAGGCCAAGTGCGTTCTCTTCGTCGCCGATGGAGGCTCCACGGACGACTCGCGCGAGATCGCGAACCTCGTACAGATCCACTCCTACCACATCAAGAAGATCGTCACGATCTACCGGGGTGTGCCCGGAAAGGGGTCAGGCCTGCGGGCCGCGTTCGAAGTGGCGAATTTTCTCAGGGCGAAGGCCGTGGCCGTCTTCGACTCCGACCTCGTCTCCATCAAGCCCGAGTGGGTCCAAAACATCCTGGACCCCGTGTTCAAGGGATACGACTTTGTTGCGCCCTTCTACCGGCGCTACAAGCTCGACGGCACCATCACCAACACGATCGCATACAACCTTACACGGGCGCTTTACGGAGCCCGCGTGCGCCAGCCCATCGGCGGTGACTTCGGGATCTCCCAGAAACTGGCAAAGTATTACTTCGACCAGGACGTCTGGGAGACGGACGTCGCCCGCTTCGGCATCGACGTCTGGATGACGACAACGGCCATCGTGGGCGGCTTCAATCTCTGCCAGGCGCGGCTGGGAGTCAAGGTCCACGGCGAAAAGGACCCCGGCGCCGACCTGGGGCCCATGTTCCGCCAGGTCGTGGGCACGATCTTCCAGCTCATGGAAACAAACGCCGGGCACTGGCAGAAGGTCCGGAGATCCCATGACGTACCCGTCCTGGGCGAGGAGCTCGAACAGGAACCGGCCCCCTTCGAAATCGACCAGGAAGGGCTCATCGACTATTTCCGGATGGGATGGGCAAACTTCTCGGGTGTCTGGCAGCGCGTCATCGAGGAGAAGGACCTCGAGGCAGTCCGGGGCCTTGTCCCCGTCGCGCGCAGCGAGGATTTTTATCTGCCCATCGATACATGGGTGCGCATTGTCTACCGCTACGCCCGCTATTTCCACGCGACCCCGCGGCAGCGCTTCAAGATCCTCGACACGATGGTCCCTCTTTACAACGCCCGGGTGGCGAGCCTCATCAACGAGGTGCGGGACAAGAGCCCCCAGGAGGCGGAGCGCCTCTTCGAGGCCCACGCCCTGGCATTCGAAAAGATGAAGGACTACCTGATCAAGATCTGGGACGAGGAGGTGCACGATGGCTGATTTCTGGCAGCACGGCATGATCACGACGTTGCAGAAACTGCGGGAGCGCCCCGTCGGGGAGCTCGAGGCGAAGCTCAAGGCCATCGCGCAACGCAGGAAGCTCGTTCTGCTGCTGCCTGCGCTGTACTCGGAATTCGAGACCCCCGCCATGCCCCGGATCATCGAGGAATTAAAAGGTGTGGACTACCTCCACAAGGTCTTTCTCTCCCTGGACCGGGCAGGCAGCAGGGAGTTCGAAAAGGCAAGGCAGCACATGTCCGTGCTGAAGGCCGATGTGAAGGTCGTCTGGCACGACGGCCCGAGGATGAAGAAGCTCTACCGGGAGCTGGTGAGAAACGATTTCACCATGGATCACCCCGGCAAGGGCCGCTCGGTGTGGATGACTCTCGGCAGCATCCTGTCGGAGCGGGATGTTTACGCCATCGCCCTGCACGATTGCGACATCGTCAATTACCGCCGGGAGATGCTGGCGCGGCTTATCTACCCCGTGGCGCACCCGGCCCTGGATTTCGAGTTCAGCAAGGGCTACTACGCCCGCGTGACGGACCGGCTCTACGGACGCGTCACGCGGCTCTTCTACACCCCCCTGATCCGGACGCTTCGCCGCATCCTGGGCTTCAACGCCTTCCTGTCGTACCTGGACAATTTCCGCTACGCCCTGTCCGGGGAATTCGCCTTCATCTCGAGCCTCGCGAGAGGCATCCGGATTTCGCCCACGTGGGGGCTCGAGGTGTCGCTGCTGAGCGAGGTTTACCAGCGCGCCTCCATCAACCGGATCTGCCAGGTGGAGCTGGCGGAGACCTACGAGCACAAGCACCAGGTGCTGCGGAAAGAAAAGCCCAACGAGGGATTGCTTCGCATGGCGGGGGACATCGCGAGGGCCCTCTTCCGTGTCCTCACCCAGGACGGGATCGTCCTGAGCGAGGCGTTTTTCCGGACGATGCTCACGTCCTACATCCAGGAAGCCCGGGTCACCATCGAAAAATACCACGCCCTTGCACTCATCAACGGTCTCACCTACGACCGCCACAGCGAGATCGAGGCCGTCGAGTTTTTTGTCGGGTCGATCCGCAAGGCGATCGCGGACTTCGTGGACGACCCCGTGGGCGTCCCGATGCTTGCCGCATGGGTCCGCGTCAACGCCGCGATCCCGGACTTCGAAGACCGGATCAGCGAGGCCGTCGAGATGGACAATTCGTGAGGGCACCCGGAATCTCACGTGATCTATCCTTATGAATATGCGGCGTAAATCCAGAAAAAACCCGAAAAAGGTTGACAGGCGGCGTTCCGATCCGTTATTTTTTATGAAAGAGAATAAACGGTAACGGGTCCGGAACGACGATTCCGGAGGGTTTGCCGATGGTCGGGCCGCCATCTTCCGATGTCACTTGGATTGCGGCCCCTTTTTTTATGCACATGCAGGCCTGACTCCTTGCCGGGCCCCTTCACCGGTCCGATTCCCGGGACCTTGCCGTCCCGGGACGGAGCCGGCGCCGTGTCGATCTTGCGGGCATCGCCCGAGCCGAAAAAGCCACGCGCAACGCACCAAGGAACCCATCAAAGAAACGGAGGATCATTCGTCATGCTGGAGCACCTCCCCGACAGACCCTGGCATCACGGCCCCCCGGAAGAGACGGCCGGCCTGCTGGAAACGAGCCTGCAGCGCGGACTTGCAGCCTCCGAGGTCGAGGATCGACGGGCGCGTTTCGGCCCCAACCGGGTGACGGCGAAGAAAAGGACCGGCCCCCTGGTGCGCTTCCTGCTGCAGTTTCATCAGCCGCTGATCTACATCCTGATCGCCGCGGGAGCGGTGACGGCGGCGCTCGGCGAGTGGGTCGACTCTTCAGTCATCTTCGGCGTCGTCCTCGTCAACGCCTTCGTGGGCTTTCTCCAGGAATCGAAGGCCGAGCGGGCGATCGAGTCCCTCATGACGATGATGACCACGCAGGCGGTCGTCATCCGCGACGGTGCGACGCTCACGATCCCGTCCGTCGAACTGGTGCCGGGTGACATCGTCCTTCTGCAGTCGGGCGACAAGGTCCCGTCGGATCTGCGGCTCTTCGTCTCGCGGGAGCTCCAGATCGACGAGTCGGCCCTCACGGGCGAGTCCGTGCCCGTTGCCAAGAAGATCGATATCCTGCCGGACGATACGATCCTCGCGGACCGGCACAACATGGCCTACGCGGGGACGCTCGTCACCTTCGGCCAGGGAAACGGCATCGTCGTTGCCACGGGCGACCGGTCGGAGACGGGCCGCATCTCCGGCCTCATCTCCGAGGCGGTCGAGATCGCAACGCCGCTGACAAAAAAGATCGCCCATTTCAGCCGTGTGCTCCTTGTCGTCATCCTGGCGGTTTCGGTTGCGATGTTCTTCGCAGGGTGGTTCGTCGGGCACAGTGCCATCGAGATGTTCATGGCGGCCGTGGCCCTGGCGGTGAGTGCCATCCCCGAGGGGCTGCCCGCCGCCGTCACGATTACCCTGGCCATCGGCGTCAAGCGGATGGCCGACGTCCACGCCATCATCCGCAAGCTTCCCGCCGTCGAGACCCTCGGGAGCACGACGGTCATCTGCTCCGACAAGACGGGCACCCTGACGGAGAATCAGATGACGGTGCAGAAGCTCCTGGCAGGGGGGGAGGTCTACGAGATGAGCGGCAGCGGCTATGCGCCCGCAGGCGAGGTGACGAAAGACCATGCCGCCGTGGAAGCGGCCGCGTGTGCGGCCCTGACCGAGTGCCTCCGGGCGGGGCTTCTGTGCAACGACTCCCGGCTCGTCCGGAAGGACGAGCGCTGGACGGTCGAAGGCGACCCCACGGAAGGGGCCCTCCTCGTCTCCGCCGCCAAGGCGGGAATGAGAGCCGATGCGGCGGACGACTGGCCCCGGATCGACGTGATCCCCTTCGAATCACAACGGGCCTACATGGCGACGCTTCACGACCCGGGTGACGGAAAACCGCCCGTAGCGTACGTGAAGGGAGCCGTCGAGAAGATCCTCGAGCAGAGCGCGAAGGCACTCACGCCGGATGAGCGTACGGACGAACTCGACAGGGAGTCCGTCCTGGAGGTCGCCGAAACCCTGGCGGGCGAAGGTCTCCGGGTGCTCGCCTTTGCCCGGAAGGAGTTTCCGGCGCAGCGGAGGGCCTTTGGGTCGTCGGACGACATTTCGGGCCTGACCTTCCTCGGGCTGCAGGGCATGATCGACCCGCCCCGTCAGGAGGCGATGAAGGCGATCGAGGCATGCAAAACGGCCGGCGTGTCGGTCAAGATGATCACCGGCGACCATGCCGTCACGGCTTCGGCCATTGCGGCCCAACTCGGCCTGACGGATCCGTCCGTCGACAGAGGCCGGGACATCGCCGTCACCGGACGCGAACTGCAGGAACTCACCGACACGGAAATGATCGACGTGGCGGCACGGGCCAGGGTCTTCGCCCGTGTCGCGCCGGAGCAGAAGCTCAGGCTCGTCGAGGCCCTTCAGGCCCGGGGCCAGGTGGTCGCCATGACGGGCGACGGCGTCAACGACGCCCCTGCCCTGAAGCAGGCCGATATCGGCATCGCCATGGGCATTACGGGGACCGAAGTCGCCAAGGAGGCCGCGGACATGGTGCTCACGGACGACAACTTCGCCACCATCGAGGCCGCCGTCGAGGAGGGGCGCCGCATCTTCGACAACCTGACGAAGTTCTTCGTCTGGACGCTGCCCACCAACGGGGGCGAGGCGCTCGTGATCATCACCTCCATCCTCGCGGGGGCGGGCATGGCCCTGCCCGTGCTGCCGGTGCAGATCCTCTGGATCAACATGACGACGGCCCTGCTGCTGGGCCTCATGCTGGCCTTCGAAAACAAGGAGGCGGACGTCATGTTCCGGCCGCCCCGGGTACCCGACAGCCCGATCTTGACGGGGGTTTTGATCCAGCGGATCATCCTGGTGAGCCTTCTCATGCTCGGGGCCGTCTTCGCGCTGTTCCTGCACAAGAAGGCGGGGGGCGCCGATCTGGCCGAGGCGCGGACCGTGGCCGTCAACGTCATCGTAATGATCGAGCTCTTCTACCTCTTCAACTGCCGTTCCCTGCGGTACTCGGTATGGAGCCTGGGCCTGTTTTCGAACACCTGGGTCATCGGCGGATCGGCCGCCACGGTCCTGCTGCAGCTCTTCTACACCTACCATCCCTGGATGAACACCCTGTTCCACAGCGCGCCTCTGGCTCGTGCCGATTGGGCCAACATCGTTGCCGTTTCCGCCGCCGTTTCCCTGGTCGTCGGCGCGGAGAAATGGATCCGGAAGCGTTCGGCGCCCGCTGCGCCTTCGCTTACCGGGAAAGGGGGCATTTCATGACGGAAGTGCGAAGGACCACCCCGGGCTTGCCGGAGACGCAGCGGCATGATCCGCCGCCTCTCATCCGGGAGGCCGTTGCACGGTATGAGGAACTTCGTTCGCTCTACGGCGCTTTCTGCCGCCATGTTCGGCAAACGATCTCGGAGGAAATCACGGGACGGTCGATCAAGATCCACTCCATCGAAGCCCGGACCAAATCGGTGGAGAGTTTCGAGAGAAAAGTCAGGCGGCTCCTCGGGGCGCAGCGAACCTCCCGGCATGCCCGGGATCCGTTGAAGACGGTGACGGATATGGCCGGCGTGCGCGTGATCACGTTTTTCCCGAAAACCGTCAACGAAGTCGACTCGGTCATCCGCGATCGATTCCGTGTGCTCGAAAAGGACAACAAGTCGGAGTCCCGGGCTGCGTCGGGCAGTTTCGGATACCGGAGCGTTCACTATCTCGTGGAACTCGCTCCCGAACACCTGGACCGTTCGGACCGGAGGTGGTTCCAGGGCCTGGTTGCCGAGATCCAGGTCCGGACGATCCTCCAGCACGCATGGGCCGAGATCGAGCACGACATTCAGTACAAATCCGTCCGGGCGATCCCGGCTGCCATTCGCCGCCGCCTCGCCGCCGTGGCAGGTCTTCTGGAAATTGCCGACCGGGAGTTCCAGGCCATTCAGGACGAGGACGAGCGCAGCAGGAGGCGCCTGACTGTCTAGCGTCGTTCGAGAGACGATCGCAATGCCTGTGAAATCAGGCGCAGACGAGTTCCGCCGGCGGGCGGGCCGGAGAAGACTCAACGCAAACGAGGAGGATCGCGATGA
The DNA here is from genome assembly GCA_002419215.1 of Syntrophaceae bacterium UBA5744. Lineage (GTDB taxonomy): Bacteria > Desulfobacterota > Syntrophia > Syntrophales > UBA2192 > UBA2192. Next base: position 25,285 of record DIFQ01000056.1, read on the forward strand.
AGATAGAATTTGAACACAAGACACCGGACGTAGGGAGTAATCTGGACCGCATGGTCAACGCGGGGCTGGGGCGTCTCACGCACGGCCTCTCGCCGGCGTCCCTGTTGTTTGCCTACCTGGACTGGCTGATGCACCTTGCCTTTTCGCCGGGCAAGCAGGTCCAGCTCGGTGAAAAGGCGGTCCGCAAGGCCCTTCGTCTTTCGCTTCACCTGAGGGATTGCGCCAGGGATCAAGCGGCCTCTCCCTGCATCGAACCGCTTCCCCAGGACCGCCGCTTTTCCGGCGCGGACTGGCAGCGCTGGCCCTACAATCTTTCCTGGCAGTCCTTCCTGCTTTTGCAGCAGTGGTGGCACAACGCGACCACCGGGGTCCAGGGTGTCTCGCGCCGCCACGAGGACATGGTCTCCTTTGCAGCCAGGCAGGTGCTCGATATTTTCTCCCCCTACAATTTCCTCTGGACGAACCCCGAGCTTCTGCGCGCCACCGTCGAGCAGAGGGGGGAGAACCTGGCCCGCGGGACCATGAACCTGCTCGACGACTGGGGCCGGGACGTTCTCGGAAGGAAGCCGGCGGGGGCCGAGGCCTTCGAGGTCGGAGGAAACGTGGCCGCAACGCCCGGCAAAGTCGTTTTCCGCAACCGGCTGATGGAGCTGATCCAGTATGCGCCTTCCACGGATAGCGTTCAACAGGAGCCGGTCCTGATCGTGCCGGCCTGGATCATGAAGTATTACATCCTGGACCTCTCCCCGCACAATTCCCTGGTCAGGCATCTCGTCGACCACGGACACACCGTGTTTATGATCTCCTGGAAAAACCCCGGGCCGGAGGACCGCGATCTCGGGATGGAGCAATACCGGGCCCTCGGCGTCCTGGCGGCCCTCGATGCCGTGTCGGCCATCGTCCCCGGGCATAAAATCCACGCCGCGGGCTATTGCCTCGGCGGCACACTTCTGACGATCGCCGCCGCCGCCATGTCCCGGGACGGCGACGAGAGGCTCGGGAGCGTCACGCTGATGGCGGCGCAGACGGATTTCACCGAGCCCGGGGAGCTGGCGCTTTTCATCGACGAGTCCCAGGTGATGTTTCTGGAGAACATGATGTGGGACCAGGGGTACCTGGACGCCCGGCAAATGGCTGGGGCCTTTCAGATGCTGCGGACCAACGACCTCGTCTGGTCCCGTTACGTGCACGACTACCTGATGGGCAAACGGCGCCCCATGAACGACCTGATGGCCTGGAACGCCGATGCGACCCGCATGCCCTACCGGATGCACTCCGAGTACCTGAGGCGCCTGTTTCTGAACAACGACCTCGCCCAGGGGCGCTTCGAGGCCGGCGGGAAACCGGTCGCCCTGGGGGACATCCGGGCCCCCCTGTTCGTCGTCGGGACCGAGAGGGACCACGTGTCCCCCTGGCGCTCCGTCTACAAAATTCACCGCTTGGCCGACACCGACGTGACCTTCGTCCTCACGAGCGGAGGCCACAATGCCGGCGTCGTAAACCCTCCGCCGAGCGAGCGCTCTTCGTTCCGAATCACGACCAAGAGGGAGCAAGACCGCCACGTGGACCCCGACACCTGGCTGGAGCAAACCCCGCTGCAGAAGGGGTCGTGGTGGCCGGCCTGGCTTTCCTGGCTGGGGGAGCTCTCCGGGGGGCCGACGGCGCCTCCCCCCATGGGCGCCCCCGACCGGGGATACTCGCCGCTGTGCGACGCACCGGGGATCTATGTCTGCGGCGAGTAGGCGCGCGAGCGGCCGTTGGGGCCGCGCGGGCGGAACCTTAATCCCTTGATCGGGAGGGTACGATGAGCATCCGTCACCTCGACAAGATCTTCAACCCGAAAGCGATCGCCGTCGTCGGGGCAAGCGACGACGAACACAGCGTCGGGTTCACCCTGTTTCGAAACCTCCGCAGCTCGGGTTTCGCGGGCCCCGTGTATCCCGTCAACCCGCGGCGCGACACGGTTCAGGGCGCCCGGGCCTTCCCGTCCGTCGAGAAACTTCCCGAGACGGTGGACCTCGCCGTGGTGGCCTCCCCCGCCGCTTCCGTTCCCGACGTGGTCGAGCAGTGCGGCCGGGCGGGAATCCTCGGCGTGATCGTCACCACCGCCGGGTTCCGGGAAGTCGGGGAAGAGGGAAAGAAGCTGGAGCAGGAGATGCTCCGCAGGGCGAAACCCTACGGACTCCGCATCATCGGGCCCAACTGCCTCGGGCTGATCGTCCCGTCCCTGAAGCTCAACGCGAGCTTCGGCGCCCGGATGCCGCTGGACGGCCGCGTCGCCTTTCTCTCGCAGTCGGGGGCGCTCTGCACCGCCGTCGTGGAGTGGGCCAACGACAACCGGATCGGGTTCAGCCACTTCGTGTCCGTCGGGTCCATGATCGACGTCGACTTCGGCGACCTGATCGACTACTTCGGCATGGACCGAAAGACCAAGAGCATCATCCTCTACGTGGAGACCGTGACCGATGCGCGCAAGTTCATGAGCGCCTCCCGCGCCTTCGCCCGGACCAAGCCGATCGTCGCCGTGAAGTCGGGCCGCTTCGCCGAGTCCATGAAGGCCGCCGCCTCCCACACGGGAGCACTCGCCGGGGAGGACCTGATCTACGACGCAGCCTTCAGGAGGGCGGGCATCGTCCGGGTCGACGAGATCGCCGACCTCTTCAACTGCGCCGAGATCATCGCCAAGCAGCACAACCCCCGGGGTCCAAGGCTGGCCGTCCTGACCAACGCGGGGGGACCGGCGATCATGGCCACGGACTGTCTCATCGAGCGGGGCGGCGAGCTGGCGGGACTCTCCGGGGAGGCGATAAAAGCCCTCCAGGCGGCGCTGCCGCCCATGTGGAGCCGGGGAAACCCCGTGGACATCATCGGGGACGCCCCGCCGACGAGGTTCGGGCGGGCCCTGGAGGCCCTGGTCGAGGACGGGCTCAACGACGGGGTTCTCGTGATCCTGACCCCTCAGGCCATGACCGACGCGACGGAGACGGCTCGCCTCGTCGGCTCGATTGCCGGCAAGACGGAAAAGCCGATCCTGGCGGCGTGGATGGGAGGCGAGAGCGTGCGCGAGGGGATCGACGTGCTCAACCGGATGAGCGTGCCGACCTACCCGACGCCGGAACAGGCCGTCCGGACGTTTCTGTCCATGCACTCCTACAGCCGAAACCTGGAGATGCTCCACGAGACGCCGAAGGATATGGACATCGGCCTCGGCATGGACCAGGACAGGGTCAACGAGCTGCTCCTGGTCGGCCAGCAGATCGCCATGGAGGAGTCGGACATTCTCTCCGAGCCCGCCTCGAAGGCGCTGCTCGAGGCATACGGAATCCCCGTCGTCGCGACCTTTTCCGTCCGGAAGGAGGACGCGGCTGTCCGGCTCGCGAAGAAGATCGGCTACCCCGTGGTGCTCAAGCTCCTGTCGCCGGACATCACGCACAAGAGCGACGCCGGGGGCGTTGTCCTCGGCATCGAATCGGACCGCTCCGTGCGGGAGGCATTCCGCAGGATCATGAAACGGGCCGCCGCGCACGACCCCCGCGCCCGTCTCGAGGGTGTGACCGTGCAGCGGATGATTCAACACAGGGGCCATGAACTCATCCTCGGTGCGAAGAAGGACCCGATCTTCGGCACGGTGATCCTGTTCGGGATGGGCGGGGTCGCCGCCGAGGTCTTTCAGGACAGGGCCGTGGCCCTGCCTCCCCTGAACGAAAGGCTCGCCCGCCGGCTCGTCGAGTCGATCCGGGGGTACAAGCTCCTCAAGGGCTTCCGGGACCGTCCGCCGGTGAACCTCGATCTCCTGACGGAGATCCTCGTGCGCTTCTCCTATCTCGTCGTCCACAACCCCCTCATCCGGGAGATGGACATCAACCCGCTGCTCGCGGGGGCCGGGGGCGCATGGGCCCTAGACGCCCGCGTCGTTCTCGACGGGGAGGTCCTCGCCCGGGGCGCGAAGACGCCCTACCGCCACCTGGCCATTCACCCCTATCCCGAGGAGCTGGTGCGAAAAACCTGCCTGCGAGACGGCACGGAGGTCACGCTGCGGCCCGCGCGGCCCGAGGACGTGCCCCTCTGGCACCGGCTGCTCGGGTCGTTTTCCCCGGAGACCCTCCGGTTCCGCTACTTCACGCCCCGCAAGGAGGTCACGGCGGAGATGGCCGTCCGGGACTGCTTCATCGACTATGACCGCGAGCTGACCGCCGTGGCCGAGATCGGGAGCGTGCAGGACGCCGAGATGGTCGGGATCGCCCACCTGATTCACTACGCGAACCGGGAAACGGCGGAGTTCGCCGTTGCCGTCGGCGATGCCCTGCAGGGCAGGGGACTCGGCTCCCTGCTCACGCAGTACTGCATCGACGTCGCCCGCGACCGCGGCATCCGCGAGATCGTGGCGGACATGCTGCCCGAGAACGAGGGCATCATCGCCCTGCTAAGCAGCAAGGGGTTCAGGTTCAGCCCTGACGACGGTTCCGTCCGGGGCGTGCTCGTGCTGTGAACGAAGCACCGGGGCCATCGCGGCACCCGCCAACACAGGAGGATATTCCATGAAACGCGTCGTGCTCTTCATCGTCACCAACCTGGCCGTCATCCTGATCCTGAGCGTCGTGCTTCGCCTGCTCGGGATCGATCGCATCCTCGACGAGCAGGGCATCGCCCTCGAACTGACGAACCTGCTGGTCTTCGCCGCCGTCTTCGGCTTCGGGGGGGCCTTCGTGTCGCTGGCGCTTTCGAAATGGACGGCCAGGCGGATGACGGGCGCCCGCGTCATCACGCAACCGGCGAGCGAGGTCGAGGCCTGGCTGGTGAACACCGTCAAGCGTCAGGCGACGGCCGCGGGGATCGGCATGCCGGAGGTGGCCGTCTACGAGGCGCCGGACCCGAACGCCTTTGCCACGGGGATGCGCCGCAACAGCGCCCTGGTCGCCGTCAGCACGGGATTGCTCCAGTCCATGAATCGCGACGAGGTGGAGGCCGTCCTGGGCCACGAGGTGAGCCACGTCGCCAACGGGGACATGGTCACCCTGGCCCTGATCCAGGGCGTCGTCAACACATTCGTCATGTTCTTCTCCCGCGTCGTCGGGCACTTCGTCGACCGGGTGGTCTTCAAGACGGAGAGGGGGCACGGGCCGGCCTTTTTCGTGACCACGATTGTCGCCCAACTCGTCTTTGGAATCCTGGCCAGCGTTGTCGTCATGGGATTCAGCAGGCACAGGGAGTTCCGCGCCGATGCGGGCAGCGCCGCCCTCGAGGGCCGCGAGAAGATGATCGCCGCCCTGAAGCGGCTGCAGAAGTCGGCCGGGCAGCCGCATCTCCCCGACCAGATGGCCGCCTTCGGGATCTCGGGATCCCCCGGCTCGGGCATCCGGAGGCTCTTCATGACGCACCCGCCCCTGGAGGAGCGCATCGCGGCGCTTGCCGCGCAACCCCAAGGTTCTCCCCGAGGATGAGAACCGGCCCGGCCGCCTGCACGGCCGGTGGCCGCAAACCCCTTGACCGGACGGCGTCCGGCCCCCGGGATAGCAACGATGGCGGCCCCGCGGGACGGACCGTCTGCGACAACATCGATCGTCCCTGCACGAAGGCGGCACATCCATGTCCAAGACGTTCGAACTGCTGAAACCGGAAATCGAGGAACTGGTCGGGAATCACCGATGGGACGATCTCCGCGAACTGCTCGTCGAGCTTCCCGAACCGGACATCTCAGACACCATCGAGCGGCTCGGCGAGAGGGACCGCATCGTCGTCCTGCGGCTGCTGCCCCGGGAGATGCTCTCGGAGGTCTTCTCCTACCTGGCGGACAAGACGCAGACAAACCTCCTCAAGGCGCTCACGACGGAGGAGACCCGGATGATCCTGGCCGGTCTGAGCCCCGACGACCGGGCGGAATTTCTGGAAGAGTTGCCCGGTCAGGCCATTCAGAAGATGCTCAACCTGCTCTCCGCCGAGGATCGCAGGGAAACACTGCAGCTTCTCGGCTACCCCGACGAGAGCGTGGGCCGCCTCATGACGCCGGACTACGTCGCCGTCCGGCCTGAGTGGACGGTCGAGGAGGCCCTGGCGCACGTGCGCGTCAAGGGAAGGGACAGCGAGACGATCAACGTCGTCTACGTCACCGAAGCCCGGTGGAAGCTCCTCGGTGTCCTGGGCCTGCGGCGTCTCATCCTGGCGGCGCCCGCCGAGCGGATCTCCGACATCATGGAGGAGTCGGTGATCCGCATCCCCGCCTTCGAGGACCGCGAGAAAGCGGTTCAGCTCATCCAGCGCTACGATATCACGGTCCTGCCCGTCGTGGACGCAAGCGAAATCCTCCTCGGGATCGTGACGGTCGACGATCTGTTCGACGTGGCCGAAGAGGAGGTGACCGAAGACTTTCAGAAATCGGCCGCCGTGAAGCCGTTGAAGACGAGCTACCGGGAGTCCTCCGTTCTGTCGCTCTACGGCAAGCGGGTGAGCTGGCTTGCCTCCCTGCTCGGCATCAGCGTCGTCACGACGGGCATTCTCTCGGCCCAGGCGGAAACGATGAACTCGGCCATTGCGCTGACTTTCTTCATCCCGCTGCTCATCGGTACGGGCGGCAACACGGGAAACCAGTCGGCCACGCTGATGATCCGGGCGCTGGCCACGGGCGACATCCGTGACAGGCAGTGGGTCAAAGCCCTGCTGAGGGAAATCGGGATCGGGATGCTCCTCGGGATCACCATGGGCCTGGCCAGCTGGGTTCTCGGGTTCCTCAAGGGCGACTTCCGGATCGCCTTGATCGTGTCCCTGGCCATGGTCTGCATCGTCATCCTGTCAAGCGTCCTTGGAGTGGTTCTGCCCGTGATCCTCCAGCGCCTGCGCATCGACCCCGCCGTGGCCAGCAACCCCCTGATCGCGTCGGTCATGGACATCATGGGGCTGCTGATCTATTTCAACATCGCAACGGCGATCCTGAACGCGGGGTAGGGACATGAACGAACGGCCAATGAAGATCCTCATGGTTACCGCGGAGATGGCGCCTTTCGCCAGGGTCGGAGGGCTGGGGGATGCGGTAGGCGCGCTGTCGAGGACGCTTGCCGCCGCTGGCCACGACGTGCGGGTCGTCCTTCCCTGCTACGGAGCCATCGACCGCCAAGCGTTCGGTCTGCGGCCCGCCGCATCCCTCGAGGTCCCCATGGGCGCCCTGGGCCGGATTGCCGTCAAGGTTCTGCAGGGCGAGACGCCCCGTTCGCAGACCGCGGCCTTTTTCATCGGCCACGACCCGTACTTCGCGCGGCGCGGCATCTACGGCCACGACGGCGACGGGTTCACGGACAACGACCTGCGCTTCACGCTGCTGTCGCGGGCGGCCCTGGAGACGGCGCGGCACGCGGGCTGGCGGCCCGATGTCATTCACGTCCACGACTGGCACACGGCCGCAATCCCCGTTTTTCTCGATACGATATATCGGGACGATCCTGTGCTCCGGGATGCCGCCAGCCTCCTGACCATCCACAACATGATCCACCAGGGCGTGTTCGACAAATCGCTCATGGACGTGCTCGGGGTCGGCTGGGAGCACTTCCATCTCGGAGAACTGGAGTTCTTCGACAGGGTCAATCTCCTGAAGGGCGGGATCGTGCATGCCACCCTCGTCAACACCGTGAGCCCGACCTACGCGAGGGAGATCCTGCAGCCCGGGTTCGCTTACGGGATCGAGGGCGTCGTGCGGGGGCGTGGCGCCGATCTGTCCGGCATCCTCAACGGCGCGGACTACGACGAGTGGAACCCCGAGGCGGACCCGATGATTGCCGCGAGGTATTCGGCAGGCGATCCCGCGGGCAAGGCCCTCTGCAAGAAAGACCTGCAGCGGGCGATGGGCCTGCCCGAAAGACCGTCCGTCCCGCTGTTCGGCCTCGTGTCGCGCCTGGTGAAGCAGAAGGGCATCGATCTGCTGGCCCAGGCCCTGCCGCGAATCCTCGAGCTCGACGTGCAGTTCGTGATCCTGGGAGACGGGGAGCCATGGTCGCACGCCTTTCTCGAAGAGCTCGCCCGGTCACGCCCGGAGAAATTCGCCTGCCGGATCGGGTTCGAGCCCGCGCTGGCCCACAGAATCATCGCCGGCTGCGACTTCTTCGTCATGCCGTCCCGGTTCGAGCCCTGCGGGCTCACCCAGATGTACGGCATGCGGTACGGCACCCTGCCCGTCGTGCACGCCACGGGCGGCCTGGACGACACGGTGGAGAACTTCGACGAGGCCGGACTCAAGGGCACCGGGTTCAAGTTCCACGCGGCGACGGCCGGGGCCCTGTACGACACGATCGGGTGGGCGACCCATACCTATTACAACCGCCCGAGCGCCATGGAGACCCTGATCAAGAGGACCATGGCAAAACGTTTCACCTGGGAGGAGGCGGCGCGCGCGTACGAAGATCTCTATCGGATCGCCGTGAGGAAACGGGCGGGCACTCCCTCATGACGGCGATTGCCGCAGAGGCGGGGGCAAAAAGAAGCGGCAGGGATGACCGGGGGCGCGTCCCTCAAGCCCCGCCCTGTGGGCGGGGAGCTTCACAAACGCGGCATTGTGAAAAAAGAAAGGGCCGTCCTCGTCGCATGGGCGGCCTTCCTGCGCCTGGTCCCGGACATGGAATGCCGGGGTCCGAGCGAAACGGGGACTGGCCGGTAACGCCTTCGTACCCGTAATTCATACTGCCGGGCGATTGACTTCGCCGGCAAAACTGTTCTAAGTGGAACGGTACCGGGTAACGGGTTCATTGGGTAATTAGCAGCTTCGCTGCAGGTACTGGTTGACGAGTTGATTGGGAGCCAGGACCCGGGATCCGGGAAGATGAAAGCCAACAGCAGCCGCCATGCGGCAGTATAACCGTGGGGAGAGGCATCGGGGATATCAGATTTCAAATACCGGTGAGGAGAAGGGGATGTTGAGACTCCGGAGCATTACAATCGTTTGTGTCCTGGTAGCGCTCTGCTTCATCAGTCAGCCGGTTTCCCGGGCAAAGGCAGAACATCGGGCGCTTCCCGGGGGCGTTGTCGCGGGAGCCGATCCGGCAGCCGCGACGTCTCACCTGGCGGGAGGCATCCGGCTGGCGCAAACCGGCAAAAGGGCGGACGCACACGGAGGGGCCGAGAACTGGAAGCGCATGGGGGAGACGGTCGTCTCCGGGGGCGACGAGCCGACGAAGGTCAGAATCAGAGGGAACGCGGTCCTGGTTCCCGTGACACTTTCGTGCGGCGGTTATGAAGCCGACGTTCATCTCTTGCTGGACACCGGCGCTTCGAGAACGACGATCAGCACCGATGTCGCGGACCTGTTGTCCGTCAACCTCGGCAAGGAAAGAAAGGCGCGGGTGCGGGTTGTCGGGGGGGCTGTCCTCGATGCCCGCGTGGTCAGGATGAACCATTTGACCGTCGGGCCTCACACCAAGCGCAGCGTGGATGTTTTTGTCATCCCCCACGAAGGCCCGGCCGCGGGATATGACGGACTGCTGGGCATGGATGTGCTGCGCGGGCTGAAGTACCGGGTTGATTTCAAGAAGCAGGTCATCCTCTGGGACTAGACCTGTGGTGACGTGCCCCGGAAAGAACCTGACCCGACAGGGAGTGCGAAGACCGTCTCGTCTCCTTCCCGTAATGCGCAGGAGTGCACTTCGGATCAGACTGGAAGCGTACAATGGCAACGCGTCGGCAACGCAAAAGGCAGAGCCGATCGACTCTGCCTCGTTTTCAAACGGCACCGACAAGATGATTTCTTTGCCCATGATGCGCCACCCGAAGGTGCAAGTTAACACGCTTTCCCTGCTTGCGGGGCTGAGCGCTGCAAAAAAACTTCGTCGAGGGAGATATTTGTCACGCCCATCACGGTCTCGTATCCTCTTGACAATTCCGTCAAACTTATTTAGGTAAATGTAAAATTCAGAACGCGCAAACGGGTCCGGGAAGGAATTCCCGGAGGACTCACCGATGGTCGGGCCGCCATCTGATTGATATCAGTTGGGGGCCTTTTTTTATGTCCAGGCTTCATGGGGCTATTCCAGCGACAGTGAACAGATCAAGCAGAGCCGGGGCCGCACGGAACCCTCTGCACCCTTGGGCCGTTCCGGGCCGATAGGGGCCGCACGGGTTGATACTCTCTCCCCCCGTTACATGGAGAGAGGAAACCGTATGTCCCCGCTCTCTTTCATGGGCTGCTCGCGATACTGCGAATGCCGAGACAACATCGAATACCGGCATCAAGGTACGAATTGCGGGTCTGAACAGCCAATGGGGCGGCAGCGGGGATATGTCGCACGCAGCACGGGGAGGCGATGATGAAGATTGTTCCTGCTCTCTTTCTGGCTTCAGTCATGCTGATCTTGTTTTCCTCCGTCGTAATCGCGGCCGACTTTGGCTGGGTCGGGGATTTTAACCGGCAAGCACAGGCGGACCCCTCGGGCTTTCAGAAAAAACTCGCCGCCCGCTTCCAGATGGAAGACGCACAGATCAGTGCCGTGCTGCATGACGTTCCGAAACCATCGAGTGCGTATATAGTACTTCGACTCGGCGAGATCTCGAGACAGCCTCTGGACCGCGTCGTGGCGGAATACAAATTCTGCAACAGAAAAGGATGGAGCGTAATGGCGAAGCGCCTGGACATAAACCCCGGGTCGAAAGAATTCCAGGCTTTAAAAAACGGCCAGGATCTCTACGACAGGGATTGAGTCCGGAACAGATCATGAAAATATCGATCGGAAATTAATTTCACTCGAAGGCGTGTCACGAAGGGTCAAGGTCCTTCGGCCGGGCGGCAAAGAAGGAATGTGATGGATGATCTCCGGCACGATCTGCCTGTCCTCCTGCTCCACAACATGAACCCTGAATGGGCCCCGGAGGAACGGCGGGAAACCGAACAGGACGTCGCGACGCTCGGCAATGCTTTACAGGAGCTGGGTCATCCCATCGAGATCGTGTCCGTGGAAGATGGTCATCTGACTGACCGGCTGAGCGTTTTTGATCCCCGGGATCATATCGTGTTCAACTGGTGCGAGGAGCTACCCGGGATCCCGCACAGCGAGCCGGCAGTAGCCGCGGTGCTGGAGCAACTGGGCTTCGTCTTCACCGGTTCGTCCTTTGACGTGCTCGCGCTGGCCTACGACAAGCCCCGGGTCAAGCACCTCCTGGACGAGGCACACCTTCCCATGCCGCCCTGGGATGTCTTTGACTCTCCCGAGGTCGGACGATGGGATATTTTCCCGGCGATTGTTAAAGCCGCCCATGAGCACTGCAGCATCGGTATCACTGCCGATTCCGTCGTCACCTCTCCGGCCGAGCTTGAAAACCGCGTGGGATTCATTCTGGAGAGACACAAGCAATGCGCCCTGGTCGAAGAATTCATCAACGGGCGGGAATTTCACGTTGCGGTATGGGGCAACGGAATGATTTCCATGCTCCCCGCGGCGGAGATCGAATATTGCGGCCTGACCGATATCCACGACCGTCTCTTTACCTACGAAGCCAAGTACTGTCCAGGATCCCGTCTCTATGAGAGAATCGATTTGTGCGTGCCGGCGGAGCTCGATCCCCCGGCTCTCGCCGAACTCGAGCGGATTGTGCTCGCCACCTACCGGGCCACCGGCTGCCGGGACTACGGACGCATTGATGTCCGGTATCTCAACGGGATCTTTTACGTTATCGATGTCAACCCGAATCCCGACATCAACCCGCTGACCTCGATGACCTGCGCTGCGGCAGAGGTCGGCTACTCCTACGGCAAAATGGGCAGCCGCATTGTCAACCTGGCGGCTGCCCGGCACCCGGTCTTCCGGTGATCGATCGCCTTCATTGTTCAACGGTTGATCGTGTCGGCTGGTGGGATCGGAAGGCCGGCCGTAGACAAGATCTGAAAGCCCATAAACAAGAAAAGCTGCGATGATGCAGGGTCAGAAACAGCCCTGCTTTTTTGCTGCTTTCTTTCCGTAATCTCCAGCATGGATCATCAGGATGAGGCGAAGAGTCGCAGGTGCAGCCTGCGGTCAGGATCCCTTTACATTGTCTGCAATGTCATGTGTCGTTCAGGAAAGATGAAGGCTTACTTTCTGAGCTCCCTGCCCAGTTTCTTTTCCACCGACCGGATCTTTTCCGTGATCCGATCGGGTTTTCCCGGCCTGTCGTCGATGGTGATGGTTGTGAGCAGCCTGGGCTTGCCCTTCAGGGCCTCCAGGTGACACGTCCTGATCAGGGCCATCACCTCGTCCCATTCGCCCTCGACGATCGTTCCCATGGGTGTGATCCGGTAGGGAAGCCCGCCTTCGTCGACGATGTTCAAGACTTTTGAAACATGCTCGCTGACACTCTCCCCCTTGCCGAGCGGAACAATGCTGAACTGCACCAGCATGACACACCTCCTTTTTGTCTTGTGCGGCCCGCCGCAGGCGTCCGGACGGTACCCGGTTGCCTATTCTACCATGGATCCGGGGTGTAAAGCGGATCGGTTCGATAGTGGCGCCTGCCCGGGCCGTGGATGCGCCGCGGGGGTCCGTAGGCTCTGGGGGAGGAGAAGTGACAGGAGAATAGAGAAAGGCCGCCCTTTTTGAGAGAGCGGCCTGGTTTTTCCTTTCGCAGGATCAATACACGCTCGAGGCGCCTCCCCCGCCGGACTGGCCTCCGGCGAAAGGCCTATCGGGCGATGAGGGAGGCAGAGTGGCCTGGATCGCGCCGGGAAGGACCGCCGGATCCCAGGCGCAGTGCTCGAATCCCAGGTAGTCCTTACAGGCTCCTCCTCCGGAAAGCCATTCCCTTTCGCGTCTGAAATGTGTTGGCAATTTGGCAAAATCCCTGATAAAGGTACGTGAATCGTCAATCGGATCGGCAGGGCAAAGAAAGCTCCGCGGCGCCTGTCCGCTGCCGGATGAAAAAAGTAAAACGAAGAGGGATGGAAATATGGCATCAAAGCTGAAGCAGACGCAACTGCGGCGGAAGGAACAGTACGAACAAAAGCTGAAAAATCGCCTGGCTCTCCTGTCGGAAAGAAAGATCGACCCTGCGAGGGTCGACAAGGATTCTCTCGTCAAGAACCTGCGTGCGAACATCGAGGCCACGGATGCCAGGCTGAAGGCCATTGCCAAGATCGAGCAGAGGACGGCGGAACTGGCGAAAATAAAGGCAGACAAGGCGGAGCAGGCAGCGGCCCTCCGAAAGGCTCCGGAAGCCGGCAAGGAAAAAGAGAAGGAAAAGGGCAAGGACAAGGAGGCCAAGAAGGTCCCGTCGGAAGGCAAGGAAAAAAAGAAAAAAAAGGAAGCAAAGGAATCCTGAAAATCCGTTGCCTCACTGTGAGCTGCAATCATGGAAAAAGGCCGTCCCCATTGAGGGTCGGCCTTTGTTCTGCCCCGGCGGGGAGAGAGGGGGGGATTAAAGAAAACACTGCACGTTGCCGATGAACAGCGTGTGGGCAGCATGCCCGCATCGTAACGAGGAAAGAAATGGAAAAGAACAAACCCCTGTCCCTGAGCGGCAACCCGTTTGCGGTCTGGGCCGACGTGGCATTGAAGACCTGCGAGATGATGACGGCCTCGGCGGAGGTCATCAGCCACCGCGCAGGCCGCATGGCCGTGGCCGGCCCCATTCCGAACGCCAGTGACCAGAGCGAATTCGCCCTGATGGGACGGGAGAAGATCGAGGCCGCCGCCGAATCGGCCCGGGCCATGGCCGAGTTTGTGATGACGATGAACCGCCAGCTCGGGGCCCAGGCCTTCTCGCAGATGCTGACGGGATCCACGGCGATGATCTCTCTGGCATCAAGCCGCAGCATCGGCCAGTCCATCGAGCGGCAGGGCGAACTCGTCCGCACCGTGACCGAGTCGGCCATTACGGCAACGCAGCTGCCCAATTCCGCCGGCCTGTTGGCCCAGCAGGCGGTCAAGCCCATTTACTCCCGGACCAAGGCAAATGCCAGGCGGTTAGGCAGGCGCTAGCCTTCACGACAGGGACAGCCGACAGCGAAGAAGCCGGAAAGCCGCTTCGTCCGGCAGTCATCATTCAGGACCGGCCATTGACCCTCGACGTCTTCCGTAGTAAAGATCACCCATGAAAAACATGCTGAGTCTCGCAGGGCGGTTGCTCTACCTCCTGATGGGCTGGCGGTTCGAGCCGCTCCCGCCCTATTTTTCGGCCAGGCACGTGATCATCGGCTTTCCCCACACGTCCAACATGGATACCATCCGGGCCTTCACAGGCTTCCGGATCATCAAGCGCACCGGCCACATCATGATCAAGAAGGAAGCGTTTTTCTGGCCCCTGTCCATTTTGCTCCATGCCCTTGGCGGCATCCCGGTCGACCGCAAGGCCCCCCAGGGCGCCGTGGGGCAGATGGTGGACGTATTCCATTCACGCGATGAGTTTCTTCTGGCCATCGTGCCCGAGGGGACGCGCAAGAAAATACGCACGATCAAAACCGGGTTCTGGCACATCGCAAAAGGCGCCGGTGTCTCCATCATCTGCTGGTACATGGATCACGAGACGAAGACGACCCGTTGGCTGGGCGAGATTGTCCCCGGCGAGGACAAGACGGCGGACCTGATCCGGATCCGGGATCTCTACGAGAAGGCCGGCTACCGGTTCCCGCTGGAGGCTGCGGATTCGCAGCAAGAGAAACAGTGATTTGTGATTCGTGGCTTGTGGTCAGTGAAAAAAGAAAAGGCCGTCCTCGTGGTGAGGGCGGCCTTTGGTTTCGCTGCGGCTCTCGGGATCGTCGTTTACGCGAAGCTTCGCGCGAAGAGCCCGGCGATGGCTTTCTTCCCGTTTTCTTCCAGGAAGCGCGTCCCCGTTCCCGTGAAGTGCAGATGCGTGATGACGGGGTCCTTGCACTCTACCCAGTCCAGCCCGCTCCACTTGCACCAGGCATTGCGTTTCTGATCGAAGACGTACAGGGGTTTGTTGCACAGCTTGGCGAACTCGGCGCCCCACCCCGTGCCGCCCTTGACGGTCTTGTCGGCCAGGATCTCCCCGATCACGTAGATCTCCTGCCCCTTGTTGATCTGGTACCAGATGCTCTGCAGGACCTTCCGGATGGTCGGGCTGGTGGTGTAGCTTCGGTTCATCAGCTTCGACACGTATTCCAGGCTGACATCGCCGTTCTTCAGTTCCTCGTGATTCAACACGCGCAGGCCCCGACGGCGGTCGATATTGTGCCCCTCGAAGGTGAAGTTCACCTCCTCGATGCCCAGCCGCTCGGCATTGGCCCCGAATTCAGCCTCGGCCCCTTTGATGCCGCCGCTGAAAAGAATTGCGTCTTCTTTCTTCATGTTCTTTCCTTATTTGCGTTGCAGTCCCCGTGATGAAGAGGCTGCCGCGAAAAGCCCGGGGATGGCTCATGGCAGCGCGTTTGCGTCAGCCTTCGTCCCGGATCAGCATGGTCGCGGGGTCCAGGCGCAGGCGGCCCCCGACGGAATCGGCCGCGAGGCCCCGCAGGGGCTGGATCGCGATGTCCGCACCCCTGGGCTCGAGCTGCAGGATCACATCGAAAAGATCGCTTGCCTCGGCGAGGGCCGGCGGAAGCCCCTCCGCCGTTGGTTTCTCGTGCCTATGGGTGTGCACGGTGAACCAGGCGTAAACGCCGAGTTTGCCGGCGAGCAGCTTCAATGCCATCAGGCGCTCCCGGGCGGCCTCTCCGAAGGGGAACCCGTCGATGAGGACCATCTCCGGATGAAAGATGTTCTGGGCCGTCAGGTCCGTCAACCGCTCCTCCAGCTTGGGAACGGTGAAGCCCTCGACCTTGAAGGTCATGATGAACCGGTGAGGCAGAAGATCCTCGAGAACCCCGTCCAGCTTGGTCCACTTGGACTGGTCGGCAAGGTCCTGGAAGAGCTTTTCGTACCAGAGGCTGACCTTGGTGACGGGCTCATCGAGGCTGATGTGGAGGACGTTTTTTTCCTGCAGCATGGCATTCAGGGCGAGCTGTACGAGAAAGGCCGTCTTCCCGACCCCGGCAGGGGCCAGCACCGCGCCGAAACCGCCGGCCGTCAGAATCTCTTCACCGCCCCGGCCGAAAGATTGCAGCGGGTTGCGGAGGATCAAATCTTTTTTAAACATGTCGATATTCCTGTCCCTGAGATGAATTACGTTTTCGGTTCGTTGTGTCTGCATGGCCTGGTGTGCGTTAAAGTCATTGCGAGGAGTGAAGGAAGGCAACAATCCTCTAAGGAGGATTGCCGCGTCTTGCCCGTCTCGACTCGCAATGACAATGTCCTGTACAAAAAAGAAGGGGAGGCATTCACCCTCACCTCAGTCCTCTCCCCTCAAGGGAGAGGAAGATCGAGGAACGAGTTCTTCTCAGGCCGCGTTTTTCTTCCGTGCCGCCACTTCCTCGGCGATTTTCTCGGAAATGGACTGCGGCACGAGCTTGTACATGGCAAATTCCATCGTGAACTGCGCCTTGCCCTGCGTGGAGGATCTCAGGGCCGTCGAGAAGCCGAACATCTCCGCCAGGGGCACGTGGGACTCGATGACCGACATGGGGCCCTCGTCCTGGGCGCCGACGATCATGCCGCGGCGCTGGTTCAGCAGGCCGATGACCGGGCCCTGGAACTCGGTGGGCGTCTCCACGACGACCTTCATGACGGGCTCGTGGATGACGGGTTTTGCCTTGGCGTAGCCCTCCCGGAAGGCGCCGCGCGCCGCTTGCTGGAAGGCGATGTCCGACGAGTCCACCGTGTGGGAGGCGCCGTCGTTGATGACGATCTTGACTCCCGTGACAGGGAACTCCATCTTGGGCCCCTTGGCCAGACACGCCCGGAAGCCTTTTTCGCAGGCCGCGATGAACTGGGTCGGGATCGAGCCGCCGGTTACCTTGTTCTCGAACACGAAATCCTCGTCGGCGATGGGCTCGATCCAGCCGGCCACGCGGCCGTACTGGCCGGAGCCGCCCGTCTGTTTCCTGTGGGTGTAATTGAACTCGGCGCGCTGCGTGATGGTTTCCCGGTAGGCCACCCGCGGGTTTCCGGTGGTGACCTCGGCGGCATACTCGCGCTTCATGCGCTCCACGTAGACTTCGAGGTGCAGCTCGCCCATGCCCTCGATGATCGTTTCCTTGGTCTCGTCATCGACGTGGCACCGGAAGGTCGGGTCCTCCTTGGTGAAGCGGTTGAGGGCCTTGGACATGTTGATCTGCGATTTGTTGTCCTTGGGCACGATCGCCAGCGAAATGACCGGCTCGGGGACATACATGGAGGTCATGGTGAGGTTGACGCCCGGGGAGACGAAGGTGTCGCCGGAGGCGCACTCGATTCCGAACAGGGCGCCGATGTAACCGGCCGACACGGCATCGATGTCCTCCATCTGGTCGGCGTGCATGCGCACCACGCGGCCGACCTTGACCTTCTTGCCCGTGCGCACGTTGACGATGGTCGAGCCCTTGCCGATGGAGCCCTGGTAGACGCGGATGTAGGTCAACTGCCCGTAGTGGCCGTCCTCGAGCTTGAAGGCCAGCGCGACGACCGGCTTGTCCGGGTCGCTTTTCAGCGTGACGGGCGCTTCGTTGTTGTCCGTGTCCAGGGCCGTGTTCTCCACATCCGAGGGGCAGGGCAGCAGCGCGTTCACGGCATCGAGAAGGGGCTGCACGGCCTTATTCTTGTAGGCCGAGCCGATGAAGACGGGCGTGAGCTCGCGGCGGATCGTCCCTGCGCGCAAAGCCGAGATCAGCAGCTCCTGGGGAATTTCGCGCTCCTCCAGGGCCGCCTCCATCAGCTCGTCGGAAAACATGGACGCCGACTCGATGAGCTCCAGCCGCTTGGCTTTCGCCTCTTCCCGATACTCGGCGGGGATGTCCTCGGCGCGGACCGTTTCGCCGTTTTCGCCGTCAAAGTACAGGGCCTTCATGGCGACCAGGTCGACGACACCCTGGAAATCCATCTCGAGGCCGATGGGGATCTGCATGGCGACGGCATTGTGGCCGAGCTTCGATTTCAGCTGGGCGGTCACGCGGGACGGGTCGGCGCCGCTGCGGTCGCACTTGTTGATAAAGGCGATGCAGGGCACCTTGTAGCGCTTCATCTGCTGGTCCACGGTGATCGACTGGGACTGGACGCCGCCGACGGAGCACAGTACCAGGATAGCACCGTCGAGGACCCTCAGGGAGCGTTCCACCTCGATGGTGAAGTCGACGTGCCCGGGGGTGTCGATGATGTTGATCTCGTGGCCGAGCCACTCGCAGAAGGTCGCCGCGGAGGCAATCGTGATCCCTCGCTCCTTTTCCAGCTCCATGGAGTCCATCGTGGCGCCGACGCCGTCTTTGCCCTTGACATCGTGAATTGCGTGGATGCGTTTGGTGTAGAAGAGGATGCGTTCCGACAGGGTCGTCTTGCCGGAGTCGATGTGGGCGCTGATCCCGATGTTCCTGACCTTCTTGATGTCGCTTTTCATGTGTCCTTCCCTGCAGTTGGTGTGTTGTTGTCCTTGTACCGAAAAGAAAACTCCCCGCATCTGATGGACTGAATCAAACGGGGGAGCCATCGAACCAAATACTGAAATATCCGGATCTCTAGCAACGCAATATGACGTAATTTATGGAAGATATAGATTCATGAACAAATTGTCAAGAATAATTTTGGGGAAATGTCAGGCCGGATTGATATGAAAGAAGTGGGGGAAGTGAAAGAAGAGGGTCAAGGTCTTGTTTTTGGTCTGTATTTTTGGTACCAAGAGGGAGGGGGCCAGCCCTTCGACCGAAGGGCCCGGCAGGGGGAGCGGCCCGTAAACAGGGAGGGGCATGAAGAGATCCTGGGTTCCCATCGTCCTGATCGGCCTTGCCGTCCTTGCACTTCTGGCAACCTTGCCCGGAAGCCGATCCGATCTTGCCGCGCCGGAAGACACCGCTTTCCTGTGGGACGGGCTGTACCTCGGCAAGCAGACCTTTGCCGATGTCCCCTACGTGTCGACGCCGTACGAAGTCGTAAACGAGATGATTCGCCTCGCCGGCGTGACGGCGGGCGATGTGGTCTACGATCTGGGCTGCGGGGACGGGAGGCTCGTGATCGAGGCGGTGAAGAAAACGGGCTGCCGCGGGGTGGGGGTCGACATCGACGCCGAGCTCATCGCGGCAAGCGAGTCGCGCGCCAGGGCTGCCGGCGTCGAGGACCGGGTGCGGTTCGTGAGGCAGGATTTCTTCGAGACCGACATCCGCGAAGCGACGGTCATGCTGATCTATCTCTTCACCCATGTGAACATCCGGCTTCGCCCCAAGTTCCTGAGCGAGATGAAGCCCGGGAGCCGCCTGGTTTCCCATGCCTTTGACCTGGGGGACTGGAAACCGGATCTTTCGACCCGCGTCGGGTCTCGACAAGTCCATTTCTGGCTGATTCCCGCCAATGCGACGGGGACCTGGACCTGGAGTATGCCCGGGAGCCGTCAGGCCGCCTTCGTGCTGCGGATAGAGCAGAAATACCAGCAGATCCGGGGCACTCTCTCCCAGGGGGATCATCCATCGACCCTGACGGATGCGAAGCTTACCGGGGACCGGATTACGTTCCGGGTCGAGCAGGACGTGGCCGGCGTCAAGACGACTCGCGAGTTTGCGGGGACCGTCGAGGGGAACGTGATCAGCGGGACGATCGTTTCAACGGATGGAGCCGGGGTGCAAAACGGCAGTTGGAAAGCAGTACGCGACCCGTCGACCCTGCGGCCTGTCGAATAGGGATACTCGAACCCCGATCTTCTGCGGTACGAGCAGGCTGCAGGGGGGGAAGTGGCAGAAGTTTCCAAATTCCTTGCACCCTGTGCGAGGAGTCGAAAAAATGTCGTTGATCGTGATATAAGGATGCCAGATTTGAAATACCGAGGAGACTACGGATGGGGAAAATCTACGAATACCGGACAACGGTGACGATCGGGGACACCAACCTCCTGCAGCATATGTATTTCGTGCAGTTCTTCACGCTGCAGGGGATCACGCGGGATCTCTGGGTGAAAGAGTGCGTGCCGGGCGGCATCGAGTCCATCAGGGACGGGCTCGTGCTCATCACGAAAAATGCCCAGTGCGAGTACAAGAAGGATTTTTATCTCTATGACAGGGTCCTGGTCCGCATGCAGATCCAGAACATGCGGGGCGCGAGCACGGAGCTGAGCTTCAAATTCTACAATGAAGCGACGATGGAGCTGCACGCCGAGGGAACCAACGAAATCGTGTTCGCGAACAGCAGCCACCGGGTGTGCCGGATCCCGATGAATTTCAGGAATGCAGGGAAGGAATATTCGGCCGACGAGTGAATGTCGAGACCCGCGGGCGGTCAGCTTTTCCGTTTGGTGTCGTAGTTCTGGTAGTGCTTCTGGATCTTCGGGTTTTCAATGTCGTCCAGGGACATCTTGGAGACCATCTCCAACCCCATGATGTCGAGTTTGATCTGCTTGATCCTCCCGTCGTAGAAGGAAACTTCCTTCTTCAGCCGTTGCCGTCTCGTCACGTCCATGAAGGGCTTCGTGGTCAGCTCGTTGTGGATGTCCTCCCGCTTGCCCATGGCCTCCTTGAGCCTGGCCCGGAGGGTTTCCAGCTTGCCGGCCGCACCGGCTTTCACCTCCTCGAAATTGACGGGCTTCCCGGGACCTCCCTGAGCATCCGGGCGGGTATCGATCCGGGGGGCGGCAGGCGACGCGGATACGGGACTTGATTGCCCTGGCGGATGAGCCGCCGGCGGGGGTGAAAGTCTTGAATCCGGCGTGGTCCGGGCGCCGACAACACCACGGGGGATGGCGGCTTTTCCGCCCGCCTCCGCTGTCTTGATGCAGACATCGATGAAGAACGGTCCGGCTGCAGTCGAGAAGGGGATCACGATGCTCGGACTTTTCAGGATGTGGGTGATCGAGTGTCCCTGGCCGTGCACAACGGTGGGGATGGCGGCATAGACGGCCATGCCCATCTTCTCCAACTGGGTCCGCGAGGCGCCTGAAATCATGTTGGTCAGCTCGCCCACGGCATCGATGATCTCTTTCGTCACCTCGTGGTGTTCCTCGCCCAGCATGTTGGAAACGATCTTACAGATGCATTTTTCGGAGAAGCTCAGCGCCAGGGACCCGACGGCGTCGCCCGTGATCCCGATGATGCCGGAGACATCCCCGGAGGCCGTCTCGTCCTTCTTCACAGAGGCTTTCCCGGGCACGGCATCCAGAAAGGCCATCTTTTTCAAGACCTCGAGGGTGCCGTTCAGGAAGGGGTTGATGTACTTGACGTCCATACGATGCGGCTCCTGCTGTGGATCCAATCCGTGCACGGCCCCAGCCGCTTCACGGTCTCGGACTAACTATGCAAAATTTCAGCCACTGATGCCGAAATTTCCTCTCCCTGAAGACCCTATCTTCATCGTCTCCCTCTCCATTGAGGAAAGAGCCCTTCGACACGCTCAGGGACGTGAGCTTGTCGAGCGAGGTCGGAGCGAGGGTGACATTTCTATGAGGGGACAGGGTGCAGGAACCGAACAAAAAAGCCCCGCATCTCGCGGGGCTTCTGTAAGTGCTGGATTGGAACTCGCTCAGTAGTATTCTTTCCTTGCTACCCCCGAGCCGTTTATAATTTTGGGTCTTCCGGGTTTGTTGTG
>DIFQ01000112.1 GCA_002419215.1 Syntrophaceae bacterium UBA5744
GCCCTGGCGGCCCACGTGGCCACGGCCGCGGCGGAGGCCTTCCTGAAGGACCACGAATTGAGCCCGCGGGTGGACCCCGAACGCTGCCGGGGGTGCGGACGCTGCGTGGAGATCTGCACCTTCGACGCGGTGCGGCTGGTGCCCAACGACCGGGGGTTCTACACGGCGGAGGTCCTGCGCCACAACTGTGTGGGCTGCGGAGGCTGCGTGGGACGCTGCCCCGTGACGGCCATGGACATGCCCTACTTCTCCAACCGGCTCCTGGAGGAGATCACGGCATGCACCCTGGGCGAGGAGCGCTGACATGAGGAAGAACGCCGGGAAAAAACGGGTGAGGCTTCTCGGGATCTGCTGCAACTGGAGCCCCTTCGCCTGCTACAACGCGGCGGGAATGAACCGGCTTGCCATGCCGCCCGATTTTCGGCTCATGCGCGTGATGTGCATCGGCCGCATCAACCAGGCCCTGATCCTCCGGGCCTTCGAGTACGGGGCCGACGGGGTGATCCTGCTGGAGTGCCTCGATGACGATTGCCGCTACGGTCCCGGCCCCGGCGTGGGCCACGAAAACGTCAGAAGGGTCCGAAGGCTCCTGCACCTGCTTGGCATCGATCAGGAGCGGCTCGTGGAGTGCAGTTTCGGCGCCCATGAAAAAGAGGTGCTCGTGGAAACCCTCTGGCGCTTTGCCGATGAGATCCGAACCCTCGGGCCGATGACGGAGGGGAATGTCCTGGGGGTAAAGAGGCCCGCATTGTGAACGAGATCGACCGGATCATACGGGCCCAGGCCCTCTTCCAGTGCCTCGAGTGCGGCAAGTGCTCCGCCGCATGCCCCCGGCGGCTCACGGGCAAGGATTACTCGCCGAGGCTCCTGGCCCACAAGGTCATCGCGGAGCGGGAGGACGAGGCCTTCATCGAGAATGCCGTCTGGGATTGCCTGAGCTGCGGGATGTGCAGCGAACGCTGCCCCTCGGGCGTCAAGTTCAGCGGGTTCATCCTGGAGATGCGGAGCCTGCTGGCCGAGAAAAAGGGGCTCAAGGGCTACAGGGCGCACGACGGGGCCGTCCATTCCTGGATGCGGATGATGACGGCTCCGGAACTCAGGCAGAACCGTCTCGACTGGGTCCCGAAGACTCTCCAGGTGGCCGATTCCGGGGAAGTGGCCTTTTTCGTGGGCTGCGCCCCGTACTTCGACGTCTTCTTCTCGGGCATCGACGTGGATACGTTGTCCATCGCGAAGGACAGCATCCGCCTTCTCAACTTCATGGACATCAAGCCCGTCCTTCTGCGCGACGAGAGATGCTGCGGCCATGACCTGCTGTGGACGGGAGACCGCGAGAACTTCGAGCGCCTCTGCCGCCTGAACTGCGAAACCTTCCGGTCCGCAGGGGTGCGGGAAATCATTGTCTCGTGTCCCGAGTGCTACCACGTTCTGAGCGAGCACATGCCTCGCGTCGTCCCGGGCTTTGACATCAAGATCACGTTGCTTCTCGATCTGCTGCAGCGCGAGATGCGCAAGGGGGGGATGACGTTCCGCGGCCTGAAGCGCCGGGTCACGTATCAGGACCCCTGCCGGCTGGGCCGCATGGCGGGCCGTTACGCCGCGCCGCGGGAGCTGCTGGGCCTCATCCCGGAGATGCGGTTTGAAGAGATGGAAAACTCGGGACCGAGCGCCCTGTGCTGCGGCAACTGCGGCTTCATCAACTGCGATGCCCACTCCAAGCAGATCCAGGTGCTGAGGCTCCAGGAAGCGCGGGCCACCGGGGCCGACCTGCTGGTCACGGCATGCCCGAAGTGCCTGATCCACCTGACCTGCGCGGTCCGCGACCCTCTCCGGCAGGGCTCGGTGAAGATGGAAATCCGGGACATCCTGTCCGTGTTGGCCAATCAGATCGCCTGGTACGGCGGATAAAAGGAAGGAATCCAATGCAGAAGCCTGAATCCCACGACACGGCCCGCATCGGCGTTTACATCTGCCACTGCGGGTCGAACATCGCAGGCGCCGTCGACTGCGAAGCCGTTGCCGCCTATGCCCGGACCCTTCCGGGGGTCATCCACGCCCGCGACCAGGGCTACACCTGCTCGGAGCCCGGGCAGGCGCAGATCAAGCAGGACATCCGCGAATTCGGGCTCAACCGCATCGTCGTGGCATCCTGCTCCCCGAGGCTGCACGAGCCCACGTTCCGCAAGTGCGTGAGCGAGGCGGGCCTCAACCCCTATCTCATGGAGATGGCCAACATCCGCGAACAGTGCTCCTGGGTGCACAGCCTCGACCGCGAGGGGGCCACCACCAAGGCCCGGGACTTGGTGCGATCCGCCGTGGCCCGCGCGCGGCTCCTGGACGTCCGCACGGAGCTCGAGGTGCCGGTGCGCCGCTCCACCCTGGTCATCGGCGGCGGCGTGGCGGGCATCCAGGCCGCCCTGGACCTGGCCGATGCAGGCTATCCCGTCGTCCTTGTGGAGAAACAGCCCAGCATCGGCGGCATCATGGCCCAGCTGGACAAGACGTTTCCCACCATGGACTGCTCCATCTGAATACTTGGTCCGAAGATGACGGATGCCGGTCGGCATCCCCGGATCACGCTGCTGACGCAGAGCGAAGTCAAGGAGATCACGGGCTTCGTGGGGAACTTCCACGTCAAGGTCCTCAAGCGGGCCCGCTACGTGAAGGAAAAGGAGTGCACGGCCTGCGGCGACTGCGCGACGGTCTGCCCCGTCGTCGTCCCGGATGAGTTCAACGTGGGGCTGAGCTCCCGCCGGGCCATTTATTCGCCCTTCCCCCAGGCGGTCCCCTCGTCCTACGCCGTCGACATCAACCACTGCCTGGGCCACAACCCCATCATCTGCGGCAAGTGCATCGAGAAGTGCAGCAAGCGCTGCATCGACTTCAACATGAACGACGAGGAGCTGTCCTTCGACGTGGGCACGATCATCGTGGCCACGGGCATGGAGCCCTTCGACCCCAAAGCCCTCGACGAGTACGGCTACACCCGCTACGAGAACGTGCTGACCAGCATGGAGTTCGAACGCCTCATCAACGCCGGCGGCCCCACCCACGGTCACGTGATCCGGCTGACGGACCGCAAGATCCCCCGCTCGGTGGCTTTCATCCAGTGCGTGGGCTCGCGCTCCCCGCAGAGGGGCCACCCCTACTGCTCGAACATCTGCTGCATGAACACGGTGAAGAGCGCCATCATGCTCAAGGAGCACTACCCGGAGATCGAGGTGAAGGTCTTCTACATCGACATCCGGGCCTTCGGAAAGGGATTCGAGGATCTGTTCAGGAGGAGCAAGGGCATGGGGGTCCGCTACATCAGGGGGCTGCCGGGCTCCGTCAGGCAGGACGCGGCAGGTCAGGACATGGTCCTCACGGTGGAGAACACGGCGACCAACGAACTGGAAACCTACAGGGCGGAGATGGTGATCCTGGCCGTGGGCCTGGAACCCCCGGCGGAGATGAAGCACATCCAGGAGATGCTCGCGCTCCAGAAGACCTCCGACGGCTTCTACCTGGAGGCCCACCCGAAGCTCCAGCCCGTGGATTCGGCCTCGCGGGGAATCTTCTTCGCAGGCTGTGCGGAGGGTCCCAAGGACATCAAGGACTCGGTCACGCAGGCATCGGCGGCGGCCGCCCGGGCCATGCGCCTCATGAACCCGGGGTCGCTCACCGTGGAGGCCATCACGGCCGAGGTCGACGAGGAGCTCTGCACCGCCTGCGGGCTGTGCGCCAAGGTGTGCCCCTACAAGGCCATCACCGTGGATGTGAAGGCCAGGGTCCCCGCGAAGGTGACGGAAGCTTCCTGCTCGGGCTGCGGCACCTGCTCGGCCGAGTGTCCCGTCGGCGCAATCCGGATGAACCACTTCACCGATGAGCAGATCGAGGCCCAGATCGACGCCATCCTGGCCGAGGAGCCGCAGAAGCAGGTGCTCGTGTTTGCATGCAACTGGTGCTCTTACGCCGGGGCCGATTTCGCCGGCGTATCGCGCCTGTCCTACTCTTCGGCCAATCGCCTGATCCGGACCATGTGCTCCGGCCGCATCCACGAGAAGTTCATCTGGCGCGCCTTCGAGAAGGGCGCCCCGGTCGTCCTCGTCTCGGGCTGCCACATCGGGGATTGCCACTACATCAACGCCAATCACTTCACGGAGAGGCGCATCAAGCGCGTCTGGAAAAAGATGGAGAAGCTCGGTCTTCGCCGCGAAAGGCTCGGGCTCGAGTGGATCAGCGCGGCCGAAGGGATCCGTTTTCAGAAGGTCATGGACGACATGGAGAACCTTCGCCGGACCGTCACTCCCGATGAAATCGAGGCGACACAACAGATCCTGCTGAATGAGCGAACGAAAGCGACCCGGAAATAGCTCAACCGGACACCGATAAAGAAAAAGGGATTAACCGCAAACGGCTGACCCCTTTCTTTTCCCGGCGGGTCGGGGCGGGTTCCTCCGGCAGGCGAACTTGTCCTGAGCTTGTCGAAGGAGGGCAGGCTCACTGCCGGTACCTGGATTTTAGATGTCCAGGAAGGCGAGACCGGGCACAATCGGATTCCCATGGGTATTCCTCCACGATGCTTTCGGACGTCAACACTCCCAACCTTTACACGATGGCCCGTTCACGATATCCGGAAAGGGCTTGACAAACACTTGACCTGTCAACTATATCACTTGCAAGCATAAGCCCTCGAGGGGAAGGACTATGAGTAACGACCACCGCCTGATCTATCTTCTCTCCATCGTCCAGCAGACCTTGAAAGATCATACGAACAGAACCCTCGCGGAGATGGGCGGCAAGGTGACCCTTGCCCAGGCTGCCATCCTGTTCCTTCTCAAGGAGAAGGATCGGCGATACATGTCGGAGATGGGGCAGGTGATGGGTGTAGACAATTCGGCGATGACGCGCCTGGTGGATCGGCTCGAGAACGCCGGGCTGGTCAAACGTCGGATTGACCCTGAAAATCGAAGGGCGATTTCGATCCTGTTGACGCCGGCAGGTCGCAGGGAAGCAGCCGCGGCGCTGAGCGTCATCAAACGCATCAACGAGGAGATCAAGAAGGACTATTCGCCCGCGGAAGTGGATGCCTTCAAGAAGATCCTGGGCGGTATTTTGCGCAAGTTCAAGACGCCGTCAATCAGCAGCCGCGAACACGGAAGAGGGGTATGAGAAAGGGCAGGTTTCAGACAGCGGGCCGCCGAGGGCCTTCACGTAGGGGACTCGTTCAGAACCTCACGAATCTTTACCGAGGATGACGTGATTCGTTTCGCCCGGATATCGCGAGACTACAACCCCGTTCATTTCGATGCCCGTTTTGCCAGAGCGAAGAATTTCCCGGCACCGATTTGCCATGGACTGCTGGCGGCAAGGATCTCTCATGCATGAACTCCCCGTGACCGAGAGCATCCTCCGGATCGTGCTCCGGCACGCCGAGGAGGCGAAGGCAGGCAAGGTCGTCAGCGTCAGCCTGAGGATCGGGGAGATGAGCGACGTCATCGATGAGTGGCTTCAGCGGTATTTCGACTACCTGAGCAAGGGAACGCTTGCCGAGGGCGCGGAGCTGCGAGTCGAGAGGGTGCCCGTGGTCTTCCGCTGCGAAGTCTGCGGGGAATCCTTCCAGGTCAACATCCGGGAGGTCAAGGATGTCGTCTGCCCCGCCTGCGGGGGAGGGAAGGCGAAATTCGTATCCGGCCGGAAATTTTTTGTCAAGGCGATCGAGGTGATCTGATGGCAAACATTCGCCTTATTGAAGTGAAAGAAGAGATCCTTGCCGACAACGACAAGGTCGCCGCGGAAATCCGGAAGCAGCTTCGGTCAAGGCAGGTCTTCATGCTCAATCTCATGTCGTCGCCGGGCGGCGGGAAGACAAGCCTGATCATCGAGACCCTGCGCGGTCTGAAGCCCTCCATGAGGGCAGGCGTCATCGAGGCGGACATCGACTCCATGGTCGATGCGGAGAAAGTGGCGCAGGAGGGCATCCCGGCGGTGCAGCTGCGGACGGGCGGGGCCTGTCACGTCGACGCCGGCATGCTTGAACTGGCCCTCCGGGAGATGGACCTCGCCGCCCTCGATCTCCTCATCGTCGAGAACGTCGGCAATCTCGTCTGCCCCGCCGAGTTCGACACGGGCGCCGCGAGGAACGTGATGATCCTGAGTGTCCCCGAGGGCGACGACAAGCCCCTCAAGTACCCCCTGATGTTCACGATCTGCGACGCGCTGGTGGTCAACAAGACAGACTACCTGAAGATGTCCGACTTCGACATGGAGGCTCTGAAGGAACGGGTTTTGAAGCTGAACCCGAACATCAGGATCTTTGAAGTCTCCTGCAGGACGGGGGAGGGCATACCGGCCTGGACGGAATGGCTCGAGGCAGAGGTTGAAGCGTTCAAGAAATAGAGGAGGACGACGATGGACGTATACGAAAACTTGAGGGAGATCCTCGACGCGCACCCCACGGGAGCGCCTGAATCGACGGTCTTTGACAAGATCCTGAGAATCCTTTTCACCCCCGGGGAGGCCGCAGTCCTGATCCACATGAATTTTTCACCCAGGCCCGTCGAGGCGATCGCCGCCGCTGCGGGGGTGCCCGTGGAGAAGGCCGACCGGATGCTGGGAGCCCTGGCCGATAGAACGCTTGTCTTCAGCCGTGAAAAGGGCGGGAAGCATTTCTACGGGCTCCTGCCCACGATTCCGGGCCTCTTCGAATATCCTTTCATGCGGGGCAAAATAACACCACAACTCGAAGAGCTGGGGAAACTCTGGGCTGACTATCATAGCGATGGCCTCGGCGCGTCCTTCGCAGGAAATCCGACACCTCTGGTCCGGGTCGTTCCCGTTGAGAAGTCAGTGGATGCGTCTGTCCGGGTACATCCTTACGAGGAAGTCAAGAATCTCATCGACAGCGTGGACTTCATCGGCCTAGGCCCCTGCGCCTGTCGGGTCAGTCTCCACAACTGCGACAAACCAACGGATATGTGCTTCTTCTTCGACGCCCCGGCCCGTTTCCTCGTCGAGAAGAAGTGCGCCCGTCCGATTACCCGCGAGGAGGCACTCGCCGTTCTGAAACGCGCGGAAGAAGAAGGCCTGGTTCATACCAGCTCCAACACCACTGACCGGCCGAGTTTCATCTGCAACTGCTGCAAATGCTGTTGTATCATTCTAAAGGGCCGGACGAAGCTCGATATCAACAGTGCTTTTGCGACAAGCGGTTTTCTGGCTGAGGTAAGGGCAGAGGAATGTACCGGTTGCGCCATCTGCGCTGACGAGCGGTGCCCCATGGGCGCCATCGAGATGAAGGAGGATCTGGCCTTCGTCACGGCCGATCAATGTATCGGCTGCGGCCTCTGCGTTACGGCATGCCCCGTCGAGGCCATTGCCCTCGTCAGACGGAGCGACGCGCCGGAAATCCCGGCCACGGGCCAGGAAATGCTCGGGAAGGTCCTGACGGAAAAGGGCAAGCTCGAGAAATTCGCGAAACTCATGAAGTCCTGAGGGATCCATCATGCTGTCGCCGGAGATGGCCGCACTGACCTTGACCGCTGCCTCCCTGGGGTTTCTCCACACCCTCCTGGGGCCGGATCACTATCTGCCCTTTGTCGTCATGGCACGGGCGAGGCGGTGGTCCCGGGTGAGGACGGCATGGATCACGCTGATCTGCGGGCTCGGACACATCGGCAGCTCCGTTATGCTGGGGCTCGCCGGGATCGCCCTCGGCATCTCCGTGACGAGGCTCGAGGGGATCGAGGCCCTCCGGGGCGACCTCGCGGCCTGGGCCCTCATTGCCTTCGGGCTCGTTTACTTCGCCTGGGGCCTCAAGAAGGCCTGGAGGAATCGCCCGCACGAGCATGGTCATGTCCACGAAGACGGCATCGGACACACCCACCGGCACATCCACGGGGCGGATCACGCCCACGTCCACGGCGATAACAGGCGGATCACGCCCTGGGTTCTCTTCACCATCTTTGTTCTCGGTCCTTGCGAGCCGCTGATCCCCGTTCTCATGGTTCCGGCGGCAAAGGAAAGCCTTTCGGGCCTTTTGTGGGTGACGGGCGTCTTCGGCGGGGTCACCATCCTGACCATGATGGGGATCGTCCTCATTTCGCTGGGGGGGATAACCCTGATCCCCCTCAAAGGGCTCGAGAGATACGCGCACGCCCTGGCGGGGGGAACGATCTGCCTGTGCGGGATCGCCGTTCAGTCCCTCGGGGTCTGAGGAGGGGAAGCATCAGTCCGTAAATCTTTAATTCAATCAAAGGGGACCGTAAAGTCAAAAGGAAAAGACATGTTCGAAATCGGGATTACGAGAATGCCTGGGGTCAAGCACCCTATCCTTGCAGGCACGAGGGTGCATATTCCCTGTGCCGGGATGGTGGCGGCAGCCTCCCATGCGGGTTCAGACAGATGACTGTATGTCTGAACTGTCTTTTATGGTTTCCGATTCAATCGGGTATCAGAGAAACCGGCCATAGCACTGCATACAAATAATTGGCAAGTGCCCATGCCTTCCACCTAAATCCGCCACGTGTCGTCCACCACTTATGCACAGGTAGAGTTTCCTTTGGAAATGTGAGGATGCCCACGTTGAATGGATCTCCAAGAATTTTCCGATATGCGCACCATGTTTTCCGGCCATGATTCCAGGACGTGCAGATATTGACGCTTCTGACTGAAGGATCGTTGTTTCGCAGCCACTTCCCCGCGGCCCGGGCCATCGCGAATGTTCTGTGCATTTTAACCGAATTTGATATTTCGACGATTTTTATCCTTGTTGAATCGATTCCCATTTGTAATCGTACAGACGCAAGAGGTGCGCCGGGTGAAGTATCACTCTTCGCAATTTCCTTTCCGTCATGTTTTGAATATATTTCATCTGCGAAGCCGGATATGAGAATATATTTATACGTTCCTTTTTGAAACTCTTCTTTGACGGATTCAGCGAATCTTTGAGATAACCATCCTTCCACGATCAGAACGTCTGCATCAGGAACCGGTTCATTAACACGCAAGAAGTCGCCCAGGGCGTTTGTCAAGAAACAAAAAAGAAAATAAAGGCCGGCTGAGATCAATAAGCCGCCTGTTAAATACATCGCAATCATGGGTTTTTTCCTGATAGGAACGTCCTTTTTCACGAAGGAAGTATAAAACAAGCGGCTCTGAGGGTCAATCGAATCTGACCTCGACTACCATTTCGGCGTATGGATCTTGAGTCCTCAAAGCGCAGTCTTTCTGTCCGTGATCATCAACCTCCGATGCCGTTTCAGTTGTTTTACTGGAGTGCAGGGGAAGGGTTAGACGGGGGCTTTCAACGGGTACCGAAAAGGAGGTTTTGCGAGGAGATTTCAACGAGAGGTGAAAAAAGGCTCATTTGCCGCTACCTCTGCCATTCCCTCTGCCGTTCCCTCTGATCGCTTTATGTTCGGTATGGATCACATCGGCGGTTCTCTGACAGATGATATAGAGCTGCGTCACGAGCTCGATGTATCGCATCCTGCTCCTGAGATTCGTAGCCTTCCGGAGCGACGGGCACACCCAGACGATGCAAAGGACCGGCCGATTGGAAACATCGAGACGGCAACCGGAAACCGTGAGGAACCCGCACGGACTCTTTTCCTTGTCTTTCATGTTTTCTTTGATGTAGTCGTAACTCCCGCCAGAAGTCACGAGAAACCGGCACAGGATGGAGTACAACCGCTGCGGGGTTATCCGAACCTCTTTCTCGCCGGCATGCGAGGGCAGCGGGGCATTGCCGTTGCGCCTCTGCAACCAGTAATCGATAGCACGGTAAAAACTCCCGTGGCCATAACAGCACACGCCGCCACAATCCCGGCAAACGTCCTTAAACGGTGCGAACGTTTCGGATATGGATTTTTGAAGACCTTGGCGTTTACGGTTTAAATCGTCCAGACTCCTCCGCGAGTCCGGGGACATCTCGTGCTCATGAGGAAGCAACCCTGAGGTTCTGCTGAACAAGTTCTTGAACCGGGCGTACTCCCATTCCAGCCGTACATCATATATCATGTCATGTATGTTCTTCATGGGTGATAAATTCCTCAACCAGGGGCTTTTGGCGGATGCAGCGGATCATTTCACAGACATTCTGTTTAAATCGGCGACAGAAAGATCCATCGTTTTTTCGTCGATTCGGGGACGGGAGAGCGTCACCATCTCGTGCTGCCCACACTGGCCCCTGGAGAAGCTGTGAGAAGTCAGCTCAATCGCCAGACAAATCCGGGATTTTTCACGCATAACTTGTGCCAATTGAGTAACCCCATGTAATCGTCGGTAATTGCACAGGGTGTGTTTCGTGGAGCCGTATGATATTGTCAGGACCGTTGACAGCAGATGAGATCTTGGCGAGAAATTCCAAGACAGGCGTTGTAGCAGAGCGAGGGGCAGGTCTTTCATGATCGGTTTTGAGGAAGAGTAAGGCGTAAGAAAGGGGGGAATCTGGGCAACCGGTCACAATTGGGCAGCAGATGCAGAAAAGGGTTTAACCGCAAGCGGCCAACCCTTTTTGTTTTCCTGGCGAGTCAGGGCGGAGTCCCTTCGGCAGGCGAACTTGTTTTGAGCTTGTCGAAGGAGGGCAGGCTCACTGCCGACACCCGGATTTTCAGTCGATCAATTCGGACAGGCGATTCCCCATCATTACTTTCTGAGTCGCCCGGTAATCCCCTCATCACCGCGTCATCAGCGCGAACACGCCCCAGCCCAGGTATTCACGCGTGTAAGCGGCGTAGCGCTCGGGTTCCGAGGTCAGTTTGGCTCGAACATCTTTCGCTAGCTCGTCGTCGGGATTGGCGTCAAGCCATTGGCGCATGGTGAGCCATTTGGCTGCCTCGTATCTA
>DIFQ01000113.1:0-732 GCA_002419215.1 Syntrophaceae bacterium UBA5744
GGGCCGCACCTGCCGCAAACAGGGGCAGGCCCGCGGAAAGGGCCGCCGGCCACGGGGCCAGGGCCGGGAGCCCGAGGAGGCGATCGGCCGCGAGAGATGCGAGGATCACGAGCAGGATCACGCTGACAAAGAAGGCCCCGCCCAGGGGCGCGATCCTCCTTCTCACGGCTTCCGGGGCCGTGGCCGAGCGGTAGATGAAATCGATGATGGACTCCCTCACGGACTTCATGGGGTCTCTGCTCCCGATCATGTTCTCTGGACTGGTTGTATAAATATACCACAGCGGGACATTGCGAGGAAACAGAAGTTGAGAGGGTGAGAACGTGTGAAGTGGAGAATGCAGAAAAATATCAAATCGGCTCTTATGCCCGAACCTTGTAACTCCTTCTCAATTTCCAGACGTTGTTCGATCCGGCCCGGCGGCGGCCCCGGGCGGAATGGTCCTGCTGCAGGTTCAGGCGATGATGTCCAACAGCGCCCCTTGCATCTCGTCTTC
Organism: Syntrophaceae bacterium UBA5744; assembly: GCA_002419215.1. Lineage (GTDB taxonomy): Bacteria > Desulfobacterota > Syntrophia > Syntrophales > UBA2192 > UBA2192. The sequence goes on from DIFQ01000113.1 coordinate 497, forward strand.
CGTCCGGATGGTCTTGATGCTCGCGCTGAAGGAATGCCCGGTCGTGATGAGGTCGACGAGTTCCTCCTCCAGGGAGACGTTGGACATCTCGTGCCCGTCTCCGATGACCTCGTCGGCAGGCATCGGTGTGCCGGGCGTTTCTCCCCGGCTGAGGGTGACCTTCACCCCGGCGGGTGAAGTCTCCTCGAAGGCGGCCTTGATTTTCTTGTAATCGTGCGTGTTGACGTTGGCGATGT
>DIFQ01000113.1:745-39677 GCA_002419215.1 Syntrophaceae bacterium UBA5744
CAGGGCCGAAAGGGCCGTGTTGATCGCTTCAGACATGCCGTGAACCCCCGTCATACACTTCTACTTTCATATCGGCTGCCGGAGGCTGAACTTTAGGGTTCCCCTTTTCTTCCCCTTCACTCAGACACTTTGGCACTCAGACACTTCTTTCACTGCCGCGAAGCGGCCGTCAGCATTCTTCCCAGTCGGCAAGGCAGGCCGGGCATTCGCCTTTCGCGCGGTCCCAGTCCGGCCATCCCGTCTCGCGCTTTGTCACGGCGCAAGCCGCTTCCTCGGCCGTTTTGAACGAGGCAAGCCACATGCCCCCGATGCAGAGCTTGCACATCTCCCGGTCCGCTTCATCGGGCACGATCGTGAATGTGCCGGCCGGAGTTCTCAGGATATAAACCATGTTTCACCACCCCTGGTTGCAGCTTCATAACGGGACTCTCCTTAGCACATCCTGCCTGAAATTTCCACGAGCCGCCTCGTAAGGCATTGACAGGGCAGCCGGATTCCGTTTATATGGAGGACGCAGCCGACACCATTTGCAGAAGGGGGAATTCCCATGTTTCGTCGATCCTTGTTCCTGGTTGCCTTGCTGGCGCTTGTGACGGCTCTTTCGGGTTGCCTGGTCACCCAGAGCGCCTACGTGCAGAAAGAGGAGGAAGTAAACTCGCTGACCAAGAACAACAAGGAGCTCGCGGCCCGGAGCGAGAAGCTTCAGGCCGAGAACAACGACCTGAAAAAGCAGGTTGCCGTGAAGGACGATCTGCTGCAGAAGAAATCGGAAGACATCGCCCGGCAGGATGCCAAGCAGGCCGAGATGGTCAACGAGATGGACCGCATGAAAGCCCAGCTTGCGAAATCGAGGGAAGCGGCCGTCGAGGAACGTCCGAGCGCGAAAAAATCGGATGGCCTCAAGTCCATACGGATCAAGGTGCTCAGCGGCGACGGCAAGATCGAATCGGCCAAGAAGATGGCCAAGCGGATCTCGACCCTGGGGTACAGGGTCGAGAGCGTGGGAATGTCGGAAAACACCGACTACCCGGCCAACACGGTCTACTTCGCCCCGAATCACAAGGCGCAGGCGAAGAGCCTGGCTTCGAAACTGGGCAAAGACACCATCTCGAAGCCCCTTTCCTGGAAATCGGTCTTCCACCTCATTGTCGTGACGGGGGGATGAAACAGGGTATCGGGTATCGGGGCTCGGGTATAGGGTAAGAAAGGACAAGGTAGAGGAAGCCGGCGGCAGGTACGCGCATAGAAAATTTGCCCGTCCTCCCCCTTTCGTGAAGGGGGAATGAGGGGGATTTGTTCCGAACAAAAGGCCGGAGGGGATGCCCTTCCGGCCCTTCGCGTTTATGCTTACGGCAGTCGGTTAACGTCCGCCGGATGCCTGCATCTCCGTGATCTTCTTGCCCACCAGTCTGCGATGGACAGCCGTCTCCTGTATGATTTCAGCGGCAAGTTCCTGAAAACGCTTGTCGTCGGTTTTGACAACCTCGGCATACCGGGTCTCGATGAAGGCCTGCTCGATGTCCCAGGCAACGTGCATGGCCTTCAGCTCCGGCATGGCGGACCCTTTCACCTGCTCAATCTGCTGTTCGATGCCCGAAATGAACGTCTTCAGCGCGACTGCGCTGAAAGGCCTTCCGGTCTCGAAGCTGTCGGGGTTGCCGGAAAGCATGGCGGCCATTGTGCGGATGATCTCCGCATGGCACCTCTCCTCTTCGGCAAGCCCCTGCCAGAAGTCCTCGTCGTGTTTCCAGAGGCCGGCACAGGCCTCGTACAAGCGTTTTACTGCTTCCTCGGCCCGGGCCATCAGCTCCAGGGTTTCGAGGGTGCGGTCCAGTGCGGGTGGTTTCATGATGTCCTCCTCAGCTCAGAAAAAAGCACTAGTTTCCTCTCTTTGTATCGGCTGGTTTTCCCGTCATCTTTAACAAAATTCTTCCCTGCCCGCCGTACAAAGTTCTTGACAAGAAAAAGGGTTTAACGGTATTCGGGACACGGTGATGGAGTTCGCCCTTAACCGCCTCAATGGCTGATAACTCCTCTGAGGTCCCAACCCCGGAGGAGTTTTTTTATGGGAAACGATTTGAATCCGATGCCTCCGCCCCCGATTCAGCATCTCGCGCAGGAGGGCCTGCGGAAGGCCCGGTCGATCTGTGATCGGATGCAGATCCTGACCCTTGACCGCCAGATCGAGGCCTGCGAGGGGCTTTTCGTCGAAAATCCCCCCATCGATGTGGCCATCCTCGGCCAGTTCAAGGCCGGCAAGAGTTCCTTTGTCAACAGCCTCATCGGTCAAGACGTCCTGCCCGTGGGCGTCATCCCCGTCACGACGGTCATCACCCGCCTGCGATTCGGCGAGCGCGAGCGTGCCGTCATCTCCTTCTACAACGGCACGACGAAGGAGATCCCCGTCGGCGCCCTCGACGAGTACACATCCGAGGCGAAGAACCCCTCGAACGAGAAGAACGTGGAGACGGTCGACATCGAGCTGCCGGGCCTGGCCGATTACGCGGGCCTGCGGCTTGTCGACACCCCCGGCCTGGGGAGCGTCTTCAAGGCCCACATGGAGGTGTCGTCGAACTGGCTTCCCGAGGTGGGAGCCGCCGTCCTGGCGGTGAGCGCCGACCGGCCCCTGTCGGAGAACGATCTCCAGCTCATCCGCGAGCTGACGCAGTACACCCCGAAGATCGTTCTCCTGCTCACCAAGGCGGACCTGCTCACGCCGCCCCAGCAGGAGGAGGTCGTGCGGTTCTTCGAGAGCACCCTGAAGCGGGAGCTCAACCGGGAGTTCCCCATCTTCCTGTTCTCCACGAAGACCGAGACCGGAAAGTTCCGGCACCGGCTCGAGGTGGAGCTGTTCTTCAAGCTGGCCCTGAACCGCGACTTCGAGTTCCGCAAGATCCTCCAGCACAAGGCCAACTCCGTCATCCGGGGATGCCTTGGTTACCTGGAGCTGGCCCTCAGGACGTCCCTGCAGGCCGACGAGGACCGCGAGAGCCTGCGGCAGCAGATCCTCGACGAAAAGGTCAGCTTCGAATCCATGCGGGAGCAGCTCTTCTTCATCGCCCGGGAGAACCAGAAGCAGACGCGGGTCTTCATCATGAACATCCTGCAGGGTCTCATGAAGCCCCTCTGGACCGAGGTCATGCAGCGGCTCGAGGCGGAGATGAAGACCTGGCGCGGGAACCTGTGGAAGCTCACTCGCCGCTACGAACAGTGGGTGGCCGACACGATGGAGGAGGAGATGCGCCGCGTCTCCAAGAAGGAGCACCGGCACTTTTACGGGACGCTCAAGAAGGCCCATGCGGGACTCGCGAGATCCCTGGAAGCCTTCCGGGTGATCCTCAACAGCAACGTGCAGAAGGTCCTGGGCGTGAGCCTTGCCGAGGCCGAATGGGACATCAAGATCGCCGAGCCCGAGCAGCCCGATATCCGGACGTTCCGGGCCTCCAACTACAATCTCGACCTGATCTGGTTCCTCATCCCCATGTTCATCTTCCGCCGCGCCTTCGAGAAGCGGTTTCTCGAGAAGGTCCCCTGGGAGGTGGAAACCAACATCAACCGCCTGGCGGCCCAGTGGGAGGACCGGATCAACGCGGCCATCGACGGGATGCACAAACAGGCCGTGCAGTACGTCAGGGACGAGACGGCGACCATCGAATCCCTGCTGTCCTCCGCCCAGGGGCGAACGGATGAAATACGGGGCATGATCGAAGCCCTCAAAAGATATTCGGACGATCTGTCGGCAAGCTGACCACCCTCGAGCCGGCAGGGACAGGAGATGCATCATGGGTACAAGAATCAAATCGATCCGCGCCATGGAGATTCTCGATTCCCGGGGAAATCCCACGGTGAAAGCCTACGTGACGCTCGACAATGGGATGACGGCCTCGGCCTCGTGCCCGTCGGGGGCGTCGACCGGGGAAAACGAGGCCGTTGAGCTGCGAGACGGCAAGAGCCGGTACCTGGGCAAGGGCGTGATGAAAGCCGTGGCCAATGTCAGCGAACTCATCGCCCCGGTGCTCATCGACATGGACCCGAGCCGGCAGGCGGAGATCGACCGCCTCATGATCCACCTCGACGGGACGCCGAACAAGGGCCGCCTCGGCGCCAATGCCATCGTGAGCGTGTCCATGGCCGTGGCCCGCGCGGCGGCCATGGCGGCGGGGCTCCCGCTCTACGCCTACATGGGCGGGTTCAACGCGTTGAGGGTCCCCGTGCCCATGCTGAACATCCTCAACGGCGGCAAGCACGCCCAGAACAGCGTGGACCTGCAGGAGTTCATGGTCATGCCCGTCGGCGCGTCGACCTTTGCCGAGGCCCTTCGGTACGGCGCGGAGACTTTCCACGCCCTCAAGGGCATTCTCGGCAAGAAGGGATATGCCACCGGCGTGGGGGACGAAGGGGGGTTCGCCCCGAACCTGAAGAGCAACGACGAGGCCTGCGAGGTGATCCTCGAGGCCGTCGAGAAGGCCGGCTTCAAACCGGGCGTCGACATCGCGCTGGCCCTCGACCCGGCCGCGAGTTCCTTCTATGAAAATGGAACCTACGACCTTGTCAAATCGGGCCAGGGCAGGAAGAGCAGCACCGAGATGATCGACCTCTACGAACGCTGGCTCGGAAAGTACCCCATCGTGTCCATCGAGGACGGCCTGGCGGAGAACGACTGGGACGGATTCAGCGAGCAGACGGCAAGGCAGGGGGAACGGATCCAGGTCGTGGGCGACGACAACTTCGTGACCAACACGCAGTACATCGCCCGGGGCATCCGCGAAAAGACGGCCAACGCCGTGCTGATCAAGCTCAACCAGATCGGCACGGTCACCGAGACGATCGAGGCGATCAACCTGTGCCGCAAGGCGGGCTGGGGGTACGTGATCTCCCACCGCTCCGGCGAGACGGAGGACACGTTCCTGGCGGACTTTGCCGTGGCCATGGGCGGCGGGCAGATCAAGACCGGCTCGGCCTGCCGCAGCGAGCGGATCTGCAAGTACAACCGTCTGCTGGAGATCGAGCAGGAGCTCGGGAAGGCAGCCATCTTCGAGAACCCGCTGAAGAGCAAGTAAGCATACCGATCCGGCGATGGGGTCCGCCTGAAAGGTTCCGACAGGAACTGATGACTCCTGAACCGGTGATGGAGTCCACCGCAATCGCTCATCGAGCTGATGACTCCTGAGAGGCATGATCGTTCCGTTATGCCGCAAGACGGCCTCGGGCCAGGCGACGGTTATACCTCCGTCGACGGCAGGCACGGAAAAGAATGCACAATCAGGGTGTGTCGATGAGGCACGAAAAGAAGTTATCCGACTGCCCCTCGAGCGGACGCGGGTCCCGTGTCCGGCACGCCGAGGAGTCCGAAGACCTGGCCGGGGTCCACGCCCCGATCTGTCGTCCACCCCACCGGGATTGCCTCGATCTTGGATCACACCATCATGATGGACCGCGCCTGTCGGGACCCTGCGGATGGCCCGGTCAGCGGGGGCATGGGAAGGGGTCATGAAGATGTTTTTCGCCAGGGAAAAAGAGACGAAGCAACTCATCGCCTCCCTGTCCTCGGGCCGGAACGTGATCCTGTCGGGGATGTACGGTATAGGCAGGACAAGCCTCGTAAGGCACGTTTCGCGGTTGATGCAGGGCAAGAGGGAATTCCTGTTTGCCGATTTTTCGAATACCCCCGATCGGGTCTGCCGCGAGCTTGATAACCGTTTGACCAGAGAAACGATCTATAAAAAAAAGGCCGCGCCGGTCCGTTATAAGTCGAGGCGCCACCGCCTCGCCGCGACCGTTTCGAAAGGCGCCGGTCAACACGTTCTCGTGCTGGACAACATCGCGAAACTGACGGCGCAGAAGCTCAACCTGATCCGGTATTGGGTGTCGGAGAGCTCTTTTCAGTTTGTCGCGATTACGGAAACGTTCCTGGGCGAGGATGAACTCCTGGCTCTCCGGCTGGCTCTCCTTCCCGCTGACGTGATGAGGATCGGACGATTGCCGATGAAGGATTCCATGGAGATGATCCGGGCCCGCGCCGAAGGGCGCAAGCCATCCCCGACGGAGCAGGAGCTGAAAGCTTTGGCGCTGGCGGCACGGGGCTATCCGCTCGGAATCGTCGAGCTGATGTCGACACCCGCCATGGGCGGCCGGTCGAAGCGTCATGCGGCTTTACGCGGTGCCGCCGTCGACAAGGGGAAATCCGATGACTGAAACGATCATGATGCACGATCTACGGGTCCGGAGTTGCCCGGCCTGTCACCATCTCGAGCAGCGAATGGCGGGATATTTTGCGGAACTTCAGGGCCTGCTTTCGCGAAGCGAGGATGCCCGGAGCGAATATGCCGATGAGGGAGGGCTCTGCCCGCTGCACACCTGGCAGCTTGCCCAGTTCTCGTCCCCCAGGGGGATTGCGAGAGGGCACGCGGCGATCATGCGAAAGTTGGCCGATCGCCTCGCCCGCCCTGGCGAAACCGGTGTCGCGGGAGAGGCCTCTTCGGTTTTGCAGAACGGAGCGGACGGTTGCCGGGTTTGCCGTTTCTTGAAAGACGAGGAGGCACGCTACATCGGGGCATTCCATGTCTTCCTGGAGCACGTCGAAAATTTCGAAAGCTACATGCGCTCGCACGGGCTCTGCCTGCGGCACCTTTCGCAGGTGCTCGACGGGCTGCTGGACAAAGTCCGAAAAGAGCGCCTGGTGCGCCTCGCGGCCGAGCGCCTCCGGGAGATCGGCGAAAATATGATCCGGTATGATCAAAAAATCGAGGAGTTGAAAAGGGGACAGCTCACGCGCGACGAGAAGGACGCCTACCGGCGGGGCATCGTCATGCTCGCCGGCGAACGGGTCGTATTCAACCCGTTTTTGAAGGGGAACTGACGGGAGGAAAATCTGTGATCGCAAAAAACAACGGTAGCGGGCGATCGCTTCACGACGGGACGTTGAAAGACCGGGTGATCCGGTATGTGATGGATCGCAAGTGCGTGTCCGGCGGGTTCTGTTTCTACAAGCTGGAAGAACCCAACGGGTCGGATACCTGGCATGCCCTCTCCATCCTCGATCTCTTGAAGGTGACCTTCGAAGACGCGGCAACGGTCGCATACCTGAAAGGGATGCAGCGGTCCGACGGGTCCTTCGACAGCATCTACGCCGCCTACTTCGCGATCAAAAGCCTTGCCCTCCTGGGCGAAACACCGTCTCTGGATCCGCGGCCCTATGCCATGGGCAACCTCGATCATTACCGGTTCGATGTGGAAAGGCTCCCAGCGGAAGTCATCTCGATGTTCAGGAGGACCTCTTACCTCGTCGAGCTATACGGTGTGCTGGGCATGGATACCGATGGGCCGCTGCGGGACAACATGGTCGATTTCATCCTGGGCTTTCAGAACGAAGACGGCGGTTTCGGGCATCTCTTCTCGACGCTTCTCGACACGGCGCGCGCGCTGGCCATGCTGAAGAGCCTGGGCCGGCCCATCGGGGAGCTTGGGACGGAGCGGTTCATCCGGCTGTGCGAAGTCCCCTTCTACGGCTTCACCGACATCCCCCGCACGACCCTGTCGTTTCTGGAGTACGTCCATGCCGGTGTCCTGGCATCGTATCTGGTCGCGCGACGGCCGACATACCGGGACCCCTGCGAGGCCTATATCCTGAACTGCCGGACGCGAAACGGCGGATTCTCGCGGACCATGCAGGGCGGAATCGCCACTCTGGAGAACACCTGGCATGCCGTCCACGCGCTGACGATGCTTTCGTCCTGGATGGAGTGACGGACATCGCCCGCTTCCATCCCCGCGGGAATCCGGGGATCGCGGCGCGGGGCCGGAGGATGCAAATCGCTTTACAAAGGCCGACCTGCGCGTTAATGCTGTATAGACATCCGGTCCTGACGCCAGGTCAAGACGCCGACCCCATCTCCGTGAAAAGGCACAGCGATGATCGACATTCGAATCCCGGGTTTCAAACACATGCAGTTGGAGAACCTGGTTCTCGATTTCAACGGAACGCTGGCCTGCGACGGGATCCTCGCCGAGGGGGTCCGGGACCTGCTCGCGCAGCTCTCCCGGGACCTCGAGATCCACGTCGTCACGGCGGACACCCACGGCAACGCGGCTGACACGTGCAATGGCCTGCCCTGCCGGCTGGTCGTTCTGCCCGAAGGGGACCAGGACGTTTCGAAGCGGGACTATGTGCGGAAGCTGGGTGCGGGACGGACGGTATGCATCGGCAACGGCCGAAACGACCGGCTCATGGTCCGGGAGGCGGCGATCGGCATCTGTGTGATCGGGGAAGAGGGGGCTTCGACGGAAACGGCGGCGGCCGCCCACATCGTCTGCCGGAGCGCAGGCGAAGCGCTGTCCCTGCTGGTTCACACCAAAAGGCTTGTGGCGACGCTGCGTTCTTGAGTGGTCGCAGGACGGGAGACCGGATTTCGAACGGCCCGGGGAAAGAAAAAAGGAAAGAAGACCGATATCCGCAGGGAATGCCCGGCCTCGAAAGACCGGGCATTCCCGCATTTGCCGGATGTTACAGTTTGAAGAGAAGTTCGGCATACGGGGGCACGGGCCACACGTCCGTGGGAACCAGCCCCTCCATCTGATCAATATCCGAACGCAGGGCCTGCATGGCCGTGACGACCTGGTCGCGGTAGATTTCGGCCTTCTTGACACAATCGGCGGCCCCCTTCGCCTTCGTGACTGCAGCCTCGAGCCGGGTCAGGGTCTTGTAGGACGATGCGATCAAGGCCCCGAGTTCCTTCAGGAGGTCTTCCTGGACGGAGGCCTTGACCGACACGGCCTTGAAACTGGAAATCGAGCCGGCCAGGAACGTCGCATACTCCACGGCTGCGGGGATGAGCTGCTTCTTGGCCATGTCGATTGCCGTCAGGGCCTCGATGTTGATCTGCTTTGCATAGGTCTCGATGTAAATCTCGTAACGGGAATGCAGCTCCTTGTGGGACAGGACCCCGTATTTTTCGAAGAGGGTGAACGCCTTGTCCGTGACCAGCGACTTCAACGCGTCCACGGAGTTTCTCACGTTTGCCAGGCCCCGTTTCTCCGCCTCTTTCTCCCATTCTTTGCTGTAATTGTTGCCGTTGAAGAGGATCCGGCCGTGCTTCTTGTATGTTTCCTTGATGATCGCCGCGGCCTCGGCATTTTTGTCCTTGGCTTTTTCCAGGCGGGTGGCGATCTCGTCGAGGGCTTCGGCGGCGATGGTGTTCAAGGCCACGTTGGCGCCGGCGATGGACTGGGACGAGCCGACCATCCTGAATTCGAACTTGTTTCCCGTAAAGGCGAACGGAGAGGTCCGGTTGCGGTCCGTGTTGTCCTTGGGAAATGCGGGCAGCGTGTCCACGCCGACATTCATGTACTGCGCGCCTTTCGAGGCGACCTTCTGGCCCTTGGAAAGCTTCTCCAGGACCGCCGTCAATTCCTCGCCCAGAAAGATCGAGATGACGGCCGGCGGGGCTTCATTGGCGCCGAGGCGATGATCGTTCCCGGCACAGGCGCATGTGGCCCGCAGGATGTCGGCATGGGTGTCGACGGCCTTGATCAGGGCGCTCAGGAACAGCAGGAACTGGACATTTTCACCGGGCGTGTGGCCGGGCTCGAGCAGGTTGTGCCCGTCATCGGTCGAGAGTGACCAGTTGTTGTGCTTGCCGGACCCGTTGATGCCTGCATAGGGCTTTTCGTGGAGCAGGCAGACCAGGTCGTGGCGCAGGGCGACCTTCTGCATGGTCTCCATGACGAGCTGGTTGTGGTCGGTTGCGATGTTCGTGGTCGTGAAGAGGGGGGCCATTTCGTACTGGGCAGGCGCCACCTCGTTGTGCTGTGTCTTGGAGGTAATGCCCATTTTCCACAGCTCCGTGTTGAGGTCCTGCATGTACGCGGAAACCCGGTCCTTGATGAAGCCGAAGTACTGATCCTCCAGTTCCTGGCCCTTGGGCGCGGGCGCACCGAAGAGCGTCCGCCCCGTCAGCATGAGGTCGATCCGCTCTGCGTAGAATTCCTTGTCCACGAGGAAGTATTCCTGCTCCGGGCCTACGGTGGAAGCAACCCGGGACGATGTGACATTGCCCAGGGCCTTCAAGACGCGCATGGCCTGCTTTGACACGGCTTTCATGGACCGCAGCAGGGGCGTCTTCTTGTCGAGGGCCTCGCCATAATAAGAGTAGAAGGCCGTCGGAATGGTCAGGGTGACGTTGCCGCTTGCATCTTCTTTCAGGAAGGCGGGAGAGGTGCAATCCCAGGCGGTGTACCCTCTGGCCTCGAAGGTGCTGCGCAGGCCGCCGCTCGGGAACGACGAGGCGTCGGGCTCGCCCTGGATCAGCTGCTTGCCGGAAAATTCCAGGTAACCGCTGCCGTTAGAGGTCGGGGAGATGAACGAGTCGTGTTTTTCCGCGGTGATCCCGGTCAGCGGCTGAAACCAATGGGTATAGTGGGTCGCCCCTTTTTCCACAGCCCAATCTTTCATGGCATTGGCAACGACTTCGGCAATTTCGGGCCGAAGCGGCACATCCTTTTCGATGGACTCCTTCAGCGCCTTGTACGCATCCTTGGGCAGCCGCTCTTTCATGACCTTGTCGCTGAATACGTTGGAACCAAACACTGCCGTGATCTCCATGATTCTCTCCTTATCGCTATTGATATTGTTTCTTGCGGCTTTAGGGTTTTTCGCTTGGCATCCATGCCATCGTGTCGCCGGGAAGGGCCCTTGCGAGCCTGCCGTGCTATACGGTTGAGCAATAAGGGTGCCACGGGATGACATAAATGTAATAGTTCAAAATCATTGAATTTAATGATTCTTTTCCCGAAAGGGCGTCGGAAATATGAGTACAATTATGTACAGATATTCACATGTATAACAAAATTGATACATGAAGAGTTCCTGGCCCCCTGATATCTCAAGGCCGCTCGCTGGCGAGGGCTCTCATCCCTGGACGATGCTGGTCGTGTCGATTTCCCTTTTCTCTCCACGCCTGAAGCGGGCATCCTCCAGAATGATCTTGCCGAACCGGACCGTTACGTGTAAAGAAGCGTCGATCCCCCGTGTCGTTTGACAGGGGAAGTGTGGATCCGGAGATCTCTGCGCGCGGGACCGGATGCGCGGGGTGTTCCGCCCCGGGAACATCGCGGCACCGGGACCGCCGCCGAAATGCCCGGAAAATGTTTAACGAAACGAACGGAGGCGCACTGCATGTCGGGAGAGAAGGAAGAGAAGTGTATTTTCTGCGACATCGTGAGCGGCAAGGCCCCGGCGCACCGGGTCTACGAGAGCGAGCACGCTCTTGTCATCCTCGACATCCATCCCTACACGAAGGGCCACTGCCTGGTCCTCTCGAAGAAGCATGTCCCCTGGTGGCACCAGCTGACCGGGGAGGAGACGGCCGATCTCTTCCAGGCGGCCAACACCGTCGCCAACCGGATGATGAAGACCTACAAGCCCGACTTCGTCTTCCTCTACGCCCGGGGCAGGCGGATCCCCCACACGCACCTCTTCCTCATCCCCACCTACGGCGGGGATGTGCTCGACCGGTTCTTCAACGCCCTGGAGAATTTCCAGGAATCGCCGGCACAGCTGGCTGCGCTGAAAGATCCGGCGCTGATGGCGCAGGCGGCCAGGGAGTTGAGCGAAGCGGAGTAGCCCCGAGGGCTCGATTGAACGCCATTTCTTGACAGGTCCCGCACGATTTCTTAAGATCATCGGACCGCTTTTCGCGAAAGCTGCGTTCATGACCGAGCCGTCGAAAAAAACCAACATCCGGGTTCTCTTCGCGCTCACGCTCATCCACTTTACCGGTGACTTCTATAATTCCTTTGTGACGCCGCTGCTGCCCGCCTTTGCGGATCGGTTCGCCCTCACCCTGACCGAGATCGGCCTCATCGGCGGCCTGAGCCGCTTTCTCTCCTTTGTCGTCCAGCCCAACGTGGGCTTTTTCGCCGACCGCTATCAGACCCGCTTTTTCATCCTCGGCGGCATCTTCCTGTCCGTGGCCTTTGTGCCCTTCACGGGGATTGCGCCGTCCTACCTGCTGCTGCTGCTCTGCGTTGCCCTCGGTTCCATCGGATCGTCCATGTTCCACCCCTCCGTGGCGGGCATGGTGTTCACCTGCGCAGGCTCGAGGCCGGGATTTGCCTATTCCGTTTTCAACATGGGCGGGACCCTTGCCTTCGCCGTCGGGCCGCTGTTCATCACCTGGTATGTCACCCTCCAGGGACTTGAAAAGATGCCCTGGCTCATGATCCCGGGGCTCTTGATCTTGATCTACCTGTTCCTGGTCGTGCCCGTGCCGGATCGTGAAAAGATCGAGAGCCGCACCTTCCTGGGGACGCTCCGGGAAATGTTCGGGTCGATCTGGAAATGGATGGTTCTGATCTGGCTCATCATGGTCTTTCGTGCCTTTGTGGCCCATGTCTTCCGGACCTTTCTGCCCGTCCTGCTCGTCAAGGAAGGCTACTCGCTCATCGCCGTGGGAGCCGTTGTGACCCTTTTTACCCTTGCGGGGACTGCAAGCGGGATGATTGCAGGACATCTCTCGGACCGGATCGGTTTCCGGAAAATATTTTTTACGAGCTTCCTGATGACCACGCCGTTTCTGCTGCTGCTCGTGGTGGCCCGCGGCCCATGGGTCTATCTGCTGACCTTCCTGTCCGGATTTTTCGTCATGGCCACCTTGCCGCTGGGAGTTACCCTCGCGCAGACGCTCGCCCCGAAGGGCCGTTCCATGGTGTCGAGCCTCATGATGGGATTCGCCTTCGGCCTCGGGGGCACCATGACGCCCATCGCGGGGGCCTTTGCCGATGCCTTCTCCATCCGCCCGGTGCTCGCCGCCGTGGCCCTCATCCCGCTTCTGCTCGTGGGCCTGGTCTGGTTCCTTCCCGAACCGCGGGAAACGTGATAGAAGCACGGGTATAGGGTCCGGGGTATAGGGTATCGGGTATCGGGTCTAGGGTTTAGGGGCTGAAGGTGCTGGAGATTGTTTTACAAATGAAATCTTCTTCCTTCCCTATACCCGAGCCCCTATACCCGATACCCTTCACTCGATGCAGTCGATAAGCGAATGAAAGAACAAGTGCGATAGATCCTATTGACGGAGCTGCCCATGAACTACTCCCTGGTTGTGAACGGATTCGGCAATGCCTTCCTGCAGGAGTTCGGTTGTCCCTGTCCGCGCTGTGCACGGAAAGAGCCTGTAGCCAACGTCTCTGTTTCGATCATCGGGCGGGACGGCGAAAGCGGCCCCGTCCGGTGGCACGCCCTCGTCGACGTGGGCCTCGGTGTCGTGAATAGTCTCCTCAATACCTTCAGCCCCGACGAGGCCCGCGTGGACTGGCTGCTCTTCACGCACTGGCACCCGGATCACAGCCTGGAGCTCAACCGCCTGGGCGAGACGATGCGGCGCACTGCCCGGCGCCGGGGCGAAAAATTTTCGAGGATACCCACCTGGTGCCGGGAGGGCACCGGCCAGTGGCTCGCCAGGAATTACTCCTACGAGTGGTACCGCTGCCTCGACGGCCGGCCCTCGAAGGAATCGGAGCCCCCGGGGACCCTGCTCGCCCCGATTGCTCTCGGGGCCGAAGGGATCAAGATCACGCCCTTATCGGTGTCTCACTCCGGTGCCGACTTCAACCCCGAAAATTTCAAGGAAACCCGGTACAACTGCGCCTGCTTCGTCATCCAGACCGAAAGCAGGAAAACGGTGCTTCTCTGGGACCTGGACAATAAAAATGACTGGATCCTGAACCCCGGGACGGACGAGCAGAAAAGGGCTGTGGAACTTCTCTCCGGGGTCGACACGCTTTTCCTGGATTGCTTTTCCTGGACGGTCGAGGAGGTGGTCGGGTTCAGCACGGGGCATCTTTCCTACGCAACCGCCCGGGAGTACGCCCGCGTCATACGACCCGCCGAGACGCTTCTTGTCCACATGGGCGGCCACGAGGAGGGCGAGGGCAACCCCGGATGGGGCTGGACGGATGAAATGTGGGGGACAGAGGCTCAAAAGCTCTGGACCGCCGATGGACTTCCCGGTACGGTCCGAATTCCTCTCATGGGCGAGGAATTCGGCATCTAGACGTTCCGCGTTCCGAACACGATGGGACCGAAATCCCTGGAAAGGAGGGGGCCATGAGAAGGATGGGTGTTGCTGCAGCAGCGATTGTCCTGGCGCTGCTTGTCTTTCTGCCGTCGGGCGCCGGGGCTTTCTTCGGCGGGGATGCGGAGTTGGGTTCTCAATCGGATCAGGCGAAGGGGGAACTGCGTGTTCTGGCGGTCGCCGTGCGGTTTCCCGACGCAAAGCCGACCTTTGCCCTGGACAACATCCGAAAACGGGCCGTCGACGATCTCGACCGGTACGTGCGGGAGCAGTCCTACGGCCGGGCCTGGCTCAAGGCCGATTTCCGGGGGTGGGTGGACCTCCCCGATTCGCTTTCGAGATACAAGGTCAGCCCGCACAACTTCAAGGTGGACCGCGCGCGGGTGAGGAAACTCATCGAGGACACCATGACGGGCCTCGAGAAGGACGTGGACTTCAGCCGCTACCGGCACATGCTGATCATCCCGGGTGTCCGCACCATGCCGGGCGAGGGTTACGGGATGCTCTGCTACTGCGCCAACCCGGGGATGCTCACGGGCGTGAAGGGGAAGCTGGCCTTCACGACGGTGCGATCACGGGACGGCAGGGAATTCGGCGGCGGCATCTTCGTGGGGGCCGAGAACGCCCACCTGGGAATGTTTGCCCACGACTTCTTCCATGCCCTGGGAGGTATCGACGGGGGGAAGCGGCGCGTTCCCTGACTGTACGACTTCGAGCGTCAGTCTGACGCTTCCAGGCTCCCCTCCTTCGATCACAATGCCATCTATGTGGGGCCCTGGGACATCATGTCCCAGCACTTCGTGGAGCGGGGCGGCCTGCCCCCGGGGCTCACGTCGTTTACGAAGATCCGCCTGGGCTGGATCTCCAGGGAGCAGGTCCGGTTTGTCAAACCGGGCGAAACGGCCGTGACTTTCCTCTCTCCGCTCAGTGCAGGCGGCGAGACCCTGGCCGTCAAGATCCCCCTGTCCTGGGGAAAGTACTATCTCGTCGAGAACCGGCAGCCCGTTGGCTTCGACCGGGCCCTCCCCGACTCGGGCGTCCTGGTTCTGAAGGTGAATCCCGATGCCCCGGAAGGTTACGGCACCGTGAAGATCATGGATGCAAACCCGGGCTCCGCCCATTTCAGCCAGGCGACGTTTCGGCTCGATGACGGGGGCAGGAACCTCTTCAAGGATGACGAAGTCGCCGTCATCCCTCTCTGGAAGGACGGCGACAGGCTGGGCGTCATCGTCACGACACCCGAGCGGAGTGCCGAGGCGCTGGAAGCTGCGCAGGCGGTTGGGGCGTTGATGAAACGAAAGGGGCCTGGGGACCGGCTTACCGGAGAGGCAAAGGCTGCCTTCATGGCCTTTGACTTCAAGCGGTGCATCGGCATCGCAGGCCGCTAGTTTCAAATCCATACGGACAAGGAGTACAGGATGGAAGAGTTGTTGAAGAAGATCATGGAGATTACGGGCGCCGGCGACGAGGCGGCCCGCAAGGTCGTCGACGAGGTCGTCGCCTTTGCCAAGGAGAAGGTCCCCGGCCCCTTCCAGCACTTCGTGGACCAGATCTTCGAGAGGGACGAATAAGACCGGGTATCGGGTATAGGGTCTCGGGTACAGGGTGAAGAAAAATCTCTTAAGACTGGACCCTGGGCCCTGACTCCTGCTGGATGAGGTTTTTTTCAGGCTGGTCAGAGGTTCAGATGCAAGGCACCATGAAAAGATAGAAGTTAGGAAGCCAGGAAGTTATGAAGCTCGGACTGGATAGAGGATTGTTTCTTTCTCTTCTCCGCTCTTCCTCACTTCTGCTCTTCCGATCTTCGCGGTCTTAACGCCTGAAGACAGACTCAAGACATTCAGCAGGATGTGCCCCCGGTCACCGATCGGTCAGTCCATTGCGCTGCCCCAGGGGTTTACCCACGGGTTCGTCGCGCAGGCGACACAGAAGACCTTCGTCGGGATGGAACCGCAACCCTGCTGCCACATGTCGAACTTCCGGCAGGTGCGGCAGAGGGGCTTCTCGCAGGAATCGCAATAGATGATGGAGGGGGCCTTCCCGCAGACCTGGCAGATTTCGGTTCCGTCGGTAATGCGCATATGCGTACCCCTTATTGCACGCCCATGAAGAATTTCGGCAGGATCATGACAAACCAGGGGAAATAGGTGCAGAGAAGGAGCATTGTAATGAGGATGACAACCATGGGCCAGATCGCCCTGCTGATCTGCTCCAGGGAGCGGCCGCTGATCGCGCTGGCCACAAAGATGTTGATGGCCATGGGCGGGGTGGCCATGCCGATTGCCAGGCCGATGGTCATGACGACCCCGAAGTGGACGGTGTCCCCCCCGATGGCGGCAATGAGGGGAAGAAAGATGGGCGTCAGGATGATCAGGGCGGACGCCGTTTCCATGAAGAAGCCGGCGATCAGGACGATGACGTCGATCATCAGGTAGATCAAAATATCGCTGTTTCCGGCAATGGCGATCATGGATTTGGCCACGGCTTCGGGGATTTCATAGAAGGCCAGGCCCCAGCCGAAGATTTTCGCCGTGCCGATGATGAACATGATCAGCGCGGAGGTGACCCCCGCGCCCACCACCAGTTCGTAGAACCGCCTGAAGGTCAGGGTCCGGTACACGAGCCATGCGATGAGCAGCGTGTAGTCAACGGCCATGGCGGCCGCTTCCGACGGGGTGAAATAGCCCGAAAAGATCCCCCCCAGGATGATGACCGGGGTCACGAGCCCCCAGAGCGAATCGATAAAACGCCTGACGATGACCCGGGGAGTCAGTTTCTCGCTGGCGGGATAGCCCTGCCGGTTCGAATACCACAGGGCATAGGCAATCAGGCCCAGGCCCATCAGGATTCCCGGAATAAACCCTCCCATGAAGAGCTTGGCCACGGATTCCCCGGCGATCACCGCATAGAGGACCATCGGTACGCTGGGGGGGATCACGACGCCGATGGTTCCCGATGAGGCGATCAGGGCCGCCGAGAAATCGGTGTCGTACTTTTTCTTGTTCATCTCCGGCAGGAGCGATGCGCCCACCGCCGCTGTCGTCGCCGCCCCCGAACCGGAGATCGCGGCGATGAACATGGACGCGCACGTGGCCACGATCCCGAGCCCCCCCCTGATCCTCCCGATGGTCGCTTCGGCGATGGCCAGGATTCGTTCCGATATGCCTCCCCGGGCCAGGATGTCCCCGGCCAGGATGAAAAAGGGGACCGCGACGAGAGCGTAGGAACTGCTGCCCTCGAAAAAAGTCTGGGGGACCATCTGCAGGGGAATCCCGGTCGCGACGAAAACGATGAGGGCGGAGAGCCCCACCGCGAGTCCGACGGGAACGCCGATGAGGAGAAAGAAGAAAAAGCTTCCGAAAAGAATCCAGCCCATGAATCATCCCTTCCCGAGTGTTTGCCGGATCCCGGCCAGGAGGTGAAGGATGATCACCGCGCCAACCGCGGGAAATGCGACATAGACCCAGGCCATCGGGACCTGCATGCCCGGAGACAGCTGCTGGGATTCGGTCCCCATGAGCAGGGCGCCGTAGATCACCATGACGGCGAAAAAGGCGATCCCGAGGAGATGAACGCCGACGGCGAGGAATTTTTGCCCCGCCCCGGGAAGGCGCTGTGCGAGGAACGTCACCGCGATGTGGGACCCCCGCTTGAACGCCACGGCAGTCCCCACCAGGGATGCATACACCAGGAGGAAACAGGTGATTTCCTCGGTCCAGGAAAATGCCGTGAAGAACACCCGGAAGGCAACCTGGATCGTGGTAAAAAAGATCATGGCGACCATCAGCCCGAACAGGAGTTTTTCACTCCAGCCGTTGAGCCGGTCGCTCCATTGCAGAAGGGCAGAGGGGGCGGCAGCCGCCCCCTCTGTTTGCTTGTGGTCCGTCGCCCTCACGATTTCCGTCACTTCGTGTTCTGGATGGATTCGATCAGGTTTCCGTATTTGGGTCCGTACTGGTCATAGACGGGCTTTACCGCTGCGCGGAAGAGCTTCAAGTCCGGCGTCGTCACGATCATGCCTTTTGCCTTGAGGTCCTTCAACCACTCCGCTTCCATCTTATTGTCCCAGGCCCGCTCATGCTCGGCCGCGTCCTGCGCGGCTTTCTTGACGAGTGCCTGCTGTGCGGGGGTGAGTTTTTTCCACGTGTTCATGCTCATGATGATGGGGGCGGGGGCGTAGGCATGGCGCGTGATGCTCAGGTATTTCTGCGTTTCGTAGAGTTTGAAGGCCATGATGACATTGAGGGGGTTCTCCTGCCCGTCTACCGTTCCCTGCTGGAGGGCCGTGAGGACTTCCGTCCATGCCATCGGCACGGCGTTGGCGCCCAGCGCTTTGAACGAATCCACGTAGACCGGGTTCTGCATGACCCGGATCTTCAATCCCTTGATGTCCTCCGGCGTCTTGACGGGGCGCTTGCTGTTCGTCAGGTTGCGGAATCCCCTCTCGGCGAAGGCCAGCCCCTTCCAGCCCTGGGACTCCAGGTCGGCCATGAGTTTCTGTCCGATGCTCCCATCCAGGACTTTGTACGCGTGCGTGGGGTCGCGGAAAAGGAACGGCAGATCGATTACCCCGAAGGAAGGGACGAAATTGATGATCGGACCGTTGGTGATGATGCCCGCATCGACAATGCCCATCTTCATCCGCTCCAGAAGGGTCCGTTCGTCTCCGAGTTTCGCGTTGGGGAAGATGGTGACCGTAAGGGCACCCTGGGAGTTTTTTTCCACCAGTTCCTTGAACTTCTCCGCGGCCACGTGGAAGGCGTCTTTCTCGTTGACGACGTGAGCCAGCTTGATCTCCATGGCAACCGCAGTGCCGGTGAAGGCAAACACCAGGATCATCAGGATTGAAAATATTCTTTTCATCTGCCTCTCCCTCCTCGAAAATGGTTTACTGAATTCCTTCGGTGGCAACCATACGAAAGCAAAGTTTTCTTGTCAATGGCTTTATCAGGGGAAAATGCGGATATCCGTTCTCACGACGGACCGATCGCCCCCCCCAGCCGTTCGCAGGATCGCCGGAGGCTCACGGTCCGGTGAACGGACAGGCGGCTTGCGGACCCGGGGGTGCCGGAGGGCATCGGTAAAGGGGGCTTTAACCCGCTTGGATTTTATGATAGTCTAC
The DNA here is from genome assembly GCA_002419215.1 of Syntrophaceae bacterium UBA5744. Classification (GTDB taxonomy): domain Bacteria; phylum Desulfobacterota; class Syntrophia; order Syntrophales; family UBA2192; genus UBA2192. Next base: position 19,937 of record DIFQ01000113.1, read on the forward strand.
CGCAGTTTCATCCCGGGACGCAGCTTTTCCGACTTCCATGTTGCCCGGGAAAAAGGAAGACGAAACATGACGCCAGAGCCCAAGCCCGAGAATGAATCCCGCCTGCCCCCGGGCAGGTGGCTGACGGATCCCTTCGCCGCGGCGGGGCGGAAGGCGATCAGCTGGGTCAACAACCTTGGCGCCTCGACCATCTTCATGTCCTTGGGCTTCCTGAGGATCTTCCGGCCCAAGCAGCTCATGAAGGTCCTCGAGCAGCTCTGGCTGATCGGGGCGGGATCCGTGCCGATCATCATGCTGGTGGGGCTCTTCACGGGCATGGTCTTGGGCCTGCAGTCCTACCACGCGCTGGTCAAGTTCGGCTCGGAAGGCGCCCTCGGCACCCTGGTGGCCCTCTCTCTCATCCGGGAACTGGGCCCGGTGCTCACGGCCATCATGATCACGGCCCGGGCGGGGTCGGCCATTACGGCCGAGATCGGCAGCCAGCGCATCTCGGAGCAGATCGACGCGCTGGGGACGATGCGCATCGACCCGCTGCGGTACCTGATCAGCCCGAGAGTCGCCGCCTCCATCATCAGCTTTCCCCTGCTCACGGCCATCTTCGACGTCGTCGGGATCATCGGCGGGTACATCTCGGGGGTGATGCTGCTGGGCGTAAACGCCGGCACGTACCTGTACCGCGTCGAGTCCAGCGTGGACATGAAAGACGTCACCGACGGCTTTGTCAAGGCGATTGTGTTTGCGGTGATCGTCACCACCGTGTGCTGCTACCAGGGCTACTTCGCGCACATGCGGAGCGACAGCTACGGCGCGAGGGCCATCGGCCGCTCCACGACCGCCGCGGTCGTGATTTCCTGCGTGCTGATCCTGATCGCGGATTATATCGTGACGTCGTTGCTGATATAAAAGAAAGTGACCGGTGACCAGTGACCGGTGAAAGAGGCAGTAGACTGCAGAAAGATTTCACCCTCACCCCGACCCTCTCCCCTCAAGGGAGAGGGAGATGACGGAAAGGGTCTTCGTAGGCAGGAGCGACATGGCAACCCCGTTGATCGAATTCAAGGACGTCTCGAAGCGCTTCTACGACAAGACGGTGCTCGAGCGCATCAACCTGCAGATCTACGAGGGGGAAATCACGACCATCATCGGGCTGAGCGGCACGGGCAAGACGGTGCTGCTCAAGCACATCATCGGGTTGATCAAGCCCGACGAGGGGACCATCCTCATCCGGGGAACGCCCCTGGATCAGATCCGGCGGCGCGATCTGCCCATGAGCTACATGTTCCAGGGCAACGCGCTGTTCGACTCCATGACGGTGTTCGAAAACATCGCCCTGCCTCTCCAGGAGACGACGAAATTGGGCCCTGCCGAGATCCGCAAGCGGGTCATGACCCGGATCGAGCAGATGGAGCTCGCGGATGCGATCGGCAAGTACCCCTCGGAGATCTCCGGGGGGATGCAGAAACGCGTGGCCCTGGCGAGGGCCCTGGTGACGGATCCCCAGATCGTGCTCTTCGACGAGCCGACCACCGGCCAGGACCCCGTCCGCAAGAACGCGATCCTGGGGATGATCGCCCAGTACCAGCGCTCCTTCGGGTTCACGGCGATCCTGGTGAGCCACGAGATCCCGGACGTGTATTTCATCTCGAACCGCATCCTCGCGCTCTACGGCAAACAGATCGTCTTCCAGGGGACCCCGGAGGAGTTCGAGGATTTCGACCACCCCTTCAAGAAGGAGGTCGTGCACAGCCTCGAGGGACTGCAGAAGGAGCTGACGGGCCTCCACTCCAGGCGGCAGTTCAAGCTCAGGTATCAGGGACAGATGCGGGGGGGGGCCATGGGGGAGAGCTATGCCATCGTCGTGTTTTCTCTCGATGGCCTGGACGCCGTTGCAAAGCACCTGGGCCACGATGCGGTGCAGGAGGCCCTCCGGAGCATGGGCGTGTTCCTGGGCAGGCATTTCGGGGCGATCGGCGGCTTTTCCACTCGCCACAGCTTGAATGAATACGTCACGGTCCTTCCCACGACGGACCAGGCGGAGGCGGAGGGCATCTTGGGGGAATACATCCATGATCTCCAGGCCCAGGAGCAGGCGATTCTCGACATCTGGTCCGCGGCGCAGAAGCAGTCCGCTTCGCAGGAGTGCGTGGAGCTCACCATGCTGGCCGGGCTGGCCCAGGGCCAACCCGACCAGGACATCGATTCCGTGATCGAGCGCGCAAAGCAAGGGCAGAAAGTTGTTTCCCGGATCCGATGCATCAACCAGGGAGAAGGCAGATGAAAAAGTACGCGATGGAAACAGCCGTCGGCATCTTCGTTGCAATAGGGCTCCTGTGCGTGGGCTACCTGACTGTGAAGCTCGGCAACGTCGCCTTTTTCGAAGGCGATCAATACCGCGTCCTGGCACGCTTCACGTCCGTCTCGGGCCTGCGGCCCGGGAGTTCCGTGCAGATGTACGGCATCGAAGTGGGGCGGGTGGAAAAGCTCGGCATGGACGAACAGGTGCAGCAGGCGCAGGTGGAAATGCTCATCCGCAAGGACATCAAGATCTACGAAGACGCCATGGCGTCCATCAAAACGGAGGGGCTCATCGGCGACAAGTACGTCAGCATCGACCCCGGCGGCATGGGCGACCCCCTCAAGCCGGGCGATACGATCATCCAGACGCAGTCCGCCGTGGACGTGGGCGACCTGATCAGCAAGTATGCCTTTGGAGACGTCAAGAAGGAGGATCCGGAAAAGAAATGACAAGGAAGACAACGATGAAACGGTTGGTGGTTGCACTGAGCCTGCTTCTGCTCGTACTGGGCGCCGCGCCGGTCCAGGCCGCAACCCCCATCGAAACGGTACGGGCCGAGGTCAACAAGGTGCTCGAGGTGCTGCGCAACAAATCGCTCAAGGAAGAGGTGAAACGCGAGAAGCTGCGGGTGATCTACCACGAGATGTTCGACCAGGAGGAGCTCTCGAAATGGTGCCTGGGCCGTAACTGGAACAAGCTCAGCGAAGCCCAGCGCAAGGAGTTCCTGCCGCTGTTCCAGCAGGTCCTGGAAAAGACCTACGGCGATCGGATCCTCGCCTACTCCGACGAGAAGATCGTCTTCGACAGGGAAGTGCCGATCGCGAACAACCGGGTCGAGGTGCAGACGCGGGCCATCACCAAATCGAAGGAAGTCCCGATGAACTACCGGGTCTTCAAGAACAAGAGCGGGACGTGGAAATGCTATGACATCGTCGTGGAGAACGTGAGCCTCGTGATGAACTACCGCTCGCAGTTCAACGAGATCCTCGCCAAGGGAACGCCCGATGAGTTGCTCGAGATCCTCCGGAAAAAGGTGAAAGGCCAGAAAACCTGATCCATGAAATTCCTCTCACTCGCCCTCGCGCTTTGCGCATCCGCCATGGTGGGCTGCGCCCACGGCCCGCAGGCCCTGTCTGAACCAGTGCCCGGCTTGCCCGCGACGGCGGCCGTGGCCTCCTATTCGCTGGAGCAGCACCCTGCAGCCCTTCAACTGGCCAAGGACGAGACAACCTCGCCCGCGGCAGCCGACGAGCCCGAAGAAAAGTCCGAAGGCGACGAGGACGATTTCGACTACGGGATGGAGGATGTCCCCACTGCCGAGCAGGTGACGATCGCAGATCCATGGGAGCCCTTCAACCGGGCCATGTTCACCTTCAACGACCGGCTGTACTTCTGGGTCCTGAAGCCCGTGGCTGAGGGATACAGCGCCGTTTTGCCCGAGCCCGCGAGGGTGAGCGTGGGCAATTTCTTCTCGAACCTCCGATCTCCCATCCGGCTCGTCAACTGCCTGCTGCAGGCCAATTTCATCGGCGCCGCCACGGAACTGTTCCGCTTCATGCTCAACAGCACAATCGGGCTGGCGGGCCTGTTCGATCCGGCAGGGGGCGAGGAGATCGGCCTCGTGAGGCAGGACGAGGACTTCGGCCAGACTCTCGGTTCCTACGGGGTCGGCCAGGGGTTCTACATCGTCTGGCCGTTCCTCGGGCCTTCGAGCCCCCGGGACACCGTGGGCATGATCGGGGACTACTTCTCCTACCCGATTTCCTATCTCGACCCCTGGTATGTGTGGATCGGCGTCCGGGGGTACCAGGCGATCAACGACACCTCTCTGCAGATCGGCGACTATGAGGCGATCAAGGACGCCGCCATCGATCCCTACCTGTCCGTCCGCAATGCCTACATCCAGTACCGGCAGAAAAAGGTCGAGGAGAAGGGCACGATCGGCAAGTCCGAACCCGACATCCCCGGTCTGGGAACCCCGGCGCGCGGCGTGGGACCGGAGGCTGCTCCGCAGAAGTGATGAAGTGACAGAAGTATAGGGTCATCGCGAGCCGAGCCCTTAGCAAACCCTTTCCTTAATCTCCCTCTCCCTTGAGGGGAGAGGGTCGGGGTGAGGGTGGATTTTCTGATGCGTGGCGATCTACGTTTGAGAAAAATTCCCCTATGGCAACCACCTGACCGCTGCCCCGCTCAACCTGCCGTAATAGAAAAGGCGCAACTTGTGAAGTTGCGCCTTCTTCCGTCTACATGGAGCCGATGTGGGGATTCGAACCCCAGACCTGCTGTACTCGAATCGTAACACTACCGGCTTGACATCATCGAGGTTGTTTTCTCAAAGGTTACAGTGAGTTGCCCTTGAGTTTTTTTCTTGTCCGACTTCAGCCCTCCTCTTGGTTCCAACCGCTGTTTCTTCAAAATGTGTGTAAGAAGTGTGTAAGATGTGCGTAAGTGGACCCGATCGTTTTGTCAAGGGAAACATGCAAAGAGTAATGTCAAGGTATCCCTCGCCCATCTTGTAAGCCTATTGCCTTTTCTCTTGTCACACCCAGATAAAATGGGTATCAACAACCCTGCGTGTACTATGAAGAACAAATCCTTCGAGTTCAATATGAGAGAACTGGCTGGGTCGATGGGTGATTTCGGGACACTGTTCCCATTGGCCATAGGCTACATCTATGTCTGCGGTCTAAACCCGGCTGGTTTTCTTATCATGATGGGGCTGGCAAACATAGCGACCGGCCTTATTTACCGCCTTCCAATGCCCATAGAACCCATGAAAGTGCTTGCTGTTGTTGCCATAGCTCAGAGCTGGACTCCCTCCATGATTTACGCATCGGGTTTCGGTATGGGCGTGATCTGGATCATCTTTGCAATAACGGGCCTTGTAGATTGGATGGCCAGAGTGACCCCTCCTTCTGTAGTCAGGGGCATCCAGGCAGCGCTCGGGGTGCTGCTGGCGATAGAAGCCGTCAAGTTGCTTTCGGGTGGCTGGGCGCTCGGCATTGCTTCCATCGTAATCGTTCTTGCATTGCGGGACAATCGATATGCCCCTGCTGCGGTTGTTCTGATGATTCTTGGGATGGCGGTCATGTTCGCAGAAGGACGATTCCAGAACATCGCAGCCCCTGGTTTCAGCCTTCCTCCAATCACTACATTCACCATCCAGGAGGTCTGGGACACATTACTTCTGGCAGGTTTCGCCCAGATCCCTCTGACCATCACGAATGCAACGATCGCGACGGCGGCGCTCATCAAAGTTTATTGGCCGGATAAACCCGTGACTGCCAAGAAGCTTTCCTGGAATCAGGGAATCATGAATGCGGTGTTACCTTTCTTCGGCGGGATGCCAATGTGCCACGGTGCAGGTGGGTTGGCAGGGCAGTACTATTTCGGTGCACGTACAGGCGGTACAAACATCATCGAAGGTCTCATTGAAGTTTCTCTTGGGTTGTTCCTGTCAGCGTCAATCGCTGGACTCTTTTCTGTATTTCCCGCAGCCATTGTAGGCGCAATGATGTTCATGGTCGGAATCGAACTCACGAAGTTCGTGAAGGATGTTCACATTGGGAAGGATATGATTCCCCTGTTCATAACATTGATCATTTCCGTATCAACAAACATGGCGTATGGCTTCTTGGCAGGTCTTGCCAGCCATCACTTGATTTCACTGTTTTCAAAAAGGTGAAATAGAGTTGGAAAAAGTATCGTAGATTTTCGAGAGGGCATTCTCATACTACCCATCCTCATTTCCCCCCGTACCCCACTTGTTCTTTACGGCTGGACATCTCATGATCTGAAGCAACGATCTGCCGACAGGCGATACTGAGATTGGCGGGGAAAAGAGCAGGGTCAAAAAGAGCAAAAAGAGCAAAAAGATGGTCAGGTCTTGAATTATCAGTTATCTTTCGCACCCTTGATGATCTTGCTCACGGTCGTGTAATGAATCCCCAGGAATCTGCCAATCGCGCTGAGGGTATAACCGTATTGAACATGCGCAACAACGATCGCCCTGTTTCTTTCATAACGTCCGGTCCCATGGAAGAGTTCCTTTAGCTCCGGCCTGTCGGCGTATCGTTGAATGCGTGGAACTTCTGCAAGGGTATCGGAACCCTGGATCAGACTCTTCATCTCCAGGACGAACGGATCATCCCCCAGGTAGATTTGCCCCTTGAGATGATCCCACGGTCTCCCCTTCGACGGGCCAGCCAGGACAAATTCCCGATAGTGCTTCTGTGCGGTCTTGCGCTTCTTTGCAAAGTGCGAAAGCACCCAATCCACTGCCAGATATTCGGGAACATCCGTAAACCCGGCGGTCGCCTTGTAGCTGCTCCAGGTCCACGCCTCCGGTGTCTCTACAGCTTTGGCCCGGACGGGGTTCAACACCACGTACCGACACAGCTCCAGCAAATAACTCTCCTTCTCCACAACGATGGCTTTATATCGCCCCTGGAAGACGTGACCAGGCTTGCGGTGCCTCCGATTGAATCTCTGGGTGTAAACTCCGTTGAGTTGCCGCATACCCCGGCTGAGATTGCCCTCGGGGGTCTCGACAACCAGATGATAGTGATTATTCATCAGGCAATAGGCATGGCAGAGCCAATGGAACCGGGACACAATGGAAGCCAGGACGTCAAGAAACAGCACCCGATCAATATCATCATAGAAGATCGCACGGCGGGCATCCCCACGGGAGGTGACATGGTAAACGGCACCAGGATACTCTATGCGCAGCGGGCGAGACATGAGTGCCATCTATCACAGTATAAGCGATAATTCAAGACCTGACCCCATCGTGCTGTGACCCCATCGTGCTGGATGGTTTTGTCAACGGAAACATGGGAAAAGTGCTTCCTGAAATCGTGTTATCAGCTCTTCTATTGAGAATGCCACCTTTCAGACGTAAATCGTGCACTTGTGTTAGTAGCAGACCTGACATCTCATAGCCCATTTATCTCCTTGACTCCCCTAGTAATTAAGAGCATATTTTCCCAAAATGCCCCCGTCCGAAACTCATCAATTCAACCATTTCCCCTCTTACCTTCTGGAATGCCGTATGTCGATGTGTACTCTGAAGCTGCCCATGTGACTGGCCCCAGTGGGACTCATGGTTTCTTTGGGGTTATTCTTGTCTGCCTGTCTTGAATTGTTTCTACCTATCAAAAATCATCTAACTATTCGCAAAAGAGAGGAAGCGGCTATCATTTCGAGAGAGGCCATTTCTCTTGGTGCTGTTGATATTGACCTTTAGCCGACCTGTATCCCGTGTAGAAAGTCTCGACCTTTTTCTCAACTTAACATTCAGAATGTTTAAGGAGGCAGCCATGAGAATTGCAAGACTGGTTATGGTCTTTTGTATCATTTCTTGTTTTGCCGGGGCCGTGTTTGCTCAGGACTACCCGGCCAAGCCGGTTAAGGTCATCGTTCCATTTACAGCAGGAAGTGCAACGGACATCATTGCCCGAACGGTATGTCAAAAGCTCTCCGGGCTTTGGAACCAACCCGTGGTGGTAGAGAACGTCACTACCGCGGGTATTCCTGCGGCAACGGATATGGTTGCAAAGGCACCGAAGGACGGGTACACCCTGCTTATAACTGGCTCAACATACGCAGTGCTCCCATTTCTTTATGCGAAACTGCCGTTCGACCCGTTAAAGGATCTCATCGAGATTGCTTTCCTTGCCTCACAGCCCTTCGTTCTTGTGACGAGCCCGTCTTCGGGGTTTAAAACTGTCGCTGATTTGATTGCGGCTGCGAAGGCAAAGCCCGCTCAGCTAAAATATGGCGCGGCCGGCACAGGAAGCGGCAATCATTTCGCCGCGGAGAGATTCAACATGGAGGCGGGCATCAAAGCGACCTACGTCGTCTATCAGGGAGGGCCTGAGGTGAACGCTGCCACGATGAGCGGTCAGATTACATACTGGTTTGCGCCGTTGGCCATTGCACTCAAACCAATCCAGGAGGGCAAGCTCGTTGCACTTGGCGTAACCAGCTCCAAGCGCAATGACAAACTGCCGTTGGTGCCGACAATAGCAGAAGCTGGCATTGCGGGTTACGAGGAAAGCAATTGGTGGGGCATTTGGGCTCCTGCTGGCATTCCCGCCCCTGTAGCAGACATGCTTGCGAAAGATGTGACGCGAGTCCTTTCCTCTCCGGATTTGCGTGATGAATTTGCCAAGCGGGGGTACGAACCGAAGAGTATGACGTCAGCTGAATTCACGCGTTTCGTGCGCAATGGGATGGAATCCGCAGCCGTTATCTCAAAAAAAGCCGGGATTAAGCCTCAATAGTCGAACCAACTAGAATTACAACCGTCAGCAAAAGGAGGCAGGGTCAGAAATGACCCTGCCTTATCCATTTCATTCGCAAATGTTCACCCTGTCAGACTTGATAACGTGCAGACTCGTAGGTGAAAGAGCTGGGGAAATACTATAAATTTTTGAGAGTGTGTCGCCCAGCGGTCCCTGCAGTTTCCCCCCATAGGGTGGTCTCATCTCATAGACTCTTGAAGTTTGATTTCTTCAGGTTTTCGATTTCCTCCTTGAGTTCACGAACCTGCCGTCTCAAATCCTCCACCTCATCATAGTGTCCACCCTGCATCGGAAAATTACGACTGTTGAAGTAAAGGGCTAGCACGATTATCACGAAGAAGATGAGACCCAGCACTGGCAACATGAGGCTCCAACCTCCAATCAGATAGCCACTCCATCACATGTTCCGCTTTCCCGGGTGAACTCGGACAAGCCGGGGAAGAAGTCCGCATAATGTACCTCAACTCGCTCTTTCCGACAATCCCCTGCCAGTCAACGGGGGTTCTGAGTTTGCGAAAGCTGCATGCGGCTGAGTTGCTCTGTTTGACCGGGGGCGCGTCCCGCAGGCCCCGCCCTGTGGGCGGGGAGCTTCACTTTACTCGGATTCGAACAAAATGCGTGTAAGAAGCGTGAAGTCCATAAAGAGGACTGTGGCGAGTCCGACAGGCGTGAAGGGCAACTTCTTGAAAAAAAGGGGGATTGACCTTTAAGCCAACCCCCTCGATGCGTACATGGAGCCGATGTGGGGAGGGGAGAACGGTTCCTTCATCACAAGTCGGCTTGGCGTTTCTCGCTTATTTTTCTAAGGCTTATCTTCTGTTGCAGAGATTCGATTCTCCGCCTTTCTTCCCTCCAAAAATCGTTTGTGTGTAACCAAGTGTGTAACTCATGGGGTAGCAGAAGTCAATAATTAACGCTCATAGGGAACAATATTCAAAGAAAAACTGTTGCTGCTGACTACGGCTTCACAAATCTCGACGGGTCGATTTCGCTTCTCAATCCATCTCAAGACCTCATCTCTATCTTCCTGTGACATTCTCGCACCAAGAATGACCCCAGTTAATAATTCTGGAGGAAACCGCTTCTCTCCAAAACCTTTCTTATTGTCAATAATTCTCCATTCCTGCTCATAGTCCCAAGCTTTAGCCTTTGTGAAAAGGAGAGCTTCAACGTCCGTCGAATTAAATGGTCCGACACCGACACTGACTTTAGGATAACCTACCGAGTATTTGACTTGTTGAGCGCGCCCAAAGAAGGAGGAATTACTTATGCCTGAGAACCTCAAACACAAACCAGTGTGACCTGCCGCGTAATGCGACCAAAGAAGAATGTTCTTATCTGTCGCAGAAAGCGAGAGTACCCCGAGTTTATTAACAGAGTCTTGCGTTTTTCCCGTGGTTTTCTTCATAACCTCTTTTAAGTCACGTTGCCGAAAATCATCACGAGCCTTTGTCCTCCTTCCCGCACGGGCAAGGTCTGGTCTTAACCTATGCATCGACTGTTCGTATCTTTTCCGCAGTTCAGAAAGAGAGGTAGGTTGAAAGTGGACCTTGCAGTCAAACGGGTCATTAAAAGAGGAAGGTGAAGCAAAATACAAAACTGAATCCGTCAAAATCCGCTGCGTGTATTCTCTGTGCTTATTTTCCAGATGTCGATAACGATATAAATACTCTGGCTCATTAGTCATCGCTTCCCCCTCCACATGAGTTATGTGAAAAAGTCCAGCAACGGAATACATCGCATTTATTCATATCGTTCCCGTGATATTTTCGCATCACATATTTTTCGAAAGGGTATTCGCGCACATGAGAAACCGCCTTTCCCCCATAGGGGGCAGGGGGTCGGACTCAAAGCTCGACCTGCTATTACATTGGGCGAACCGACTTTCATATATGCAGTTGCCGCAGTCTGAACAATCGGTCTCGTCTTCAACAGTTCCCTTCCAGTCTCATTTACGGTGGATGAGCAACCTTTAAGTCACGCTCGTCGGTCTCAGCCTGTCCTCACAATCAATAAGACAAAGGGTTTTTTAAAGTTTCCTCTTGCATTGTCCGATTCCTTATGGTATCAATCTGCGTAAGGTTCCTAACGTGATTTGATACTCTTAGAGAAAGGACACTGCAAATGACAGCACAGACCCCCAAACTCAAGGCAATAGGGTATCTCAGAGTTTCTACGGATAAGCAGGGCATTAATGGGCTCGGGATTGAAGCTCAGCGTCTTGCCGTCGAGAACTTTGTGAAACAGCGTGGAGCAAGGCTTCTGAAGACATATATCGAAGTCGAGAGCGGGAAGAATAACGATAGGCCCGAACTGAATAAGGCTATCTATCATGCACGGGCAACCGGCGGGACTTTGGTTATCGCAAAACTGGACCGCTTGAGTAGAAACTTGTTCTTCTTGTTAAAGCTCCAAAACTCAAACATCAAATTCCAAGCGGCGGACCTTCCCGACGCAAACGAACTGACGGTGCATATCCTCGCAGCGGTTGCCGAGGCTGAGCGTGTAGCTATCTCCCGAAGGACGCGGGAAGCAATGCAAGCGGCGAAGTTGCGCGGGGCTGTCTTCGGCTGTCCGAATGGTGCGAGAGCTTTATTAAAAGCCGGGAAGGGCAACGCTGCCGGTCTCAAGGCCATCAAAGAGAAAGCTGACGAGAACGCAGAAAGGCTGCGTCCGTTTATTGAGTCACTCAGGGCGCAAGGTGTCACGAGTCTCGGGGCTATCGCAGACGCGCTGAACAAAGAGGAAATGGAGACTCCGAGAGGGGGTCTCTGGTGGAAGGGTAGTGTTAGGCGGTTGCTTGCCAGACTTGATGAGCAATGCACACTGACGAAACTTGCAACCAAATAAAGGTAACAGACTGTTTCTGTGCGCTTTTATCACAGCCGGGACCGCGAGTTGAAATGAGCATTTTGAGGCTGTTCTATCTATATTGAATTATTGAGGAATCTTGAAAGGGCTATCTATAGAGAGAGTGAAGCTAACACAGAGACAAAATTATAAAGTGCCCATCAAAGGAGAACAGGTAGTCAGCCACACTTACTAAGAAGCCCAACGAGGCACAGCTATCTATTCGATATGATTCTGAAATCTTGATTGGGTACCTAAAGGAAGAAGGAAACACAGCCTCAGTTTAACGAACCCGCCGCAATAACTTTAGAATATCTTTTGTAATATCCGGCACTTGCTTGAAAAGCCACCTAAAGGAAGAAGCAACACCTTATCAAAGTCAACCTTGCCGTCTGTGACGCCCGTCTAACTATCTGACTTTGGCGGGGAATCTTAAAAGTGTGCCCATAGGAAGGAGCAACACCGCTTCAATCAGGTTGAAAGCCGTCTGTGATACTTACCCAACTCTGCGATTCTGGTAGGGAATCTTGATATGCACACCATAGGAAGAAGTAACTACCATATCAAAGTTGTTCTGCCCGTCTGTGCCGCCAGTCTAAAGAGTTGATTATAGTGGGGAATCTTGAAAGGGGGACTAAAGGAAGAAGAACCACCATATCATTTCAGTTCAACCACAGTCCTTAACCCGCCATTCGGCGGAGAAATCTATTTCGAAAAGGAGTCTATGAAATGTGTGAAAAAGAAAAGTGCTTAACGAAGGGTTGTGAGACCTGCGGCGAGACTTGTTCTGAGAGCCGTACCAAAGACCTCGCAAAGATGAGGCAAGCCCTCGATGAACTGGACGCTCTGTTCATTAAGAAGCTCGTTGACATTATCAAGTCCGGCAATGCAACACCGGGGCACCTTAACGTCATGAGGCAAGTCCTCAAGGACCGGGGCTACTCTCTGCCGGAACTTCTTAAAAAGGCTCGCATGGACAATGACGCGGGAACTTTTGACGAGGACTTTGACGAGAGTGAGTTGATTCACTAAGACGGACTCGTTCCGTCGTCCTTGAACCGCCTGCCTCCCTGCCACACCGCCGTCTATCTGTCTGCCTAACTCAAATCAATCGAAAAGGACATCACTTGAAAAATGAAATTTGAAAACAAAGTGAAGCGGGACGCTTTGCAGCGTCTTGAACACGCTCCTAAACGAAAGGGACTCTCGCAACTCAAGAAATATCTGTCAGGCGAAACGCTGTCCCCCAAAGACGCGATTCTCGCAATGTGTAACACCTGCTGCTGCAACTACGCTGACGGGACTGTGAGTTGTGAGCTTTATGCTTGCCCTCTGTTCCAGTTCATGCCGTTCAAAGACAAGCCACAGTCTGAACGGTCAGGCTAAGCCGCTTCTTTGCTCTCGTCTGAGCGACACTTGACCAAGCCGTCAAAGCACCTGCCCACAATACCCCTACCTTGCTCCACAGACCCCCCAAAACCGGGGCAATTTCGACCCTAACACATTTTGGTAGGGGTAGAGTGGCGGGGCTTTGGAGAACGGGCCTCAGAAGGGGCGTAGAACGAGCTACAGACGGTCTGTGAGGCCAAAGTTTCACCATCTAACCAAATCGAAAAGGATACAGTGTAATGGATTGCAACCAAAGCAACCGGCTGAACAGCAAGCCGAAGGGCGACGGGACAAGCCCGTCTGACAACCCGTCAGAACTAACTGACAGACTCAATTCTCTCGCCGCAGACATCCTGCTTTCAGACTTGCGCCGCTTCGGCAATGAACCGAGCCAGGAACAGGAAGCCGCACTGCGGCTCGTCCTCTCGACCTATACCGACATTGCCTTGAACGGAGTCGAGGGACGGTTTGCCGTTCCCCTTAATACTGGACTTGGTAAGACCCGGTCTGTTGTCGCGTGGCTGACGGCAGTCAACAGACTTGGTCTCGACCACAGCCCGACTGAGGGCGTCGGTGTTAGTGTCATGGTTAGCGCGGGGAAGGTGGAAGCTCTCTGCCAACTGAAGCGTGACTTGATAGATGCAGGAATCCCCGAGCGGAAAGTTGGTCTGGTTCACAGCTACAAACACAACACCGAAACCGCAGAAGCCTACCTCTGTGGAAACAGCGGCCTGCCGAGCGGATACGCAAGCGAACCTTGTAATGAGGATTATACCGACCGGCCCTTTCTATTGCTGACTCATCAGATGATTAAGGGAAAGTCCGGCGTTGCTCGTTTCAACGTCCATCGTGAGCGGCCCCGTTCCCTCGTGATATGGGATGAGTCCCTGTTAAGCTCTGATACATTCGCCTTTGAAGACGACCGTGTCAGAGCATCACGAGCTTGGTTGCAAGAGATGGACAGAGTGAAATCACCGGAGCGGGACGAAGCTCTTGAGTATCTCAGGACCGCCTGTGAGACTATCAGAAAAGAAATGTCTCAACAGCAAGCCGACCCCGAGAGGAAACCGAGGTCTTTCAAGCTCGGTTCTCTTTCTGGCGAGGACATTGAGAAATACAAGTCGGCTCTTGTCGGGGGTCAAGGCGGCTTCGGTTCTGGTGAACAGGCCGAGCTTCTCTGTGACCTGCTGGACGTTTCGCAGGACGAGTTGCGAGTTCTCGCTAACGTGGAACAAGGCGGGGGTGTAATCACATTCCGGGTCAGTGTCCCGCGTGAGCTTCGGAACATAGTTGTGTTGGATGCGTCTTTCCCGATTCGTGAGCTTGCCCAACTCGACCCGAGTATCAAGCAAATTGACATCCCTTCTAACATCGTGAGCTATGAGACTGTGACGGTCTATCAGCTTGACTATCCGTCTGGAAGAAACACGATGGAAAAAGAGTTCTCAAAGAAACGGGGTCAAAACAAAGTAAGCCGCGAAGTGATAGAAGTCCTCAAGAGTATCCCCGAGAGCGAAGCCGTACTCATTTTCACATTCAAGGGGCGCGGTCGGCTCGACTACCGGAAACTTCTTGAACGTGACCTTGAGTCCGCAGGCATCGACATTGAAGCAACGGTCGAGGCTAACGGAGTCTTGAGACCTCGGGTCAACTTCCTTTCATGGGGTCAGGAGACCTCGCTCAATGCCTATTCCTTCTGTTCCAATGTAATTCTCTGCGGGATTCTGCAACGCTCCCATATAGACATCGGCGGAGCCATCGTAGGTCAAACAGGCGACCTTCTCAGGCCGGTTACAAACTCCGAGATAAGGGAAGTCGTACAGTCGGAAATCGCTCATGCTGCGTATCAGGCTCTTTCGCGTGGAAGCAGTAGAGTCTTGCGAACTGGACAGGCAAGCCCGATGAAGGTTTGGCTACTGCATCCCTTTAAAGAGAACCTGCGGGGCAGACTTGAAGTCGTGCTGCCGGGGGTACGCTGGACTGAGTGGAAGGGAAAGCACCTGCTTTCAAAGTCCGCGCAACGGAAAGCGACCGAGAAGACCCCGAGGGTAGTTCAGACTATTAGGTCTTACCTCGACTCCTTGCCTTCTGCCGTGACTTCCGTTTCGACAAGGAAGATGAAGGCGGAATTAGGGTTAGTGGATTGTTCTTCAGACACCTTTTCTCGGAGCTTGAAAAGAGCGGTCGAGGGAAGTGACTGGACCCTCTGCGGCAGGACTGTTGTCAAGACCTTCGTTCACTTTTTCGGTCCGGCGACCGGCTACCATCGACCGGACTTTAGGGAACCTTCCGGTTCGTAGAAGACACAAGACCGTTGTTTCAACTTAAACCGCATGACCTCTATAAAGAATGTACCCTGCTCATGCGGCTTAATCGTCAAACGCCACCTCAAAATAAGGTCGTTCTAAGATGGACTCGTTCCATCGTCCTCGACCGACTAAAGACCCCTTAGTTCCATTCACTCCTTTTCGAACTGTGGTTGACTGGGGCGAGCATGGATTTGGATAGGTTCATTAGACCTGTTTGACTCCATGTCTCCCCCAGTTCTCCCACAGGTAACAGGGAGAGTGTGCGGGGGTCGCACGGGTGGAGGTATCAAAACGAATGTCCGGCTACAGTTGAACCGGAAGCTCTGACAGAAGCTCAACAGAAGTAAGACGCGGGTCTCGATGGACTGTCGGTTCAAGCTCGGTACTCGGGTCGCTCGTTCCGGCTCCCTCGTCCGATGTTCCGCGCTTGAACTTCTGGTTCACCCTTCTGCCTCAGACCTGCTTACGCAGCCGGACTTTCAGTCTCACTCAATGAAAAAAAGGAGTTTAACAAAATGCCAAACACAAAGCCTCTCCATGAAATGTTTGAACTTAACGAAGAACTGCCTTGCTCCGTTGAAGGCTGTAAGAACAAGCGTTACAAGCTCTATTCAACCTGTCTCAAGCATCGTCAAAGGGTCTATAAGTACGGACACCCTAAAGCCTTGTCAATTTCTCGAAAGGCCATGAAAGCAGAGTTGAAGCAGGTCCGTAATATAGTTCTCAAGAATAGAGACACTCACCCCGGTCTGAACAAGGCTATCAAGTGGTTTGACAAATGGCTCTTGGACGCAAGTCTTGAGATGTCAGGCGTACCCGGTCAGTATCACTTCAAACGATTGTATGACCACGGCATCAGCGGCGAGGAACTTCTGGTTGTGACTGCTGCTGTCTTCATCTACAGCTATCGCAACCCTTCTAAGCTCCCGTCCGATTCAAAGTACAAAGAAGCTGCGGTCGAGTTTGCTATGGCTCACCAGACCACAAAGCTGATACCGCTTGAGTATATGACCACCGCTTCCGGCAAAAAAAGAGCCAAGTTCCTGAGCAAGAAAGACCGGTCGGAAATAGGCAAGTATATTTATGACACTGTCGGGCTGCTGTACCTCAAAATGGTCCGCAGTCTGGACCGTAAGAACGACGAGCAGCAGACTTGGAAGAAAGAGATGCAGATGGACTTTAACGTGGCTTAGAACGGTAGTTACTTGAGGTCGGACCTTCTGTTGGACTTTCGGTCTGGCAGGGGGTCCGGCTGATGGTCTGAGGGGGCTTAACTTAACGAAAAGAGTTTCTTGAAAACCGGCTCATGGAAATCTTCAAACTCAATGGAGAACTCTTGTTCAATCCCTCCGTTCTTGTATAGAGTGACGGTCAAGGCTCCAAGTTGAGTTTCAATGTCACTGTGTCTGCCTTCAAAGATTTCGTCTGCTGTGACTTGCCGTTTGTTCAAGGCAACTGTGTAACCTTGAGCTTCGAACTCTCTACACATAATGCCGAGCGCGCTGTTCTGGCTATCCTCATCCAGTGCTGCAAATATCTTCTGAATGTTCACAGTGACCCCCTCTGCGCGGTGACAGGTTGCCTTAGAAGGCAGATGTAGTCTGGCGCACATATTACAATAATTTCCGATAAGACGCGAGTCGATTCATACCCCAACAGAGCCGGGGGTTCAGCCTAATTCCTGAGACAGTCACTTCTTGAATTATTTTACGGCGATTGGTAAGGTGATTCGTCTCAAAAGCGACAGTCATCATGAAGTATCCGAATTACAGGGGTTTGATTCCGGCTTCTAAACGCGCATCCGATGCAGCAAAAGGAGCGAGTCGGAAGAGCGATACTAAGCCTGAACTAAGGCTCAGGAGAGCACTCTGGAAAACGGGTATTCGATACAACAAGAATGTTGTCAATCTGCCGGGCAAACCCGACATTGTCATAAGGAGTGCTCGTGTTGCTATATTTTGTGACGGCGATTTCTGGCACGGACGGGATTGGAAAGCTCGAAAAAAGAAATTGATATGCGGCTCAAATCCAGAATACTGGACCGCTAAGATTGAGAGAAACATAGGCCAAGACAAAAAGAATTCTGCCGCACTCCAAAAGCAGGGTTGGACTGTATTGCGTTTCTGGGAGTCTGAGATAGACAGAGAGCTTGACCGCGTTGTTTCGTTAATCCAGAGTGCTCTAACAAAGACAACTGTGCCTGAGAACCGGGAATAGATTATGAGTAATAAAATGGTCGAGATTAAGACAGCAGAAGCTCTCGTATCTGTATTGCAAGAAACGAGGTGGGTGGGCGTACAACTCGCAAAAGCATATTTAGCCCTCTCCAATGGTGAGAACAACGAAACAATAATCCGGAAACTGTTTGAGAGCGACACCATGTCACTCTCAAAAGCAAAAGAAGTTGTGTCAGCTATGAAGTCGGCGGGGTTTCTTCAATTCATACAGAAGCGGCAAAAGCTTGGCTCGGCAGAAAATCCGATTACAAAGCTGTTTCCCGCCGCAATTACTGAACGGAGATTCTTGACAGAGATAGATACTCTACATGAGAAACGACCGACTGTTACTTATGACGATGATAGGTTCTCAGGCCACACATTGGTAGATTTCACGTTGAAAGAGGACGAATATAGCTTGCCGGTAAACGTGAAAAACGCCGGAACGCAGTTTATGAATGCTCAACAATTAGTAGGACTCGCACCAACTGACTGCATTCCGATACCAGTATATAAGGCATACGATGCAATAGAGAAGGAACCGAATCTCCTCTATGCAATATCGGTGGATTATTCGTTGCTCGAAACGTTAAATAAATTCCTGCTGCCCCTATTTGATGAGCAAGAGAAAATTACGTGGGGTGTTCTAAATTCCTATACAGGAAAGCACATTCGTGATGCTGAGGATAAGTTCGTGTATGGAATGACATTAAAGCACTGGGAGCAAGTCAGTCCACGCATTAATAATTCACAGTTCCGTATAATATCGGCAAGGAAATCTATAAGAATAATGCAGCAGCAACCAAGACGCACACCTGGGATTGGATTACGAGCTTGGGGAACTGGAGCCAGTGCGGAAGTCAATGTTCATATTTCAATCTCGGACGAGACAAAAAGTTGGGACGAAATATATCAGAGAGTTTGCGATAAGGGTCTTTCTGACATTGTAAGCGCGATTAATCGAAAGAAAACTGAAGTGGTTCACGACCCTGAGATTTGAGATATGATTGGAATAAGTCTTTACTCGGGTTGCGGTGGATTAGACTATGGTTTTGAGAAGGCTGGATTTACCATCAGCCTTTTCATTGATTCTGACAAGCATTCATGTGCAACGCTCAGGCTCAATGGTCGAACCAATGTCATCGGGGAACCTATAGAAAAAATATCGACCGAAACCGCAAGAGAATACGCCGGACTCGGAAAAGCACCCATTGATTTACTTGTGGGTGGACCTCCATGTCAGCCCTTCTCTAAGTCTGCGTACTGGACTAATGGTGACACGCTACGCCTGAATGACCCACGAGCGAGCACACTGACTGATTACTTCCGTTTTGTAGAGGAATTGCAGCCTCGGGTCTTCCTCCTTGAAAACGTCCACGGTTTGAACTACAGCGGGAAAGAGGAAGGCTTCCAATTAATTCTCAAGCGGATAAACGAAATTAATGCACGGCACAAGACAAACTACGTGCCTTCTTGGAAAGTATTGAATGTCGCTGATTACGGCATTCCACAGCTTCGCGTTCGTTTCTTCCTTGTTGCCGAACGAAACGGCCAAAGATTTCTCTTTCCGAAGCCAACACACATACCTCAAAGTGAGAACCAAGCAGCCCTGTTTGAAGGAAGCGATACGGAGACCTATGTGACAGCATGGGAGGCTATCGGTCACATCCCTGATGATGAAACGCAAAACTTGAAGGTAGGGGGCAAATGGGGAGACCTTCTGCCGTCAATTCCAGAAGGTGAAAACTACCTGTGGCACACTGACCGGAAGGGCGGCTTACATCTGTTTGGGTGGAGAACGCGATATTGGAGTTTCCTACTTAAACTTGCAAAAGCGCAACCAAGCTGGACGATACAAGCACAGCCGGGCTCTGCGATTGGGCCGTTTCACTGGAAGAATCGAAAACTATCTTGGCAAGAGATGGCGGCGATACAAACATTTCCGAAAAACTTCAAAATCAAAGGGCCGCGCACAGAGATACAACGTCAAATAGGAAACGCTGTTCCGTCGCTTATGGCAGAGATACTGGCAAGGGCCATAGCTGAACAGTACTTTGGAAAAAAACTTATTCGTCGTCCAAAGCTGAGTGTTCCGAGACTGGAAACTATTCCCCCGCCGGGAAAAGTGAGACCCGTTCCCAAGAAGTACCACTATCTCATTGGAAAGCACGAGCCTCATCCGGGTACTGGTAAGGGAGTGTCATACGTCAAAGTATGACATAAAGAGAAATCGTTGACGGTACTACTCAACCGGCGGATAGTTTTATTCACTTCCCCATCATGGGCGGCTTGCCGCCGCTCACAAAGCGGGACTGCCTCAAGTGGCTGAGGTCTATTCGATAGTTCAACTCACATCTGTCCAAAATAGGTTTT
>DIFQ01000110.1 GCA_002419215.1 Syntrophaceae bacterium UBA5744
GCGGGCCTCATCCCGGGCCGTCTTGCGCTTGCCCTGGGGCCGGGCGGGTTCCTCGTGGCCCTCGCGGGGTGGCTCGACGATCACGGGCACCTGCCGGTCCGGCTGAGGCTGGCGGTCCAGTTCCTTGCAGCGGCCCTTGCCGTGGCGGCTCTAAACGGGTTTGAATCCCTGTTCACAGGGTGGTATAACATACCCCTCGGGTTCGTGGGATCGATCCTGGCCTCCGTCGGCATTGTCTGGATGCTCAACCTCTACAACTTCATGGACGGCATCGACGGCATCGCCGGCCTGGAGGCCGTTACGACGGCCGTCTTTGCCGGGCTGATTTTGGCCTGGAACGGCGCCCCGGGGCTTGCCCTGCTCTGTGCCGTTCTCGCGTCGGCAACGGCCGGTTTTTTGATCTGGAACTGGCCGCCGGCAAAGATCTTCATGGGCGACGTGGGCAGCGGGTTTCTGGGCTACGTCTTTGCCGTCATGGCTCTTCATTCCGAGAAAGCACAGGCCATGCCCCTGCTTGCCTGGATCCTGCTGCTGGGCGTTTTCGTCCTGGACACGACGGTGACGCTCTTCCTCCGGATCCGCAGGGGGGAGACGATCTGGCAGGCCCACCGGAGCCACTACTTCCAGCGGGCCGTCCAGGCCGGATGTTCCCACAAGTCCGTCACCCTGTGGACGGGGTTTCTCAACGTCCTGCTGGGCGCCCTGGCGGTTGCGGCCGTTGCCTGCCCGGGGCTCCTGCTTCCCGCCGTCGGGGCAGGGATCATGCTCCTCGCGGCCGCGGGCCTGCAGGTCGTGAGGATGGAGCAAAAGAGAACCGATGAAACACCTGCTGCGTAACAGGAATTTCTGGACCATCATCGGCATCGACATCGCCCTGGTCTGCGCATCCTACGGGCTCGCCTGCCTCATCCGCTTCGAGGGCGACATCCCGCCGGAGCAGATGGCGCTGCTCGCGCAGACGCTGCCCTGGATCGTGCCCTTGAAAATCGCGCTCTTCTGGTGGGTCGGTCTCTACCGGGGCATGTGGCGCTACACGAGCATCGCCGATCTCATCAACATCATCAAGGCGGCCGTGATCGCCGCAGGTGCCATTTCGCTCATTCTTCTGCTCGTCCGCTACTTCGAGGGGTTCTCGAGGAGCGTCCTCATCCTGGATGCCCTGCTCACCGTGATGCTGGTCGGCGGGATCCGGCTGCTCATCCGGGTCTACATCCAGCGGACCATCCCGGCGAGCTTCTTCAACCCCACCTTTTTCCCCTTCTTCAACCCGGACCGTGAAAAGCGGACGCGGCTGCTCATCGTGGGCGCAGGGGATGCCGCCGAGAAGATGCTCCGGGAAATCCTCGACAACCCCCGGGTCAAGTACCGCCCCGTGGGGTTCCTCGACGACGACCCCCGCAAACAGGGCCAGGCAATCCACGGCGTGCCCGTCCTGGGCGCCATCGACGACATCGGGGAGATGCCGATCCAGTTCGACGAGATCCTCATCGCCATCCCCTCGGCGCGGGGCGACGTGATGCGCCGGGTCGTCGAGCTCTGCGACCGGACGGGCAAGCGGTATCGCACCATTCCAAAGATCGGCGAGCTGATCGAAGGGCGCATCTCCGCGAATGTCATCCGGGAGGTGAGGCTGGAGGACCTCGTGGGGCGGCAGGAAGTCCGGCTCGATCCGGAGAGTATCAGCCGCTTTCTCTGTGGGAAGCGCATCCTGGTCACGGGGGCGGGGGGCTCCATCGGCTCCGAGCTCGTCCGGCAGATCAGCCGTTTCCAGCCCCAGGTGGTGGGCCTGCTCGACTTCAGCGAGCTGAACCTGTTCGAGATCGAAATGGAGTTCCGGCACCGGCTCCGTGAACTGCCCACGGAGTGCTTCCTCACGGACATCCGGGATCGGGATGCCCTGCAGGGGGTCCTCGAGCGCTTCAGGCCCCACATCATCTTCCACGCCGCGGCCTACAAGCACGTCCCCATGCAGGAGAGCCACCCCCGGGAGGCGGTCCTGAACAACGTCCTGGGGACGCGCAACCTCGTCGACCTGGCCCTGGAGACGGAGGTGGAGAGGTTTGTCCTCGTCTCGACGGACAAGGCCGTGCGGCCCACCAACGTCATGGGCGCCACCAAACGTGTCGCGGAGCTTTTCGTCGAAAGCATGAACGGCAAGCAGGTGACGCGCTTTGTCGCCGTCCGTTTCGGCAACGTTTTCAGCAGCTCCGGTTCGGCCATTCCCATTTTCCAGGAGCAGATCGCCCGCGGGGGGCCCGTGACGGTGACCCACCCCGACGTGAGGCGCTACTTCATGAGCATCCCCGAGGCGGCGCAGCTCATCCTCCAGGCCGGGGCCATGGGGAACGGCGGCGAGATTTTCATCCTCGACATGGGCGAGCCCATCCGGATCGTCGACATGGCCCGGGATCTCATCCGGCTCCACGGCCTGGAGCCGGGAAAGGACATCGCCATCGAATTCACCGGCCTGCGCCCCGGGGAAAAGCTCCACGAGGAATTGATCACCTCCGGCGAGGGCATCGTGTCCACGGACCACGCGAAGATCATGGTGCTGCGCGGGAAAACCCGCGATGCGGCGGCGCTGCTGGCGCAGATCGAAACGCTCCTTGCCATTTCCCGAAAGGGAGACGGCGAGGCCATCCGGAAAAGGCTCCGGGACATCGTGCCCGAATACCAGCCACAGCCCTGAGCGCCTGCTGACTGACCGACGAAGGAGTCCTGTTGAACAAACCGACAACGCTTCTTCACGACGGATCCGATGGGTCCGGGCGACTGGAGCAGATCGTCACCGTGCTGGTCGGCGTGTTCGTCTTTCTCAATCCCTTTCCCCACACGACGGCGCTCAAGGAAGCGACATTCTACCTCCCCCTTGCGGGGATGCTCGTCCTTGTCTTCTCGAAGAAAAAAGACTTCTCCTGGACGACGCCCCTGGCGCTGCCCTTCGCGCTGCTGGCGGCGTGGGGCGCCGCCGGGCTTTTTTTCGCCCTCGACCGACCGAACACCATCCATGACCTCTTGAGCCACCTGCTGAAGTATTACGCCGTCTACTTCCTCGTGGTCCAGTTCTACCCGTCACAGAAGGGCTTCGACGCCCTGGCCCGGATCATCGTCGCCTCGACGGCGATATTCTCCGCCGGCGCCATCGTCTACTTCTACCCGGTCCTGGGCCACGCCTTCTCGGAGCGCCTGGGCCACAGCGATCAGTACAGCTTCTTCGAGATGTCGGCCAACTACATGTGCTTCCCCACGGTGTTTGCCGCCATCCTGGCATACGCCCTGCTGCTCAAGGAGAAAAGGGCTCGTGCCCGGGCTTTTCTCGGGGCCGCCCTGGTTTCGGTCCTGGCCGCCACGCTGCTTACACAGACGAGGGGCGGCTTCATTGCACTCGCCGCGGGCCTGGTTGTCCTGTTCTTGAGCAACCGCCGGCGACTGGCGGCGGTATTGGCCGGTTTCGGTATATTCGTCATGGTCCTTTTTGCAAGCCCCGTATCGGGCGTCCGCTTCTCGCCGCAGGGAATCCTGGGCAACGAACGGATCTCCATGATCCACATGTACCTGGAGATGGCACAGGAGAGGCCCATTGCAGGAATCGGCTTCGGCATGGAGATCCTCCAGAAACAGGATTACATGAAGCAATACTACGACCGGGTCCCGGAGAGCTACCGGGACTCCGGTTTTCACGTGTCGCCTCACAACCTCTACCTCGACGTGCTGGTGCGGCTGGGGGTCGTGGGGCTCTTGCTGTACCTGGCAATCGCCGTCATCGCCTTTGCCATGGCCCTGAGGGTGATGCGAAGCAACCGGGATGACGGTCTGTGCATGCTCGCGGCGTGGACGGCCCTGCTGCTCCAGGCCGTTGTTGCCGACGCATCCTTCGGGGCGCCTGCCATCGTGTTCTACCTGAACCTGGCCTTGATCACGATTCTGTGGAAAGAGTCCTGCGAAAGCCCGGCGGCAGACGGCAGGCTTGACGCGGCCAGACCGCACGAATAGAATGCATCGAAATTTAATCGGAATGTCACGCGCATGAAGCATTTCCTGCTGAGACGGCTGCCCTACAACGGCCACCTTTACAATTTCTGCAAGAGCTACGTCGAAAAGCACGACGGGGATTGCAACGGTGATATTGCGACCAACGGCGAGTTCCGCGTCATGCGGCAATTCCTGCCGGGCTGTTCCGTCGTCTTCGACGTGGGCGCGCACACCGGGGAGTGGGCCCGGCTCGCCCTGTCGGTCAATCCAGGTCTGAACATCCACTGCTTCGAGCCGTCACGGGATAATTTCGCCAATCTCACCCGGAATGTTTCCTCGCCGAACGTGACGTGCAATCCCTGCGGTCTCAGCTCGGAAAATGCCGAAAGGCCTCTCTTTATATATCGTTCCGCTCCGGGCCTGCATTCGCTCTACCAGCGTCGCGGCCTCGAAGGCGGCTGGGGGTTGAAAACGCCGGCGGAAACGGAGATGGTGAAACTGGATACCCTCGAGAATTACTGCGCGGAGCGGCGGATCGAGAAAATCGACTTTCTGAAGGTTGACGTCGAAGGGCACGAACTGGAAGTTTTCAAGGGCGGCCGATCGCTCTTTGCAGAAGACCGGGTCGGAATGGTCCAGTTCGAATACGGGGGATGCAACATCGATTCGAAAGTCTTTTTGAAGGATATTTTCGAGTATTTCGCTGGGATGAATTACCGCTTCTACAAGATTTTGCCGGACAAGTTGAAGTTCTTTCAACGATACGACCAGCGTCTCGATAACTTCAAATATCAAAACTGGCTTATGATCAACGAGAAGTTCGGATCCTTGCCCAGAGACAGGGGTACGAAAGTCATCGCTCCGGAGAAGAGCGTGATGGAGAGAAGTCGCCTTTCGGCCCGGGAAGCGGCACTCGTCAACGATCTCCGGCGTGAAATCCTCATCATGCCGGAACCGAAGGCGGTGACGGATTCTGCCGCGGAATTGGCATGGCTGGCCAACCGGGGCAAGCTGAGGAAATGCATTCTCGAGAGGGATCCCCGGGAATTTCTGACCTGGGACGTCGTGACCGGCAGCATGTTCGTCGGCAACCGGCCTTTCATCGACAACGAACTCGGGTACCTGATGAGCCGGCCGGACTGGAAACAGGTCTGGCAAGACATCCTCGAGGAAGACTTCGCCGGGGATCCGAAACCCTGCAAAGGGTACAGGCAAAGCTCCGGAAACCGCATCCATCAGTCCTATCACCTTGCCCGTTTCGAGCAGGAGACAGGGCTGTCGATCAACCGTTTTCCGTTGATCGTGGAGCTCGGCGGCGGTTACGGCAGCCTTTGCCGTCTTATCCACAAACTCGGGTTCAAGGGGCAATACATCATCTTCGACCTGCCCGAATTTGTCGCCTTACAGAAGTTCTACCTCGGCTCGCTCGCCATGCCTCTGATCGAGGCGAGGGATGTTGTCTCCGGGAGGCGGGGCATCCTCTGCACATCCGATCTCTCCGTGCTCGGTTCCGTGACGCCGCAGGAAGCACAAGCAGGCCTCTTCATCGCCACGTGGTCTCTCAGCGAGACGGACCCGGCCTTCCGGGATCAGATCACCACGCTGCCCGCCGTCGACTCTGCCAGCGCCTATCTCATCGCCTACCAAAGCAATTTCGAGGGCGTCGACAACGGCCGTTTTTTCGATGCGTGGCGGGCAAAGAAACCGGGCATCTGCTGGGTGCATAGCGAGATTTCGCACATGCCCGGCAATTTCTATCTCTTCGGCCGGAAAGACGCGTCCTGAACCCGCCCTGCACGACAAATCCTTCGGGAAAACCATGAATCCTGATCCGAGCAGAAGGAATACACCTTCCGGGGAGCTCCCCCCGGTGGTTTCCATCGTCATCGTCACGTACCACTCGGCCGACGTGATCGGCTCCTGCCTCGATTCCATCGAATCGGCAGGCAGCGCAAGCCGGGAGGTCTTTCTCGTCGACAACGCCTCGACGGACGGGACGGCCGAGGTGGTGAGAACCCGATACCCTTCGGTGCATCTAATCGCGAACAGCGACAACCGGGGGTTTTCCGCGGCCAACAACCAGGCCATCCCCCTGTGCCGGGGCCGCTATCTGTTCTTCCTCAACCCCGACGCGGAGCTCACCGGGGGATGCCTCGAAACGGCCGTCCGGTACATGGACGAAAACCCGGCTGTCGGCCTTGCAGGAACGAAGGTCGTCTACCCCGACGGGGTGCTGCAGGAGACGATCTCCCTGCGCTACCCGGGCCAGAAGCATGCCGCCAATGAACTGAAGGGGCTCAAGGGCTCTATTGCCTGCGTGCTCGGCGCCAGCATGATCGCGCGGGCGGATCTGATCCGCGCAATCGGCGGATTCGACGAGGACTACTTCCTCTACGGGGAGGACCAGGAGCTGTGCCTGCGGATCCGGCAGCAGGGCTTCGAAATCGGCTACGTCGATGAGGCGGTGGTGCGGCACATCGGGGGACACAGCGAGAGGGCTTCGGCATCGGCTGACCGGTGGAGGCGCAAGACGCTTGCCGAGTATCTATTCTACCGCAAGCACTACGCCCGGGAGACGATCAGGCGGATCAGCCGGGAAGACCGGTTCAAGGCCCGGTGGCGAACGCTGACGATCCCCCTCACCCTCCCGTTTCTGCGTGACGGCGACGCGGCGCGGGAAAAGCTTGTGAAGTACCGGACGATCCTCGCGACCCTCGACGAGATCGAGCGCCCGGGACGGCAGGGAGACGACTGAGTGGAGCGGGCACCCGTTGCGTGCATCCTCTGCGGCAGCCCCGCCCGGTCGGCCATGGTCGAACGGGACGGATGGACCGTGTACCGGTGCGCCGGCTGCGGCCTCGGTGTCCTGGACCCGCGGCCCGACCGCGAGGAGCTGGGCCGGCTCTACGAAAAGGAATACTTCGACAGCCAGTACCGCGAGGGACTGCGGCCCGGCTCCCCGGAGATGCGGCGGCGCATCTCCCAGGAGGACCATCGGATCCGGTTCTTCCGGCGTTTCAGGAAGCGGGGGCTGGTCGTCGACATCGGATGCGGCATGGGGTACTTTCTCCATGCCGCCCGGCAGGCGGGCTACGACGTCACCGGGGTCGACATCTCCGATCACGCCGCCTCCTACGTGAGGGACGAGCTGGGAATCCCGATGCGGATCGGCCACATCGACGCCGTCGAGGTGCCCGAGCGCACCGTGGATGTGGCCACCATGTGGCACTTCCTCGAGCACACGGACGACCCGCGGCGTTATATCGAGAAAGTCGCCCGCTGGCTCAAGCCCGACGGCCTGCTGGTCATCGACGTGCCGAACTACGAGGGCACGGACGCGCAGAAAACCTGGCGCGACTGGGTGGGGTGGCAGCTCCCCTATCACTTCTACCATTTCACACCGGCAACGCTCGCCCTTCTGCTTTCGCAGCACGGCTTCGAGGTCATCCACAGCAAGGACTACCACTCGGAGATTATCAAGGAGAGGCTCCGGAAGATCCCCGTAGTCGGCCTGTTTGCGCGGCTTGTCGCGAAGGCCTTCTCGGGGACCAGCTACGCCGTGGTGGCCCGGAAAAAAACCGCATGAGGTTTGGTGAGACCCGTGAAACATGAATCCTATCTCGATCGGCTGATTGCCGGCGGGGCGTTTCGCTTCGACCGGCTGCGCATCGACGGCATCGACAACGAGCCCGTCTTCGAGCTCAATGTGCCCGAGATGGTGGAGCAGGAGACCTGCCTGTTCCACCGGGACATCACCTCGGGCAATCAGTACCTGGAGCTCCTGCACGCCACGGTGCAGGAGGCAATCGCCCGGAAGGCCGCCATGCCCATCGTGCGGTTTGCCGACGGCGAATACGCCTTCTACCGCCACTCCCTGGATTGCAACGGCCTGTACCGGCAGGCCGAGAACACGGCGGCGATCCGGCGGGCCATGCCCTCGCACATCGAGGCCATGCAAACGCTTGTACGCCGCGGCAGGATCGCCCCCCTCGTCTTCCCGGGCAACACGCGGGAAAAAGAGCGGGGCTTCTTTTCCTTCCTGCGCAAATCGAAAAACGACGACTCGGCGATCGGGTTTCTGGATTTTCTCGCCACAGGCGGCATCGAGCTCACAGGCGGCAACTACATCCCCTTCTACGCCGTCTACGCCTACCTGGTGACCGGCCGTTTCGCAAAGCTCCTCGATGGGAAATCGGTCTGCATCGTCAACTCGGACTTTGATGAAAAAGCCTGCGAGGCCTGGTTCCGACAGTTCTCGAGCGCCCCCCGGATCTCGCACGCGCCGATTGCGGCCGAGTATGTGGCCACCCGGTGGGATTCGATGCGGGAAGGCGTTTTGTCGAACATCCCGCCCGACGCCGATTTCTGCATCGTCGGGGCGGGCGTCGGGGCCCTGCAGGTCTGCGTCGATGCGGCCGAGCGCTTTTCGATCCCCGCAATCGACGCCGGGCACGTCATGAACATGATGAACAACCGCGTGGACAAATCCGGCGGGCCCCGGCTCTACACCCTGTGGAAGGAAGGCGGGGCATGAGCGACCCCCTGCAAAGCGCCCGCAAGCGCCTGAGGGCCTGGTTCAACCGGCGCAGGCTCGAGAAGGAGCGGGACTTCTACGGGGACGCGTTCCGGGCCCGCGGCCTGCAGATCCCCGGTGAGGCTCAGATCCGGGCGGCCATGCGGCAGCGACACCCCGGCCTCGAGCCGAAATCGAAGGGGAAGATCCGCACCCTGGCGATCTGGCACAACTACAACTGGGAGACGGACGCCCTGAAGCCGTCCCTGGAGCGGTTCGGGCCGGTCCGCCTCTATGACTGGTACGGGGAGTTCGACCACAGCCGGAAAAACTGGGCCCGCGAGCTCAAGCCGCGGATGAACCGGGCCCTCGTCGATCTTATCGGCACGTGGTGCCGCGACGAGAGGCCCGACGTGATCTTCACGTACCTCTCGGGGGAGCTGGTCTGGCCCGAGACGGTGCAGGCGATGCGGTCGCAGGGGATCCCGATCTTCAATCTCGCCCTCAACGACAAGGAGCACTTCGTGGGGAAGGTCCGCGGGGGCCGTGCCTTCGGGATGAGGGACATCTGCCGGCATTTCGACCTGTGCTGGACGAGCACCGAGGATGCCCTGAAGAAATACTGCGTCGAGGGGGCCATGCCCCTTTACCTTCCGGAAGGGGCCAACCCGGAGATTCACCGGCCCTGTGACGTCGAGCGCTCCATCGACGTGGCCTTCGTGGGGCAGTGCTACGGAAACCGGCCCGATGTCATCCGCAGGCTGCAGGAAAAAGGCATCCGCGCCGAGGCCTTCGGCTTCGGCTGGCCGAACGGGGCGCTCGCGACGGATGAAATGGTGAAGATGTATTCCCGCAGCCGGATCAACCTGGGCTTCGGGGGCGTGGCGGGGCACGATGACACATACTGCCTGAAAGGAAGGGATTTCGAAATCCCCATGAGCGGCGGGCTCTACGTCACCGAATCCTGCGCGGAGCTCGAGAAGTTCTTCCGGCCGGGCGAGGAAGTGGTCACCTACGGGGATTTCGACGACCTCGTGGAGAAGCTCCGGCACCTCCTTTCCCACCCCGAAGAGGCCGACAGGATCAGGAAGGCCGGGTTCGAGCGGGCCCGCTCCGAGCACACCTGGGAGATGCGGTTCGAGAAGGTCTTCAAGCTCCTAGGGGTCCTGGAAGAGTAGAAATACGAGTCACTGAAAAAGATGAACTGCCCCGCAGCAGGCTAAGACGTATCAACTGTCTTTCCGACTTGATCCGGAATCCAGTCTTCAGATGGATTCCCGCTTTCGCGGGAATGACAACGATCAAGCGTATTTCGGGAATTTAATCCTCAAGGACTAAAATCCCCCTTTCGTTCACTCTTGCAGAGAACGGAAGGGGGATTTTTTCATTCTCGGGCTGTCGGCTGTATACTGTCGGCTCTTCTGCCTTGTAGCCTGTGGTCTGCAGCCTTTAGCCTGTTTTCAGTGCGCTGTTCAGGGTGTTTCGCAACAGCATGGCGATCGTCATGGGACCCACGCCGCCCGGCACCGGCGTGATCCAGGATGCCTTCGCGGCCGCCTCGGCAAAGGCCACATCGCCCACCAGCTTTCCGTCGGGCCGGCGGTTGATCCCCACGTCGATGACGACGGCCCCCTCCCGGACCATGTCGCCCCGGATCATCTCGGCCTTGCCCGCCGCGGCCACCAGGATGTCGGCCCGTCTCGTCACGGCTGCAAGGTCCCTTGTCCGCGTGTGGCAGATAGTCACCGTGGCGTGTCGGTTGAGAAGCATCAGCGCCAGGGGCTTGCCCACGATGTTGCTTCGGCCCACGATGACGGCTTCCTTGCCCTCGATGGCGATCCCGCTGCGGTCGAGCAGTTCGATGACCCCCAGCGGCGTGCAGGCCCGATGGCCGGGCCGGCCGGTGAAAAGCCCCCCTATATTGAAGGGGTGAAACCCGTCCACGTCCTTGCGGGGGTCGATGGTCTCGATCACCACGTCGGGGTTGATGTGCTTCGGCAGCGGCAGCTGGACCAGGATGCCGTGGATCTCGGGGCTCGCGTTGAGCCCGGCGACGATCTCCCGGAGCCGATCCTCCGGAGTGTCCTCCGGCAGCCGGTACTCCCGCGACAGGAACCCGGCCTCCGTTGCGGCCTTCTCTTTTCGTCCCACGTAGATCTTCGAGGCGGCATCCTCGCCGACGAGGATCACGGCAAGACCGGGGACAATCCCCTTTTTCTCTTTCAAGTCAATGGCTTGGGTCTTGACCTCCGCCCTCACTTCCTGGGCGATCCTGTTTCCGTCGATCACTGCGGCCATCTGCTCCCCCATCCCTTCATCCTTCCAACATTTCAATATTCCAAGAAGTTTCTGCTTTTACCTCAGGCAATGCGAATTGTCAAGAAAAGGGCGGGAAAGAGGGGGTGCCGGCCGGTTGGGCCGGAGACGGTCCTTTGAAGGGTTTCCCCCCGTCAAAAAGCCCCGGAATGCCCATTTTTTCTGCTGTTTTCTGTTGAAGAGTTGACCCCGTTGTGATATGGTTCGCCCGTAAATTTTGGGGGTCCGTGGGCTTTATGAACCTTGGGAAGATGTTCGGAGACGCCTGCCGCGCCTACAAGGACAACACGGCCCTTGTGTTCGAGAATTCACGGATCAGCTTCAAGGACATGGAAGGGGCCGTGAACTCCCTGGCCAACCACCTGAAATCCCTCGGTATCGGCAAGGGGGACAAGGTGGCCATGATGCTCCCCAACGTCCCCGAATTCCCCATTGCCTACTTTGCCTGCCAGAAACTGGGCGCCGTGGCCGTGACGCTCAATGTCATGTCCACCTCCTACGAATTGCAGTACCTTCTCGACAACAGCGACTCCAGGATCCTGATCACGGCTGCAACCTCGGCACGGCGCTTCGAGGAGATCAAGGACCGGATCTCCACCTGCAGACTCCTGCTCTTGACGGAGGTGGACGAAGGCCCCCTGTCCATGAAGAAGGCCCTGGAGGCGGGCCCTTTCGAGTTCGAGCCCTCCGATGCTGCGGAAGACGACCCGGCCGTCATGATTTACACGTCGGGGCTGACGGGCAAGCCCCTCGGGGCCGTCCTGACCCATGGTAACCTGATATCCCAGTCCCTGCTGCTGAAAAACCTGTTCGGGGCAACATCGACGGACAAGGCGTTGTGCCTTATCCCTCTCTTTCATTCCTTCGGCGCCGTCGCCAACATGCTCAACCCCATCCTGATCGGTGCCTGCGTCGTGATGCTCGACGCTTTCAGCATCGAAAGCATTTTCAAGGCCATCGAGACCGAGAAGATCACCTATATGTCCGCCGTCCCGCGGGTTTTTCTCGGCATGCTCCTGCAGGAAGGGGCGGGGAATTTCAACGTCAGTTCCCTGAAGTTCTGCGTCACCGGCGGATCGGCCATGCCGCCGGCCTACATTCCCCAGTTCGAGAAGAAATTCAGGGTGAGGATCCGAGAAGGGTACGGCCTGACGGAGGCCTCGCCCGTATGCTCTGTCACGAGACTTGACATGGAGCAGAAGCCCGGTTCCATAGGCGTCCCCATCCCGGGGCTGGAAGCCCGCATCGTCGACGACACCGAACGGGACCTTCCCCGCGGCGAGATCGGGGAGCTCGTCGTCAGGGGCCCGAACGTCATGCAGGGTTATTACAAGGATCCCGAGGCAACGGCCCTCGTGCTGCGCAATGGCTGGCTCCACACGGGAGATCTCGCCCTGATCGATGCCGACGGTCATATCTTTCTCAAGGGCCGCAAGAAGCGGATGATCATCACCAGCGGGTTCAACGTCTACCCGCGGGAAGTGGAGATCGTCCTGAACATGCACCCCGCCGTCCAGGACTCGAAGATCATCGGAAAATCAGACCTCATGCGGGGGGAGGTTGTCAAGGCGCTCATCGTGAAAAAAGAGGGGGCCTCTGCAGATGAAAAGGCCATCCTGAAGCACTGCAGAACCTACCTGTCCTCGTATAAGATCCCAAGAGAAATCGAGTTCGTTGATCGCTTGAGTTGATCCCGGCTTCCGGCGCCTGATCGCGGGCGGTGGAAGCCGAGAAACCGCCGCGCCGGCAAACCGCCGATTGCCGGGTCCGCGCCCTGCCGCCTTCGCGCCGCATCGAGCGGGAAAGGTGACCCCGTTCCGGGCGAGGCAGGGCTCAGAGCCTGATGGAAAAATCAAAAGGGCTTTGCGGCGCAGGCTTGCGCCCTGCCGCGAATCCCTCACAGGAGAGAAGAGGAGGTAGAGATGGAAAAGGTACCGCAGAAGTTGGACAAGACGAGAGCCGAATACTACAAAGGCGCACCCATCGCGAAGTTCGGCGAGAGAAAACCGGATTACAAGGGGATGGGGAGAAAGATCAAGAACACTTACAAGAACCTCCGGGAGGTGGTCTGCGTCGAGGCCTGCCGGACGCCCTACGGCGTCTTCGGCGGCGCGCTGAAGGGCTTTGACGCCCCGCAGCTGGGCGCCATGGCCATCAAGGAGTGCCTCCGCAGGACGGGAGGCAAGGTGAAAGGCGAGGATGTGGATTACGTGTTCATGGGACAGGTTGTCCCGGCAGGCTGCGGGCAGGTGCCCAGCCGCCAGGCCACGCTGCTGGCGGGACTGCCGGAGTTCGTCCCCTCGATCACGGTGAACAAGGTCTGCTCGTCGGGCATCAAGACGATCGACCTGGCCGTGCAGATGATCCAGACGGGCCGGGCGGAGATCGTGATTGCCGGCGGGCAGGAAAGCATGTCGAACTGCCCCTACTCGCTTCCCGACATGCGCTGGGGAAACCGGATGGGACTGCCGAACGGCCGCATGGTGGACCTCATGGTCTATGACGGCCTCTGGGATGCCTTCTACAACCGGCACATGGCCATCCATGGGTCCGAAACGGCCGACGAGTTCGGCTTCACGCGCCAGGACCAGGACGAGTGGGCCCTTCAGTCCCAGATGCGGGCCGTCGCGGCGATGAAAGCGGGAAGGCTCGACGACGAGATCTTCCCCGTGGAGATCAAGAAGGGAAAGGACGTCGTCGTATTCGACAAGGACGAGGGACCGCGGCCGGCCACGACCCTGGAAGGCCTGGCGAAGCTGCCCCCCGTCTTCAACCACAAGAGCACCGTCACCGGCCAGCCCGGCGGCGTGACGGCCGGAAACGCCCCCGGCGTCAACGACGGCGGCGATGTGTGTCTGCTCATGAGCGCCGAGATGGCGAAAAAGCTGGGCATGAAGCCCCTCTTCACCATCCTGGACTACGCAGAGGTCTCCCAGCAGACCAAGGACATCGCCACGGTGCCGGGACTTTCCATCAAGAAGGTCCTCGAGCAGAACGACCTCACGGTCGACAAGGTTGATCTCGTCGAGATCAACGAAGCCTTTTCGGCGGTGGCCATCATCAGCGCCCGCACGATCCTCGGCATGAGCAAGGAGGAGATGCTCAAGAAGGTCAACGTCAACGGCAGCGCCATCGCCTACGGGCATCCCATCGGCGCCACGGGCGCCCGCATCCTCATGACGCTCGGCTACGAGCTGCGCCGCCGCGGCGGCGGAATCGGTGTCTGCGGCATCTGCTCGGGCCACGCCCAGGGCGATGCGATGCTGATAAAGGTTGAGGCGTAAGGCTTAAGGCAGGACAGAAAGATCTTTCTTTCCATAAGTCCTAAGCCATAAGCCCTGAACACGAAGCTGATTGAAGAATCATATCCAATATTGTTGAAAGGAGAAGAGAGGATGAAAGATGTAGTCATTGTCAGTGGAGCGAGGACGGCCGTCGGCGAGTTCGGCGGTTCCCTGAAAGGCGTATCCGTCGTTGAGCTGGGCAGGCTTTGCATCAAGGAAGCCATTGTGCGCGCCGGCCTGAGACCCGCAATCTCGGCCGACATCAAGAGCTTCCGCCCCAAGCCCTTCGGCGATTTCGACATGACGGAAATCCAGAAGAAACACTACGACTACGACAAGGGCCTGAAGCCCGTCTATTTCGACGAGGTCATCATGGGCAACGTGCTGACGGCGGGTGTGGGCCAGAACCCCCCCCGGCAGTCGGCCATCTATGCGGGGCTTCCCGAGGAGACCAACGTCATCACGGTCCAGAAGGTCTGCGCCTCCGGGATGAAGGCCATCGCGCTGGCGGCCCAGGCCATCATGGCGGGCGAGGGCGACATCTTCGTCGCCGGCGGCATGGAGAACATGAGCAACGTCCCCTACGCCCTGGCCGACGCGCGCTGGGGTTTCCGGATGAACATGCCCTACGGCAAGGTGACGGATCTCATGGTCCATGACGGCCTGTGGGAAATCTTCAATGCTTACCACATGGGCTTCACGGCCGAAAACATCGCCACCAAGTACAAGATCTCCCGGGAAGAGCAGGACCAGCTGGCCTACGAGAGCCATCGCAGGGCCCGCGCGGCCAATGCCAGCGGCGCCGTGGCCGACGAGATCGTCCCCGTCGTGATCCCCCAGCGGAAGGGCGATCCCAAGGTGTTCAAGGTGGACGAGCGTCCCATGGACACGACCCTCGAGAAGATGGCCAAGCTGCCCACCGTTTTCAGCAAGACCGGAACGGTCACGGCAGGCAACGCCTCGGGCATCAATGACGCAGCCTGCGCCGTGATTGTCATGAGCGCCGACAAGGCCAAAGAGCTGGGCCTGAAGCCCCTGGCCAAGATCAAGGGCTGGGCCTCGGGCGGCGTCGACCCGGCCTACATGGGTCTCGGCCCCATCCCGGCGGTCAGGAAGCTCTTCAAGAAGCTCAACCTCAGCATGAAGGACATGGGCGTGATCGAGCTCAACGAGGCCTTCGCGGTCCAGGCCCTGGGCTGCATCAAGGAACTCGGCGTCGACCTCAACAAGTGCAACCTCAACGGCAGCGGGATCTCCATCGGCCACCCCATCGGCTGCACCGGCGCCCGCATCACCTACACACTGGCCATGCAGATGCAGAAGGCCGGCCACAAGTACGGCCTCGCCTCGCTGTGCATCGGCGGCGGCCAGGGCATGGCCATCGTTCTCGAGAAAGTGTAACCCGTCAACCTTCCAGAGCAACACCCCGGAGCCCGTGAGCTCCACCATCATCACAGTCAACCCTGTCCCGGCGGGAGGTCCCTCTCCCGCCGGGGACAGGTCCGTCGGCACCGGAGATTCGCCGCTTCGAGCGTCAGGCCCGCCCCAGGAGAGAGGATTCTGCCGCGGGCGCGACGCCGGACCGGGCTGGACTCATCAATAACAAAAACGGACAAGGAGGGTGAGTAAGATGGCAATCAAGACTATTGGCGTCATTGGGGCTGGTCAGATGGGCAACGGGATCTGCCAGGTCGCTGCGTACCCCGGCGGGATCAATGTCATCATGAACGACATCGCCGACCAGTTCGTCAACAGGGGATTCGACACGATCTCCAAGAACCTGGACCGCCTGGTCGCCAAGGACAAGATCAAGGCGGACCAGAAGACGGAAATCCTCAGCCGGATCAAGAAGAGCACCAACCTCGAGGACATGAAAAATGCCGACTTCGTCGTCGAGGCGGCTACCGAGCGCGAAGACCTGAAGCTGGGCATCTTCAAGAAGCTCGACGAGGTCTGCAAGCCCGGCGTGATCCTCGCGTCGAACACCTCGTCGATCCCCATCACGCGGATCGCCGGCGCCACGAAGCGGCCCGAGCTCGTCATCGGCATGCACTTCATGAACCCCGTGCCGGTCATGCAGCTCGTCGAGATCATCCGCGGGCTCGTCACCTCGCAGGAAACCTACAACACCGTCGAGGCCCTTTCGAAGCAGTTCGGCAAGATCCCCGTCGAGTGCAACGACTTCCCGGGCTTCATCTCCAACCGCATCCTCATGCCCATGATCAACGAGGCCTTCTACACGCTGATGGAAGGCGTCGGCTCGCCCAAGGCGATCGACGACATCATGCGCCTCGGCATGAACCACCCCATGGGGCCGCTCACGCTGGCCGACCTCATCGGCCTCGACACCTGCTGGGCCATCATGGACGTTCTCTACAAGGGCTTCGGCGATTCCAAGTACCGTCCCTGCCCGCTGCTGAAAAAGTACGTCGACGCGGGGCTCATGGGCCGCAAGAGCGGCCGCGGCGTCTACGACTACAGCGCGAAGTAACCTGCGATGAAACGGCGGCAGGGGAACGATCCCTGCCCCGCACCCAACGGGATCTTCAACAGAAAGGAGGGTGGTACTGTTATGGAATACAAAAGCATACTCTTCGAGGTGGCCGACGGGGTCGCCACCATCACCATCAACCGGCCCAAGGCGCTCAACGCCCTGAACTCGGACGTGATCGCCGAACTCGCTGACGCCGCGGCGAAATGCAAGACGGACGACGCCATCAAGGCGGTCATCCTCACAGGCGCAGGCGAGAAATCCTTCGTGGCCGGCGCCGACATCTCCCAGATGGCGGAGCTGAGGCCCCAGGAAGCCATGGGCTTCATGGAGGCCGGCATCGAAACGTTCCGGGCCTTTGAGGTCCTGCCCAAGCCCGTCATCGCAGCAATCAACGGGTTTGCCCTGGGCGGCGGCGTGGAGCTGGCCATGTCCTGCGACATCCGGCTTGCCTCGGAAAACGCCCGCTTCGGCCAGCCCGAGATCCTCATCGGGCTCATCCCCGGCTGGGGCGGCACGCAGCGCCTGGCTCGCCTCGTGGGCATGGGCCGCGCGAAGGAATACATCATGGCCGGCGGTCAGATCGACGCCAAGCGGGCCTACGAGATCGGCCTCGTGAACCAGGTCTATCCGCTGGATCAGCTCATGGCGGAGACAAAAAAGCTGGCCGGGAAGATGGCGAACCTGCCAGGTTTCGCCCTCAAGATGGCCAAGCACGCCATCAACTTCGGCTATGACCTGTCGCTCGACAACGCCATGCGGCTCGAGACCCAGTGCTGCTCGCAGTGCTTCAGCACCGACGACCAGAAGGAAGGCATGAAGGCGTTCCTGGAGAAGAGGAAACCGGCATTCAAGGGCAAGTGATGCGGCCCGAAGGATCAACTGTCAGGGTATGAAAGTTCAAGACTGAACGAGTACCAAAATACATCAAGGGGGGATTTTTATGAATTTCGGACTTACTGAAGAACAACAGATGGTAAAGGATCAGATTACCAAGTTTGCAGAAACCAAGATCAAACCCATCGCGGCGGACTTGGACCACACCCACCGTCACCCGGAAGAGATCTGCCGGGCCCTGGGCGAGATGGGCATCATGGGCGTCGCGATCCCGACGGAGTACGGCGGGGCCGGGATGGACATCGTGACCTACGTCCACGCCATGATCGCCATCTCCAAGGCCTGCGCGTCGACGGGCGTCATCGTCTCCGTCAACAACTCGCTCTACGGCTTCCCCGTGAACAGCTTCGGGACGGAAGAGCAGAAGAAGAAGTACCTCACCCCCGTCGCCAGCGGGAAGGTCGAAGGCTGCTACGCACTGACGGAGGCCGGCGCCGGCTCCGACGCGGGAGCGCTTGCCTGCAAGGCCACCCTCAAGGGTGACAAGTACGTCCTCAACGGCACCAAGCGTTTCATCACCAACGGCAACGTGGCCAAGTACTGCGTGCTGGCCTGCACGACGGACCCCTCCATCGGCTACAAGGGCGTCATCAACCTGATCGTCGACCTGAAGGGGACCAAGGGCTTCTCGCTGGGCAAGATCGAGGAGAAGATGGGGATCCTGGCCTCCGGCACGGCGGAGCTCGTGTTCGAGGACGCCGAGGTTCCGGCGGCAAACCTGCTGGGCAAGATCGGCCAGGGCTTCAAGCAGATGCTGATGGGTCTGGACTGCGGCCGCATCGGCATCGGCTCCCAGGCCTGCGGCATCGGCAAGGCGGCCCTGGAAGACGCCCTGAACTACGCGAAGGAGAGGGTGCAGTTCGGAAAGCCCATCTCCACGTTCCAGGCCATCCAGTTCAAGCTCGCCGACATGGCGACGGAACTCGAGGCAGCGGAGCTCCTGCTCCTGAAGGCAGCCTGGATGGAGGACAATCACCTGGACTACGAGAAGGAATCCGCCATGGCGAAGATGTACGCCTCGGATGTGGCCATGAAGGCCGCCATCGAGGGCGTCCAGATCTTCGGCGGCTACGGCTACTGCAAGGAATACCCCGCAGAGCGCCACATGAGAGATGCCAAGATCTGCCAGATCTACGAGGGAACCAACGAGATCCAGAGAGTGGTTATCGCCCGCAAGCTCCTCGGCGCGCGCTAATCCACTGAGCGCAGGGTAACAACAGGCAAGACAAGAGGGTCAGGGGGTATGCCCCCTGGCCCTCTTTCACGTCTGACCAGCCGTGCAGTAAAAGCTGGGCCTGCATGCCGGCTCGCGAAGTTAGGAAGGTAAGAAGAGCGGAAGATCGGAGTGGATGGGGGATTTTTTCTTATCCGCTCTTCCTAACTTCTGCTCTTCCTAACTTCACAAACTCGATGCCTGAGAGCCGCTCAAGGCGTTCTGTGGGATGCGCCCCCGGTCACCAGCCTCAGTAGATGCCTTCCACGCATCCGCCCGCCAACGTCTGCCCCAGCTCCCTGCATTTCTCCAGGGTCTCGTCCGTCAGCTTTCCTTTCGAGATGACCGGCTCGTAAACCTTCTTGAACTGGTAACCCAGGGCGATGCGCTCGATGTTGCGAAGCGCCCCCGTGCCGTCGTTTCCGGCGCTGATGAAGACCACGTAGGGCTTGCGGAAAACCTTCCCCTGGGCGGGATAAAACGTCCGATCGAAAAAGTCCTTGATCATGCCGGACATGGTCCCGAAGTTCTCCGGCGTGCCGACAGCCAGCCCCTGGCAATCCAAAAGATCCTGCAGGGTGGCATCGCCGGCCCGCTTGAGGATGACCACCGCCCCCTCGATGGTCGCCGCCCCCTCGGCCACGGCCTTCGCCATCCTCTCCGTATTCCCCGTCTGGGAGTGATACACCACCAGGATCTTGGTCATCGACGCCCCCACAATCATTTGCTTCACCGCCCCAAGCGGCTGCCATGACAAGTGCGAAGTTAGGAAGCGAGGAAGAGCAGAAGAGCGGAACAATGGTAGAAGATTTTTTCTTGTCCGCGCTTCCGATCTTCCTCACTTCCGATCTTCCATCTGTTCCTTGCCACACCTGCCCCGCGTCGCGCAAACAAAATCCGACGCAGTTTTCTCTTGACAGGTCGGGGTTTTCGTGGAAATTATGACCGGCGGTCAGTATACGACCAGTGGTCAAAGATCAGGCCACGGGAGGGGGTCCCATGAAGACGAAAATCACGGAACTGCTCGGTATCCGATATCCAATCTTGCTTTCCGGCATGAGCTGGATCAGCGTCCCCGGTATGGTCGCAGCGGTATCCAACGCCGGGGGGCTTGGCATCCTCGCAACGGGGCCTCTTCACCCCGACGAGACCCGGGCTGCGATCCGCGAGATCCGCAAGCTCACGGACAAGCCCTTCGGGGCCAACGCCACGCTTCTCTTTCCCGGCGCGGCCCGCAACGCAAAGGTCCTCCTGGAGGAGAAGGTGCCCGTCATCAATTTCTCCCTCGGGAAGGGCGACTGGCTCGTCAAGGCGGCCCACGAGTACGGGGGCAAGGTGGTCGCGACCGTCGTAAACCACCGCCACGCAAAGCGGGCCGAGGAGTACGGCACCGACGCGCTTCTCGTCACGGGCCATGAGGCAGCGGCCCACGGCGGCGACGTGACGAGCCTGGTGCTTGTCCCCAGCATCGTCGACACGGTGAAAATACCCGTCATCGCGGCGGGCGGCTTTGCCGACGGCAGGGGCCTTGCAGCGGCGCTGGCTCTTGGCGCCGAGGGGATCGCCATGGGGACCCGTTTCATGACAACGAGGGAAAGCCCTCTACATGAATTCTTCAAGAAGCTCTCCGTCGAGAAGGATGTAACCGACACCCTCTATTCCGACCGCTTCGACGGCCTGTACTGCCGGGTCCTCGACACCCCGGCGGCGCGACGGGCCATCAGGAAAGGCCTCGATCTCCCCTCTGCATTTTTCACCTCGCAGGACATCGCCCGGCAGCTCAGGCTCCCCTATGCCAAGCTTTTCGTCGGCGTGATGGCCTCCGGCTGGAAGAACGCCAGGCAGCTTGCTTTCATGGCCAACGCCTTCAAGGCCATACGCATCGCCACGGAAAACGGCGACAACGAGAAGGGCGTCCTCACGGTGGGCCAGGCGACGGGCCTCGTGCGGGATATCCCGACGGTCGCGGAGTTGATGGAGCGGATGGCCGCCGAAGCGTCCGCCGTCCGCGAGCGCCTGGATTCAGCCATAACGGAAGGATAAATCACAGGGAGCTTCGAGCCGATGAAGTGAGGAAGATCGGAAGAGCAGAAGAGCGGAGTGGAGGCAGAATCGTTTTATCCTGATTTCCCCTGCTTCCGATCTTCCGCTCTTCCTCACTTCCGCTCTTCCTTTGGCCCGGCCGGAGATTCGCGATAAGCGGAATTCCCGCAAACTCAGCATTGACCGGAAAGGAGAGAAACATGTCCGTACTGGAGTGGAAGAAAGAGGAGAGTGTCGCCGTCATCACCCTGACCAACGGCGAGAACAGGCACAACCCCGAATTCGTCGCCGCCTTTCTTGCGGCGCTTGACGAGATCGAGAAAGACCCGTCGCTTGCTTCCGTCGTCATCGTGTCGGGCGATGCGAAGAGCTGGTCCCAGGGAATAGGCCTGACCTGGATGATGGCCAAGATGCAGCAGAAGGACATCCAGGGCATCCGCGATTTCATGTACGGACTCAACGGCGTTTTCAAACGGGTGCTTCTCTACCCTATGCCGGTGATCGCCTGCCTCAACGGCCACGCCGCGGCCAACGGGGCCATCCTGGCCTGCGCCTGCGATTTCCGCCTCATGCGGGCCGACAAGGGGTTCTTCTTCTTCCCCGAGATCGACATCGGGATCCCCTTCCTGCCCGGGATGATCGCCTTTTTGAAGAAGGCCATCCCCTACGACACGTTCAACGAGATGACGCTGACGGGAAGGCGATGCACGGCCAAGGAGATGGCCGCAAGCGGCGTCCTCGTGAAGGCCTGCGACAACGAGGAGTCGCTCGTTGCCGAGACGATGGCTTTCGCGAAAACCTTCCAGAAGAAACGGGGTGTCTTCGGCGAGATGAAGCGGCGGCTCCACGCGGGGATCGTCGAGATCATCGAGAAAGAGGACCCGAAGTATATCGAGCCGCTCAAGCTCCTCTGGAAAGACTGAGAAGGCAGGTATTAGAAGAATCGTCATTGCGAGGGCGAAGCCCGTGGCAATCTACGATTTAGATGAAGATTTTTGGCCGCACCCAAGCAAATGAAAGATCTGAATCGTAGATTACCACGCCTGTGAATGCCCAAAACCTTAATCTTCCTCTCCCCTTCGCGGGAGAGGACTGAGGTGAGGGGGAATGTTCCCCGTACCTTTTTTCACCCCCACCCCAACCCTTGTATGTTAAGGG
>DIFQ01000060.1 GCA_002419215.1 Syntrophaceae bacterium UBA5744
GCCGCAGCGATTCGAGCCCTGGCAGGGCGACAGGCGGGGCGTCGGGGAGGATCCTCGCATCGGGCCGGAGCGGCGCCGCGCGAAGCAGTGCGGCAAACGACGCCGGTCCCTTGCAGCGGCCGCGGGTGTAGTGGACGAACTCGGGGGGCGCCTCGTAGAAGTGCCGGCGCCAGAAGTCGCGGACGATCTCTTCCCGCAGGGCCCGCTCGTCGGGCAGCAGCTCCGTGTCGAAGGGGCTCCCGCTCTCGAAGGCGTTCTCGGAAAGCATCCGCCCGCAAAAGGAGTGGATCGTGAAGATGGGGGCCTCGTCGAAACCCCTCAGGGCTTCCCGCAGCCTGTCCCGCGCATCCTTCCGGTCGGCGATCCCGTCCGCGAGATCGGCGAGGAATTTCTCCTCCGTGCGTTTCCCGGCGAGAACGTCGAGGGCCTCCCGGATTTTTCCCCGGATCCGGTCGCGCAGTTCCTCTGTTGCCGCCACGGTGTAGGTCACGACGAGGATTTCGGAGGGCGCCAGGCGCTTCTCGACGATCAGGCGCAGGAACAGGCCCGCAATGGCGTAGGTCTTGCCCGTGCCGGCGCTGGCCTCGATGAGGTTCGTGCCGTCGAGCGGGCTTCTCAGCAGGTCAAAGCGGGGGGTTGCTTCGGGCATCTCAGCTCACCTCCACGGCCAGCTCGAGCAGGGGTCTCAGGACTGCCTCGGCAAGCTCCCGGAATTCCTCGCCGAGCGGGTCTGCCTCGCCGAAGCAGTACCGGAAATAAGGATCCATTCCCTCGGGGCGACCGTACTGCGACATCCACGTGCCGCTCGCTGCACGGAGAGCATCCTCGCCGGTCTTTCCCTTGAGGAGGTTCCCGATGTAGACCCGTGCCGTCTCGGGAAAGAAGTGCAGGGGTGTCGTCAATCCCCTCCAGTAAATCTCGAGCAGCCCCAGGAGGAGGCGTTCCCCGTCCCTGACAGGTCCGAGGGAATATTCCCTGTCCTTGCCCAGGACCACGCAGCGGCCG
Organism: Syntrophaceae bacterium UBA5744; assembly: GCA_002419215.1. Classification (GTDB taxonomy): domain Bacteria; phylum Desulfobacterota; class Syntrophia; order Syntrophales; family UBA2192; genus UBA2192. Next base: position 1,006 of record DIFQ01000060.1, read on the forward strand.
GGATAGCGGTCCCCTGCCCCGATGCCGAGGGAGAGATGATGGACCCAGGCGCGGAGCAGGTCCTTCGCCCTGATATCCGCATACCGGTAATGGACAAGGGCCGCCGGCATGCCGAGCTGAAGCCTGCCCGTGAGCCGGAAGGGCCCCAGCGTCAGGTCGAGGTCGATCGGCCCCAGGGGCTCGCCTTTCAGGTGCGGCTTCAGGCGGGCCGCAAAGCCGCCGGCGCCCTCGCAGATCTCCTGGAACCAGCACTCCCCCGGCGTCCCCGGAGGAAGGATTCCCAGTGCCCTCGCGGCGGGCAGCAACTCCCCCGCCTCGCCCCCCCCGAGGCAGCGGGTCGCGAGCCTCTCTCCCAGCTCGTATCGCTCGAGGCCTTCGATGCTCATGGGCTCCACATCGTCGAGGAGCGCCCCTGCCTCGTCGAGACGGATCCCCAGCCTGCGGGTCAGAAGGTAGCGGGCGGGGTTGGCGTAGAACCGTGCAAGGGCATGGGCGCCGACGGTCCTCCACGCCGGCTGCGGCTCGGGAAGGGGTGAGGCGATGAAGGGCCGTTTCTCTCCCGGGCCGGCGGCGGCCGCCGCGGCATTCTCGGCGGAGTAGCTGTAGAGCCCCTCCCCCCGGAAGTATTCGGGGTTGAAGGCCTGCAGACGGTGTTTCACGACGATCGCGTCCCGGATGTCTTTCACGCCCGGAACCTGAAAGCCCTGGTCGATATAGTCGAGCAGTTCGCTCACGAGAACCGACGGCGGCCGCGGGCTGTTGTCCTGGATGCTTTGCCCCGTGTAGCTCACGCAGAGTCTCTCGCGGGCCGACAGGATCGCCTCGAGGAACAGGTAGCGGTCGTCGAGCCGGCGCGAGCGGTCGCCCGGCCGCGGGCGATCCTTCATCAGGTCGAAGCCCGGCACCGGGGTCTGCCGCGGGTAGGCGATGTCATCGAGCCCGATGAGGCAAACCACCCGGAAGGGGATGCTCCGCATGGGGAGCATGGCACAGAACGTGACTCCGCCCGTGATGAAGCCGAACCCGAGCCCCGCATCCCGAAGCGCTTCTTCCAGGTGGGCTTTCAGGACCCCGGCGCAGAGCTTTCCGTCAAAGCCGGACTGCACCTGTCGCAGGGCTGCGTCGCCGAGCGCCCGGCGGAGGGTCTGCACATCCTCTTCCTCTTCGCCCTCGGGGAGAAAGAACCCATCGAGGGCGGCTCCGAGGTGAGAGGCCCAACCCGCGAGATCCCGCGTTTCCTCCAGGGATTTCGCGAAGGCGAAGAGTTTCTCCAGAAATGCCAGGAACGAGCCGAGTGTTGCCGCCTCCCCTTCGGCAACCCCTTCGTGGGGACAGATGCCCATGAAAAGCTCCTCGCCCCTGGCGGGGAGGGCAACCCCGAGGAGCAGGCGGTCGATCCCAGACTGCCACGTGTTCTCGGGGAACCCGGGAAGCCCTTCGCGCCGGCGGCTCTCTGCGTCCACCCCCCACCGGATGCCCGCGTCGCGTATCCACCGGTGGATCAGGGCAAGATCGTCCGCCTCCAGGTCGAAGCGCCTTCGCAGGGCTTCCGTTTCGAGAAAGGCGGCAACCTCCGTGGCGCCCATCCGGCTCCCTTCGAGATCCAGGAGCCGCAGGAAGGTATCCACGAGAATGCTCTGCCTGCGCATGCCGCGATCGGCAACGCTGAAGGGAATCCGGCGCCGGTCGTCGCGGGGCAGGGAAAAGACGGCCTCGATGAAGGGGGCATAGGTCTCGATCTCGGGCGTCATGACGAGAATGTCGGCGGGCGTGAGCGACGGGTCTCGATCGAGCAGCTCGAGGATCCGGTCCTGAAGGACCTCCACCTCCCGCATGGGGCTGTGGCAGGAGTGGATGCGTATCGAGTCGTCGCGGGCGGCGATGTCCGTCTTGACGCCGTCTGCGCCCCGGTCGCGCAGGTTGAGGATATCGGACTGGATGCAGGCGAGCAGGCTGTCCTCACGGGGCTCCTCCGCGACGTCCGCCTCCTCGCACCCCGTGTCGTAGACCATCCGGAGAAAGTCCCGCCCCAGGGCCCCCATGGAGGCCAGCAGGCTGTTTCCCCTCTCCAGATGAAGGGCCTCGTCGGAAGGGACCGTCCCGAGGCGGTCGACAAGCCTTCGCGTCTCGCGGTCGGAGTAGATGAGGTACCAGTACTCCCGGCAGGGGTTCATGATGAAAAGATTGACGTCGATGGTGCGGGCGACGGTATCGAGGAGGCGGAGATGGAAGGGCGGCAGGGCCGAGATGCCGAAGACACAGATCCGCCCGGGCAGCGGCGCCTCTTCGGCCGTGGGCCTCTGCAGGCGGGCGAGGGCCTCTTTCCAGCGGGCCGCCCGGTGTGATCCGGGGCTCCGTCCCGCGAGCAGCCGCCAGAGGGTTGCCTGCCAGTGACGGTCCCTGCCCGACTCCCAGCCGAGCACCATGTCGGGCCGGTAGACGAGATACTGGTCGAAGAGGCGGGCGATGATCCGGCTGAGCTGGTAGCACTTGAGGCCGGGGCCGTCGTCGGCGAGGTATGCCTTCAGGGCTTCGAAGCCTTCCCCGTCCAGGCAGCCGGGCAACAGGCCCATGATCCGCCAGGCGAGCACCTCCGGGTCGAAGGCCGGGGAGCCGGGCATATCGGGCAGGACGGTGCGGAAGAGCTCCTCGACGAAGTGGTTGGGAAAGGGGAACCGGATGTTGGCGCAGATCCCGAGGCGCCGGGCCAGCTCCAGGGAAAGCCACCGTTCCATGCCCCGGCTCTGGACCAGGATGACCTCCGGTGTCATGGGGGAGGACGGCGCCTGTCGCAGGGTCTCCGAAAGCTCCCCGGCGAGGGCTTCGAGGCGGTTGCTGGTGTAGAGTTTCAGACCGGGCATGATCCACTTTTCTACTCGATTCGGCGGAGAAGCTCAAACGATATGTTTCAGGGAGAGGGAAGACGACGCGGATGGAATAAAAAAACCCCCGGTGTGGGGAGCACCGGGGGTCAGGGCAACTTTGTTTACTTGATGGTGTCCTTCAGAGCCTTGCCGGCGGTGAACTTGGGTACCTTCTTCGCCTTGATCTTGATTTCCTTGCCAGTCTGGGGGTTGCGGCCGGTGCGGGCGGCGCGCTTGGTGACAGAAAAGGTCCCGAAGCCGACCAGCGTGACCTTGTCGCCCTTCTTCAGGGCATCCGAGACCGCCTTCAGGGTCGAGTTGATGGCCTTCTCCGCCGCGCTCTTGGAACCAAGTGCCTTGGCTACCACTTCAACGAGTTGTCCCTTGTTCATTAATAATCTCCTCCTTGATAAAATTGATTAAGGTTAATTTGAATCCCTCGAGTTTGTTTCCTTCGTGCGGTTTTTTGACGACCATCCCCCTTTCGAAGGGAATCAACCACCGGACTCAAAATTAAAGGAAGTATAGCCCAAGATTCCCTCGTAGTCTAGCTTTTTTCGCTTTTCAAAAAAATTTCCCGTGCAGGGAAAGAAACTTTTCGTCCGGCTGTGCAAAAAATTGCCTCGTTGAAATGCAAGATACATGCCCCTTTCGGGGCTTTGAGCCCTCAAAACCCCTCTCTGAGCCATTTTCAGGATTGCCCTCCCGATTCCGCTGCCGGCGGGCTTTTCAGGGCACAGCCGCTCGTGGCGGCCCTTTCCGGCGACAAAGAGGGCAGGGACGCAGGGAAGGGCCTTCCTGCCTTGCCCTGCGCCATCCGCCGACAACACAATATGGAGGAACGGGTCCTGCCACTTCACATCACCCCATCGTCTCGGCAAACTTGACACACCTTGCCGGTTTTCCGACGGAGCGGTTGCTCTCGCACGCGGGGCTCTTCGCCTGCTGAAATCTTTGCCATGTCACGGAGATGATGGTACAAGACAGGCATCAGGCATCAGGCTTCAGGCTACAGACTTCAGAACCAGAGAAAGAAGAGCGCTGTCTCTGACACGCTAAACGCTACACGCTATACCCCTTGGGGAGGGAACATGACCATCGACATCGTGATCATCTTTCTGGCGGGGTTTGCAGCGGGGGGAGTGCTCCTGTGGATCGTCACGCGGCTGGCCGCCCAGAAGGAAATCCTGGGGCGCAGCGACGAGATCCGGCAGAGCTACTCCGCCCGGGTCTCGGAACTGGAGGGGCGCGCCCGCTTCGCCGAAGGACAGATGGATCAGCTGAGGCAGCAGCTCGACCAGGGAGAAAGTGAAATCACGGGGTTGCGCAAGGCCCTCGACGACGAGCGCGTCCTGGCCGTGGAGGCCCAGGCGCGGCTTGACGAGACCGCCCGAAGCCTCGAGCGGCAGCGGGAGGTCATCGAACTGATGAAGACGGAGATGACCGACACGTTCCGGGCCCAGGCCTCTGCGGCCCTCGAAAGCAGCAACCGCAGTTTCCTGGAGCTGGCCTCGGAGAATCTCGGCAGGATCCTCGAACAGACGAAGGGGAAACTGGGCGAGCACCAGGCAGGCCTCGAGGGGACGATCCGGCCGCTCCAGGAGATGCTGATGCGCTACGAAGAGCAGCTGCGAGGCCTGGAGAAGGCCCGGGCCGAGCAGTCCTGGAATCTCTCCCAGCAGATCAAGGCGCTCAACGAGATGAACGAGTCCCTGCAGCGGGAGACGTCGAGCCTCTCGACGGCCCTGCGCAAGCCCCAGGTGAGCGGCTCCTGGGGACAGATGTCGCTGAGACGGGCGGCGGAACTCGCGGGCATGGCGCCCTGGTGCGATTTCCACGAGCAGGTCACCGTCGACACGGATTCCTGCAAGCTCCGCCCCGACATGGTCGTCCGCCTCCCGAACGGGCGCGTCATCGTCATCGATGCCAAGGCTCCCGTGGACGCCTTCCTGAACGCCCTGCAGGCTTCCACCGAGGAGGAGCGCAGGAAGGCCTTCGCAGGATACGTCGCCGCCGTCCGCGCCCACATGAACGGGCTGGGATCCAAGGCCTACTGGGACCAGTTCGAGGAGTCGCCGGAGCTGGTCGTCATGTACCTCCCGGGCGAGACCTTCTTCAGCGCCGCCATCGAGAACGACCCGAGCCTCATCGAGGACGGCAGCCTCAGGAAGGTCATTCTCGCCACGCCCACGACGCTCATCGCGCTGCTCAAGGCCGTGGCCTACGGGTGGCAGCAGGAGCAGGTGGCCAGCGGCGCCCGGGAGATCAACCGCCTGGGCCGGGAGCTCTATGAACGGTTCTCCGTCGTGGCGGACCACATCACGAGGGCCGGGGCGAACCTGACGAAAGCCGTCGAGGCCCATAACGACGCCGTCCGCTCCATCGAGACGAGGCTCATGCCCTCCTTCCGGAGGTTCCGCGACCTGGGCGTCTCGACCAGCCGTGAGCTGCCCGAGGCCATGGACGAGATCCGGGTAACGGCCCGCGAGACGATCGCCGGCGCGGAGCCGGGCGAAAAGACCTGAAGTCAGGAAGTTAAGAAGAGCGGAAGATCGGAATGGATGAAAGATTCCTTGTCTTGTCCGCGCTTCCTCACTTCTGCTCTTCCGATCTTCACAGCCTTGATGTCCGAAGACGAATGCAAGGCAGTCGAAGGTATCCCCCGGTCACAGCCTGTCAGAAGATTCGCCGCTGTAGTTTACTCTTATGCATCACCGTCGCGGCGATCTCCTCGATCGACATGGTGGTGATGTTGAGGTAGGGGATGTTCTTGGAAACGTAGAGGAACTCGGCAAGCGAGATCTCCTGCTGGCACTGCTCGAGCGACGAGTACCGGCCGGAGGGCCGCCGGGCCGCGCGGATTTTCTGGAGCCTTTCCGGGTTGATCGTGAGCCCGTAGAGTTTGTCCCGGTATGGCTGCAGGACTCCCGGGATTTTCCGGTACTCGATGAGGAGGTCCTCCTCGGTGAGCGGGTAGTTCGCGGCAAAGATGCCGTACTGCAGACCCAGGTAAAGGCAGGTCGGCGTCTTGCCGGTGCGGGAGACACCCACGAGGACCACATCGGCCTTGTCGTAGTTCTTCGTCGTGATGCCGTCGTCATTGGTGAGGGCGTAGTTGACGGCATTGATCCGGATGTCGAGCTCTTCTCCCGCCGTGGTGTGATGGGAACTGCCGCCGCCGAGTGTGGGATGAACCCGCAGCTCCTCTTCCAGGGGGCCGATGAAGGTCTCGAAGAGATCGACCGCGGCGGCCTCGCTCGACAAAATCAGATTGCGGATCTGGGAATTGACGATGGTGCTGAAGATGATCGGGCGCTGCCCCGTCTGTTCCTTCGCATCGTTGATTTGCTCGAGGGCGTCCTGCGCTTTCCACATGGTGTCGATGAAGGGAAGCGTGACCTTCTGGAACTCTACGTCGTCGAACTGGATGAGAAGGCTGTGGCCGAAGGTCTCTGCCGTAATTGCCGTCCGGTCCGATATGAAGAATACGGTTCGTTTGATCGACATGTCTCCTCTTGCGTGTCCTTCCTTATCATGCAAAAACCGTGTCCTGTAAAGCCCTTTTTGCTGCACACCTTTGGGGAATGTGGCCGCAAGCATGAGGGGGCGGTTTTTCCGATCTTCTTCGCTTCCGCCTTTCCGGGCGCCGTCAGCTTGACTTTTCGGGACATCTCCGATAAGAGCACGTTATTGTTTCAAATAATCCGTCACCGACCGGGAAGGCAAGCCATGAACATGACCGACGTTATCAAGCGCTACGAGCCCGACCTCAAGCAGGTGGAAGAGCACCTCGGGAAGTATCTCCACTCGGCGATCCCGTTCATCCCCACCGTCATCAACCACCTCATTACGAGCGGCGGCAAACGCTTCCGTCCCCTCATGCTCCTGGCTTCCGCGGATCTGTGCGGCTACCGCGGGGAGCGGCGCTACCCCCTGTCGGCGGTGATCGAGTTCATCCACACGGCCACCCTGCTGCACGACGACGTGGTCGACGGTGCGGAGACGAGGCGCGGCAAGCCCTCGGCCAATAACGTCTGGGGCAATGCGGCGGTGGTGCTCGTGGGGGATTTTCTCTACTCCCGGTCTTTCACCCTCATGACCCATGACGGGGATCTGGCCATCATCAAGCTCATCTCGGAGACAACGAACACCATGGCCGAAGGCGAGGTGTTCCAGCTCCTGAAGTGCGGTGACGTCGGAATCACCGAGGAGGACTATTTCACGCTCATCGAGAAGAAAACGGCCGTCCTCATCGCCGCCGCATGCGCCGTCGGCGGCCTCATGGCAGGCGCCGCGGCTGACCGGGTCGAGGCCCTCCGGCAGTTCGGCTATCGGATGGGACTGGCCTTCCAGCTCACCGATGACACCCTTGACTACGTGGCCGCCGAGAAGGAGTTCGGGAAGGCGGTCGGGATGGACATCAAGGAAGGGAAAATCACCCTGCCGCTGATCCGGACGCTGGCCCGCTGCGCTGCGGAAGAGAAGGAAATCATCCGGGGCATTGTGGAAAGGAAACAGGCGACCGAGGAGGACATCCGGACGGTCTTCGGACTCATCGGGAATTACGACGGGATCCGCTACGCCCTGGAGCGGGCCAGGACGATCATTGCCGAGGGGAAGGCCGCGCTGGAACCCTTCCAGGACGGCGAGGCGAAGGCGTCGCTTTTGGCCATGGCCGATTTTATCGCCGAGCGGACGCGCTAAAAACAGGGTTCAGGGTATCGGGTATAGGGTCAAGGGTTCAGGCAAAACACAAAAAAACAAAAGAAAAGGATCGGGGGGTATCTCCCCGATCCTTTTCTTTTTTCCTTCCGTTGCCGCTAATCCCCCGGAAGACACATGACGTTAAAGACCCTGTCAATTGAAGCTCCCCGCCCACAGGGCGGGGCCTGCGGGACGCGCCCCCGGTCAAGTCCTGACTGCGGACTTCATCGACGGGTCTTCATTTCGGGATCACTCGGGAAACCGAGGATTGCCGGATGACATCCAGGAGGCGGAATCATGACGATCCTGCCCTGTTTGGGCGCACGGGAAAGGCCGGAACATCAGAAGGTTGCGGAGACAAGCTCGAAGACAAAGCTGCCGACCGCGATGCGGGTCTGGATCTTCACGGGGAGATGACGTTCATCGCTCGTAAACCAGATTTTGAGCGACGGCGCTCCGCGGCCGCTGACGATGCCATCCAGGCGGCTCATATCGGGGATGACCAACAGGGTATCGTAGACGTCGTGGCGGATTTTCACCGTCTCCCGGCTGGCCACGATCGCCTTGGTGTTGATGACATGTTTCCCGTCCGTCACCGGGATTTCGAGAACATCGCCGGGAATGAGCCGGTGCATCCGGATGGCAAAGATGAGGGACAGGGGATCAAACGTGCCGGACTGAATAACCACAGGCTTCTCGGGCTGGCCGAAATTATCGTATGTGGCCGTCATGCGGGTCCAGTCGAATGAAACGACCGTCTCCCGCGGGTAATCCCCCGTGCTTTTCTTCCGGTATTGGAGCGAGCGGGTCACATGGATGTCGGTGAAAGACTCCTGCCGCTCGCGGATCTTGTAAAAAAAATCGATCTGGGGATTCGTGCTGGTCGTCATGACGAAGTGATGGGCCGCCTTTCCGTTGAAGGAAGCTCCCCGCAGTGCCTCGATCACGGCCTCCCCTGCCGGGATAAAAAACCATTTCGCCCTGTAAACCAGCCGCTCTCCCGGCTCGAAGGTAAACATCCTGTCCGCTGCCACGATCTCGCCCGCTGCAGCGAAGACCATGAACCCGACGAGGAGGATGATCGGTATGGAGTATTTTTTGAGCATGAATCCCCCGGTTCCTCAGCGATCCGGAAACGTCACCGCCGGCGGGCTGTTTAGGTAACTGTGGATTATAACCTGTTCGCGATGCCTTATTCAAACAGGTTTCTTCCGGTCACGCCTCATTCGTCTGTCAGGTCACGTTCTGTTCAGGGCCCTTCCCCATCATACGGACGGCTGACCGCTGTCTCTCTCCATCGCTCTTACGGATCCGGCTCCGATACCCTATCCCCTAGATGATGTACAGCCCCTTCTTTTCTGCAATCTCCCCCAGGTCGGCCGCCCTCACCATGGCAACGGCCCTGGGCAGGCTTTCCATGATGTCGCGCGCCGTGATCCCGTCTTCCCCCTTCGCGGCCGCCGCGAGATCCCCCGCAAGCCCGTGGACGAACACGCCGGCCCGCACCGCCTCCGGGAGCGACAGTCCCAGGCCGAACATGGCCCCGATGGCACCCGTCAGCACATCTCCCGCCCCTGCCGTCGCCATGCCCGAGTTGCCGCTCATGTTGATCCAGACGCGGCCGTCGGGGTAGCCGACAAGCGAGTGGGCCCCCTTGAGGACGATGATGGAATCGAGAGCGGCTGCCGTTTCCCGGAGGATGCCGATCGGATCGTTTTCGATCGCTTCGCGGCTTTTCCCGGTAATCCGGGACATCTCGCCCGCGTGGGGCGTCAGGACCGTCTCGTAGCGGCGACGCTTGAGAAATCGGGGGTTCTTCGCCAGGGCCGTGATCCCGTCGCCGTCGATCACGACGGGTCTCTCGATCCTGGCGGCAAGCTCCCGGACGAGTTTCTGCGTCTCCTCGGCAAGCGAGAGCCCCGGCCCCAGGACGACCATGTCAACGCGTCCCGCCAGTTCCAGGATGGCCGACTTGTTCCTCAGGGCAACGCTGCCCGACGCCGTTTCGCGCTGGGGGACGAAGACGATCTCGCCTGCCTGCGCGGCGATCCCCGGGATCACCGAGGCGGGAGCTGCGAGGCGCGAGTAACCGCCTCCGGCCTTCAGGAACGAGAGGGCCGAGAAGGCCGGAGCACCGTAATACCCGGCTGCGCCGGCAACAAAGAGGACATCGCCGAAATCCCCCTTGTGCCCCCAGGCCTTGCGGTCGGGCAGCGGAAGAGGGTCGTTGACCTCCACGTCGATCGATTCCGAATCGTAGAGCTCGGGGGGAAAGGAGATGTGGGTCACGTAGAGTTTTCCCCCGCAGGGAAAGCCCGGGTAGAGGAGGTTTCCGCGTTTGGGCAGGCCGAAGGTCACCGTGGCCGCTGCCCGGATGGCCGTGCCCATCAGACGCCCCGTGTCGCCGTTGACCCCGGACGGGATGTCGAGGCTGAACACGGGTTTGCCGCTCGCATTGATCAGCTCGATCACCTCACGATGAAGGCCCTCCACGTCGCGGTCGAGCCCCGTGCCGAAGATGGCATCGACGACGGCATTCGCTTGAAGAATGTAGCTCCTCACGTCATCGACGGATTCCACCGGCCGAACGTCGACGGGGAGATTGAGGAGCATGTCCAGGTTCTTCCGCGCAGCCCCCTTGCAGCGGTTTTTCTCGGCAAGGAGGAAGACCTTGACGATGCCGCCGCCCGAGTGGATCTTCCTCGCCACGACGAAGCCGTCGCCGCCGTTGTTGCCCCCGCCGCAGAAGACGGCAAAGCGCCGCCCCGCAATGTCCATCTCGCCGGCCAGCGCGTAATAGGCGGCGATGCCTGCGTTCTCCATGAGGATCTCGTCGGGGATTCCCAGCGTCTCGATGGCATAGCGGTCCATCGCCCTCATCTCTTCCGTCGTGGCAACCTTCATCTCTTACCCCTTGCCTGTTGATCTTGATTCTGCATCCGGAGGAAACCCAGCCTGCCCGCCCATGAACGCAGAAGGTGAGAAGGTTAGAGGTTCAGAAGGTTGGAGAAGCGGGCTGCATGCAAAGGCCCCCGGGTTTTCCAACCTTCTTACCTTCTTACCCTCTTAACTTCTTCACCAATTCAGCCACTCTCTTTCCCAGCTTGCGCCCGTTTTCCGCTGCCGCGGCGTCCGGGGCCCCGAGACAGGACACCCCGTAGTGCCCCGTGGCATCGAGGGGGTCACCGACAACGATCATGCCGTAGATCAGCAGGGCCTGGATGATGGAGACCATCGTCGTCTCCTTTCCGCCCGACGGGTCGGCACTCGTGGCAAAGGCCGCGCCCACCTTGTTCTCCATCTTCTTCCGCACCCCCACGAACTTGTCAAGGACATCCTTCAACGGGGCCGCCATGGACCCGAAGTAGACGGGCGATCCCGCGACGAGGCCGTCGGCGGCGACGAAATCCTCTTTCGACACATCCGCCGTGGACCGGACGACGGCCTGCACGCCTTCGACCTCCACGACACCCCGGGCAATCTCTTCGGCCAGCTTTTTCGTGTTTCCCGTCCGGGAGAAATAGAGAATGAGCACCTTCATCGTGTACCCCCTTTCTTCAGCTCTGTTACTGGGTCACCTAGCCTGTTGCCGGCCCCGCCCTCCATGCACATGAAGTTAGGAAGAGCAGAAGGTAGGAAGAGCGGATTAATTTAGAAATTTTCGGATTCTTTCTTCTCCGCGCTTCCGCTCTTCCCCACTTCCTATCTTCGCCTGCTTGAAGGGGGAGCCGACCTTTTTCTTCCGTCCGCACCCACCGATTCCGACGGCAGATTGAGGAGTGCCGGCGTGATGTGCTTCCCGCTGACCTGCTTTGCCGCAACCCCCGCGGCGAACGTGGCGGCCAGGTCGATGTCGAGTTCCCGGTATACATGAGCGGCAAGGTAGGCGGCAAAGAAGACATCGCCGGCCCCCACGGTACTGACGGGCCGACGCACCGCCTCGGCGCCAAAGTGGTACCCTTCCCCTGTGCGCGTCCACACGCTCGCACCGCGCGATCCCCGGGTGATCACGGCCTCGTCGATCCGGAAGCGCTGCAGAAAACCGGGGAGACTCAGGCGATAGTGATCGAGCATGAGGGTGAGTTCCCCCTCGTCGGCCTTGATGATGTGGGCGGCGCGCAGCGCCCCCTCGAGGCCTGCCGACAGATCGGGGACGATCCGGCCTTCTTCCGCCCTGCGGAGATACCCCTGAACGTCGAGGCTGACAAGGCGTTTCGATTCGGCCAGCAGCGCCATGGCCTGCGGTTCGATGTCGCCGGGGTGCAAAGGCCCCGCATGCACGTGGCGCGCCTCGGCGAAAAGGGGCCTCACCTGCGCGGCGGTGATGGGGTCTGCCGCCTCGGGCATGAGCTGCTCGCGCCGGTCCCCCTGAGCGCGGTTGACAAAATGCGTGGTATGGTGACTCTTTCCGGCATGGACGGAAAGGCCCTCTGCGGCGAGGATGTCGAGGAGGCCCCGGTCCGTCTCGGCGATATTGGTCACGACGGCCGTCTCCACGCCGAGCCGACGGAAGGTGAGCCCGCCGTAGACGGCGACACCCCCCATCCGCACCGAGGTCTTCCCGTTTTCGATGATGCGGTCGATCGTGACGGAACCGATGACGAGGACCGCAACCTTTCTGGAGAGCTCTTTCTTCATGCCTGTCTACGATTCCTTACCGCAAGGCACCCGTTCATGGTTGCGAAGCGAGGAAGTGATGAAGAGCGGAAGATCGGAGTGGATGTCCGACTCCATGATTTCTTATCCGCTCTTCCTAACTTCCGCTCTTCCGATCTTCAAAGACCGAGAGTCCGAAGACATGCAAACGGCACTCGGTCGGCGCCCCCGCTCACCACCCCGTCCATCCATGTACCAGATACCCCACGATGAGCGCCACCCCCGTGATCAGGTACACCTTGATGATGGCAATGTTCGCGGGGATCATCTTCAGCCGGTCCCGATAGTTTTCCCTCAGGATCCTTATCGACTCGAGCGCAGTCGGAAGCGCCGCAAGACCCAGTAGCACGGGCAGCGGCGCCAGCCCGAGGAGCGCCGACCCCGCCAGGACCCCGAACGCGCAGAGAAGCCCCGTCTGGTAGAGGGCGACCCCCGCCTTGCGGCCGAAGCGGGCGACGAGGTTCATCTTGCCGCTCAGGCGGTCCTCCTCGTAGTCGGGGATCTCGTTGATGACGATCATGGACCACATGAGAAACCCGGGGACGAGGGAGACGATCAGCGGTTCAACGTCCAGGGCCTGCCGCTGGACGTAGTAGGACCCCATGACGAGAACGGGTCCGAAGTTGACCAGCAGCCCCAGCTCGCCGAAGCCCCGGTAGGCGAACTTGACGGGCGGCACGGTGTAGAAAATGGACGACAGGATCCCGACGGCCCCGATGGCGAACACGGGCCACCCCTTCAGGATTGCAAGATAGAGCCAGATTGCGACCGTGAGACTGTAGCAGACGGCCACGCCCCACTTCAGCTCCCTCACCGTGAGGAGCCCCTCGGTGAGCACGCCGCTGCCGCCCGTGTAGGGGTTCTTCTCATCCCCCCAGGCGCGATCGACGGCGTGGAGATAGTCCAGGACGTCGTCGAGCATGTTGAGACCGAAGTGGTGCACGGTTACCCCGATGACTACGAGAAGGAAGGCAACGGGATCGAAGACCTGCCAGCGCGCCCAGGCGATGGCGGCGGCAAGCATGGCCGGGAGGAAGCTGGGCGGCACGAACTGGATGCGGACGGCCTGAATCCAGGCGGCGGCAACGTTTCTTCCCCGCGCGTTTCCGAATGTCTCGAGTTTGAGGCGCATGGATTTCGATCCGGTTTGCCGTTGTCTTTCGATGCATGAACCGGGCAGGAAGGGGTGCGGGTCAAGGCATCGCCCCCGGGCAGGTCCTGCCCGGGGGCGACAGGTTCTCACTTCAGAGCGTCCTCGAAGCGGCGGCCCGCCTCTTCCCAGTTGACAATGTTCCAGAAGGCCTCGACGAATTTCGCGCGGAGGTTCTTGTAGTCGAGGTAGTAGGCGTGCTCCCAGACGTCGAGCACAAGCAGGATCCGGTTGCCGGGGTAGGTGTTGACGTTGTGTTTCTCGATCTGCATGATGATGGGCCGGTTCGTGAGGGCGCAGTGGCTGAGCGCGGCCCAGCCCGAGCCCTCGGCGCTGACGGCAGCCTGTGTGAATTCCTTCTTGAACTGATCGAAGCTCCCGAATTCCTTTTCCATGGCCGTGGCAAGAAGCCCCGTCGGCCTGTCGCTCGTCTTTCCCTTCGGGGCGAGGTTCCCCCAGAAGAGCGTGTGGAGGACGTGCCCGCCGAGGTGGAACGACAGTTCCTTCAGCGTCGACTTCATGTCGATGTCGGCCTTTTCCCTGCGGGCCTTCTCGATCCGTTCCAGCACCCCGTTGGCCCCCGTGACGTACGCCGCGTGATGTTTTTCGTGGTGGAGCCGAAGCTGCTCCTCGGAAATGAAGGGGGCAAGTTCCCTCGTATCAAACGTCAGTTTCGGAAGAGAGTAAAGATTGGTGGTCCCCATAATCAACCCTTTCTATGGCAGGCGATGACGCCCTCGGTGATGTGATGGATTCAAACCGTTTTTTTCTAAAGGGGTTCGGGGTCAAATTGCAAGCAAAATTCTCTACCCCGCCGTCTCGCTGCGGAGCCATTGGAGGTAGGGCTCGCTTGCGAGCTCAATGGGACAGGAGACGATCTCGGGGACTTCGTAGGAGTGGCTTGCGCGGATGGCCGCCTCGACGGCGGGGAATTTCACGCGGAGGGTCTTGAGGATGCAGAGCCACTCGGTCGACTGCTCGATCCTCCCTTTCCACCAGTAGCGGCTCTCGATGGGACCGACGATCTGGGCGCATGCCGCAAGCCGCTGCTCCAGGAGGGCCGATGCGATCCTTGCGGCTTCCTCCCTCGTCGAAGCCGTCGTCATGACCTGCACACATTCGCTCATTGCGCCTCTCCCCCCCATTCACAGATGGATGTCTCTTCCCGAACGGTCAAAAATGCCTGTACCCGAGGCCTCCGTACAACAGTGCGAAGCGAGGAAGTCAGGAAGAGGCGATCTCGCGGAGCAGTTCCTGGGCCGCGATGTGGATCAAATCCCACGCCCCGCCAAAGGGAGGCGCATAGGCGAGATCCAGGTAGCCGAGCTCGCCGAGATCGAACCCGTTCCACAAGCAGGCGGAGAGCACGTCGATCTTCCTGACGGCCCCTCCCCGTCCCGCGGCCTGGGCCCCCAGGAGCTTCCCCGTGGACCGGTCGGCCACGATCTTGAGGCCCAGTCTCGGCCCTCCCATGGAACGTGCCGTCGATGTGCCCCAGACAAGAGTGCTTTCCGGATTGAACCCGCTATCCAGGGCCTCCTTTTCGGAGAGGCCGCAGGCGGCCACCTCGAGATCGAAGACCCGGAAGGCCGTGGCCCCCACGGCCCCCTCGAAGCGCGCGGGGCGCCCGCCGATGTTGCTGCCTGCAATACGTCCCTGCTTGTTGGCAATGTCACCCAGGGGAATGGATGTCCATCTGCGGCTCACCCGGTGGAAAACCTCGCAGCAGTCGCCCGCGGACCAGATCCCATCGCGGGACGTCTTCTGGGTGAAATCGACCTGCACGGCCCCCGTGCCTTCACCGATTGCGCACCCGACGGACTTGGCCAGGTCCACCTCGGGGGTCACGCCCAGACCCATGAGAATGACATCCGTCTCGATGACGCCGCCGTCCGTCACGAGCTGCAGGGAACCCTCCCGCCCTTTATCGATCGCCATCGGCTTCCTGCCGGGGATGAACTCCACACCGTTGCGGGTGATCTCCTCGAGAACGACCTTCGAGAACTCCCCATCCCACTTTTTTACCGGTAGCTTGCCCCGGTAGACGATCGTCGTCTGCAGCCCGATCCGCTTCAGCGCCTCGCTCATCTCCATGGCGATGTACCCCGCGCCGAGAATCGCCGCCCGCCGGCAGTGGCGATCGCGGATGAACGACTTGATCCGGATCGCGTCGGTCAGGTTCTTCATGGTGAAGACCCCTTCGAGGGTCTCCCCCGGGATGCCCGGCATCATGGGCCGGCTCCCCGTGGCGATGACGAGGGCGTCGTAAGGGAGCTTGGACCCGCCCGAGAGTCGGACGACGCCCGAGGAGGCGTCGATCTCCTCGACCCGGGTTCGAAGGAGGACTTCGATTCCCGATTCGGCGAACTTCTCCGGTGTTCTTGCGATGAGCCTCTTTTCGTCCTTGATTACATCCCCGATGTAATAGGGGGTGGGTCAGGCCGCAAAAGAGACGTGTTCGCCCTGCTCGACGATCTTGATCGCCAGAGAGGGGTCCTGCCGCTTCGCCTCAGCGGCCACGGAAGGCCCGCCCGCGGAGCCTCCGATGATGACAACGTTCTTTCCCATTTTTCATTTTCTCCTGTTCCCCGACGTCCGGCCGGCCGTCGGACCGGCACGAGCAAGCGGCCCGGGCCTCGCGACCGAACGTCTAATGTTTTGCCCGCGATTGCAGGTAGATGTAGAGCCCCGCACCCGCGATCATCATGGCCAGGCAGAGGATCTGGCCGATGGTGATCATCCCGAAGTAAAGACCGATGTGCGCGTCGGGCTCCCGGACGTACTCGATGAAGAAACGGACGGCCCCATACCCGATCAGGTAGTAAGCGAGGAAGGCGCCCTCGAAGGGTCGCTGCCGGCGCATTCCCCAGAGCACCGCAAAAAGGACGAGCCCTTCGAAAAAAGCCTCGTAGAGCTGGGAGGGGTGGCGCAGCATCCGGGTGGAATCGAGGGGAAAGTACATCCCCCAGGGGGCGGTCGTTGCCCGGCCCCAGAGCTCTCCGTTGATGAAGTTCCCGATGCGCCCGAAGGTGTACCCCAGGGGGACGCAGGGGATGAAGAGGTCGATGAGGTCCCAGAACCGGATCCCGCGGATATAGCAGAACATGGCGCCGGCGATGACGACGCCGATGAGCCCCCCGTGAAAAGACATCCCGCTGATGCCGACGAACTTCACGCCGTTTGCGAAGGAGAAGGGCAGGAAGACCTCCAGGGGGTGCCTGACGAAATACTCGAAGTTGTAGAAGAAGACGTACCCGAGCCGCCCGCCCAGGATGAGCCCCAGGATGCCCCAGACCATCAAATCCTGGATCGTCTCCTTGGTGTAGGGGAACTTCTCCGTGCGCAGCCGGTACGCGACGAGCAGGTACGTCAGCGCGAAGGCCACGATGTACATGAGGCTGTAGTAGCGGACCTGGAAGGAGCCGATCGAAAAAATGCTCGGGTCGATCTTCGAGGGCAGGTGCTGCCAGAATGAGACAAAGTTATCCAACTCACTCTCCTCTCGTAGTAACCTCTTAATTTCGGCCTCGCCCAATGATCACGAAGATCGGAAGTGAGGAACCTCGGAAGATCGGAAATGGAAAAATCCGCTTGTCCTCTTTTCCGCTCTTCTGCTCTTCCGCTCTTCCTCACTTCAGGCGCAGCCGCGCTCTACCGCCCGCTATACCCCTCGCCCTTCAGCTCCTCGACGTAGAGCTGCGCCGAGAAGGCGGCCGTGGCGCCGTCGCCGCAGGCCGTCACGACCTGCCGCAGGAGTTTCTCGATGCAGTCGCCGCAGGCGAAAATCCCCGGCTCCGATGTCTTCATGTCCCGGTCCGCCGAGATGTACCCCTCCTTGTCGAGCTTCACGACCCCCTTCATGAATTCCGTGTTCGGAACCAGGCCGATGAAAACGAACACGCCGTCTGCGGGAATGTCCCGGGTCTGCTTCGCGTCTTTCGTGCCGGTGATCTTCACGTGCGTGACCGCCTCCGCGCCGCCGATTTCGGTCACGACGGAATCCCAGGCGAAAGCGATCTTCAGGTTCGCGGCGGCCCGCTCGCGCAGGATGGGTGTTGCGCGCAGCCGGTCGCGGCGGTGGACGATCGTCACCTTGCTCGCGAAATTCGTGAGGAACAGCGCCTCCTGGACGGCCGTGTCGCCGCCGCCGATGACAATGACCTCCCGGTCGCGATAGAAGGGCCCGTCACAGGTGGCGCAGTACGAGACGCCGCGCCCCGTGAACTCCGCCTCGCCGGGCACGCCGATCTTGCGCCAGTTGGCCCCGGTGGCCACGATGACGGAAAGCGCCTCGAAATCCCCCGCGTCGGTTTTGACCCGCCAGCCGGCCAGCCCCGAAATGTCGGTTTTCTCCAGGCCCCTCACGGAAGCGTAAGTCGTCTCGAGCCCGAATTTCTTTGCCTGCTCCTTGAACTTTTCCACGAGTTCATAGCCGCCGATATCGGGAACGCCGGGGTAGTTTTCCACGAGGTGGGTCACGGTGATCTGGCTCATGACCATCCCGGACTCGAGCAGAAGTGTCTTGAAGTTCGCCCTTGCCGAGTAGAGCCCGGCCGTGAGGCCCCCGGGCCCCCCGCCGATGATGATGACGTCGTATGCGCCTTCCGGCATTTTCTTTTCACTCATGATGTTCCCGCCTTCCTCACTTGAACAGTTTCTTGATTCCCTTCATCGTCTTCTTGGCGGCCTTCTGCTGCTCCTTGCGCGCCTTCTTCTCTTCCTTCTCCCGCTCTTTCCGCAGGGCCTCGGCATCGCCCGCAACGGCTGTCCCCGCCGCCGGTGACGACTCGGCGGCCTGCGGCGCCGCAGGCGGAGCAG
>DIFQ01000107.1:0-17973 GCA_002419215.1 Syntrophaceae bacterium UBA5744
TTCATTTTCTTGTCGCAAAGAAACCTTTACCTGATCGGGTGCGCCCTTTTCAATTGCTACAACCTATTTTGGACAGATGTGAACTCCAGGGGGAATTCACTTGAAGCAGCCCGCGAAAACGCCAGCGCAAAAACTCAGGAAGGTCATCGACACCTTGAAGAAGAAGGGCGCCTCGGAGGCCAGACTCATCAAGGTCTCCGACGTCGTCGTCGATGAGCGGGTCCGTCTCAAGTGCCAGGTCCCGATCTGCGACTCCTACGGCAAGAACCTCATGTGCCCGCCCTATCTTCCATCGGTTGCGGAGTTCCGCGCCGCGCTTGCCCGTTACGACAGGGCGCTGCTCGTGCAACTGAGCGTCCCCCTTCACAAGAAATCCAAGGGGAGAACCAAGGCCGTCTTCGACCCCGCGCGGGTTCTGCACGAGCTTGTGAACCTGGGCGAGCGGCTCTGCTTCGAGGCCGGCTGGCGATTCGCCACGGGGCTCATCGGGGGCTGCTGCCGCCTGTGCGAGATCTGCATCGTCATGGAACCCGAGGGCCACTGCCGCCACCCCTTCCGTGCCAGGCCCTCCATGGAGGCCATGGGCATCGACGTCATCGGCACGCTGGAGAAGGCAGGCATGCCGAAACTCCGCTTCCCCGTGACGGAGAAGGTGGTGTGGACAGGCCTTATACTGCTCTAGCGAGCAGGGTCTCTTTCAGAGACCGGAAGTTAAGAAGTTAGGAAGAGCGGAAGTTAGGACAAGAAAGAGCAAAATCAGGCGGGCTTCTGGCTTCCGGACTCAGGCATCAGGAAAAAAGTCATTGCGAGCCGAGCCTCGCGAGGCGTGGCAATCCACGATACGCATTTTGATACCCTCTCCCACAGCGGGAGAGGGCAAGGGTGAGGGGGACAATCCCCTTCCTTCCCTAGACCCAATACCCGATACCCAATACCCTGAGTCACGGCCGTAATTGAAACGATCGCAAACGTAAATCGCTATACGTAAGGAAAGGAGACAAGAAATGGCAGTATTAAAAGAAGGCGGAGTCCCCATCGGACGTTTCATGATCATCAACAAGACGGACGGACTCACCAAGGACGACCTCATCATCGAAGCCAACGGCCTTTACAAGATCCTGGAGAAACCCGACGCATTCATCATCAAGAATGATGAGTGCTGCAGGAGTATTGTGATCAAGGTTTCAAAGAAAGACTAGCCGGCTGGTGAAAAAGGCCCATCTGCGGCGTTTCCCTCGCCCCGCGTCCCTGCGGCGTACGCAAAGTACGCCTCAGTCCTTGGGGCTTCGGGGGCCTTGCATCTGGACCTTTTTGACCAGCCTTTGACGGCTGTAGACATGCAGGCAGTTTATAAGCACTCGTCTGCTGCGTTCCCCTCGTCCCGCGTCGCTCAACGTACGTCTCTGCACGCCTCGCTCCACGGCACTTCGGGACGCCTTGCATCCAAGAACTTCTAAACTGCCTGGAACGGGAAAGGCAAAAAGCAAGACCTGGCCCCCCGATCTTATCCGAAAGATGGGTAACGGATGCAAGTAGACAAGCACTTAGTATTAAATGTTGCGGCTATAGTCGTGGCGGGGATAGCTTGCATAATTTCGATACGAAGCTGCATGATCTCCAAAGACGCTCTCGAAACAAGCAGGGCACAGTTTATCGCAGAGAAGAGACCGTATTTAGTTGTTAGTCCCTCCAAATTCCCTAAGAGTGATAAATATCTTGAAATCGAGAAAACGAAAGACGGTAGAGTCAGATTGCATGTGCAACTTAAGCTGGAGAATATCGGTAACATCGCGGCTACTGATATACGTTCGGCAGAGTTGCCGGTAATCGGTAAACAAGGTCAGATCCCAACGAAATCCGAAGGAACAGTCCATCCGCTTGCATTAGGTCCAGGCCAGTACATATACAGGAATTATGACTTCCGTTTTTCTGGAAATGAGGCAGGATATGCGAAGAAGACGGTTGATGGGTTGAAGAATAATCCGGTTGAAATCTGGGAATCTGTCCAATACCGAAGCGAAATTGACAATACTGTAGAGTATGAAACAAGAATAGGCTACCGAGTCTCGATGGAAGATACTAATTTACTCTTTCAGGAGACGAAAAGACTCCCCGGCAGCGTTGTTGTGCCGAGGCCATAGGGTATTACTACAGGGTAAGCAGCGGGGTTAGACGTTCATATCGCGATTCGCGACATCTCATACTGGAAGAACGTTGATGCAAACTGAATTTAATTCTCACATCGAAGAGCTAAAGCCCAAACTGGAGCACCTCCTCGCGATGTCACCCTTTACACCGGATACGCTACCTCCACATACATTGCCTAGAAAAGGCGTTTATCTCTTATCGGAAGGAGACAAACATCTCTATGTGGGCCGCAGCAATAGCATTAAGGGGCGGATTGGACGTCATTCGCGTCCTGGCGCCACGCACCGAATGGCATCATTTGCATTTCGTCTTGCGCGTGAAGCCACTGGACGCATGAAAGCCACGTACAAGAAGGGTGAGGGCTCGCGGTCAGCTTTGATGGAAGACGAAAAGTTCGTCGAAGCGTTTAATGCCGCGAAGGCGCGTATTAGAAAGATGAATTTGCGATTTGTTGAAGAAAATGACCCCGTACGTCAAGCATTGCTCGAAATATACGTCGCCGTGGTTTTGAACACCCCGTATAACGATTTTGATAATCACTGAGAAAAATAACTGGATTGGACATAAGGTCTGATATCTGAACAAGAATAAAGCCCAAGCTTTTCTAACCCATGCCCTGCTAGTGCATAAAATGAAAGGATTCCGTCATGGCTATTCCGGACTACCAGTCCTGTATGCTCCCTCTTTTAAAGTATTACGGTGATGGTCAAGGCCATATCCTTAGAGAAGCGGTAGATGCGCTAGCTACGGAGTTCAAACTGACGGATGAAGAGAAACGCGAACTCTTACCCAGCGGACAAGAGATTTTTGATAATAGAATTGGTTGGGCCCGCACATACATGAAAAAAGCAGGCTTGATTGAATCTCCTAAGAGGGGGGTGAATAGAATAACACAGCGTGGTATCGACGTGCTGAAACAGAAACCTCCAAGGATTGATGTCAATTTTTTAATGCAGTTTAAGGAATTTCAAGAATTTCGCGCTTTAAGGCATCCAAAGGTAACGGAAGATCCCGGTCCAGAAGTGAATGATAAAACCCCGGAAGAATCGTTGGTGATCGCATTCCAACGGATACAGAATGATCTGGCAGCTGAGTTACTACAAAGGCTTAAGACCTGCTCACCTTCATTCTTTGAACGCCTTGTTGTCGAGGTCATTGTGAAAATGGGTTATGGCGGGACTCGTCAAGATGCAGGCAAAGCCATAGGGAAAAGTGGAGACGGCGGAATCGACGGAATTATAAAAGAGGATAGGCTTGGTCTTGATGCTATCTATATCCAAGCAAAAAGATGGGAAAATGTCGTCGGCCGACCTGAAATTCAGAAGTTTGTAGGCGCGTTATCCGGCCATCATGCGAAGAAAGGATTATTCATTACTACTTCATATTTTTCATCTGACGCTGCAGATTATGTTTCCCGAATCGATGCCAAGGTCGTCCTTATCGATGGTGAAACCCTTGCACAATTGATGATTGAACACAATGTTGGCGTATCCACGGTCAATGCGTACGAGATCAAGAAGGTGGATTCGGATTATTTTGCGGAGGAATAATATGTGCGGGATGACCACCGGCGTTAGGTGTGGAAATGAAAGGATATGAAAAGGAAATTGCGGATCAGATAGATTCAATCCCTATCGCACAGGCGCGAATGAAAATCGCTTCAGGTTCTTTTGGAGGCATAGGTAGCCCAGCTCACTCATTTGCATCTTCATGGTTATCCGCCAAGGAAGCTAATCTACGAGATTCAAAAGAAGCGAAGATGAAGCCGTCAGACAAAGCAGCGTCCCATTTCCCATCGCCTAATACGTGGCATGAGATAGAAAGGGAATATGGCATAACTAAGAGAACGTTCAGCAAGAAGATCAACTTCATCCACGATCAGTTCATAAAGAAGATAATATTCCGCGACATAGAACAGGCATATTTGCTTGCACAGCACGGTTATCATAAGCCATCGGTTATTCTATCTGGTGGTGTTATCGAGGAGCTTCTTCGACTTTACCTGATATATAAAAATGTCTCCGCTCCGAGCAATAAATTGGACGCATATATAAAAGCCTGTGAAGATAAGGGGCTCCTTAAGACGGCTATTCACAAACTGGCAGATTCAGTACGTCAATTTCGCAATATTGTTCATTTGGAGAGAGAAGCATCGCCCAGACAGACTATTTCGAAAGCGACAGCCAAAGGCGCTTTTTCGTCTGTATTCACAATAGCGAATGATTTCGAGGTTTAACAAAGAATTAGAGAAAGAAAAGGCAGGCAATGGGGGTCAGGTCTTGATCTGTCAGTTCATTCCGTTGCCAGATAGCATATGACTCAGATTGCTGCCTTACACATGCAAAGATAAGACGAGAACTGATAATCCAAGAACCCCGTGTCCTGATATCTTTGGGAACGATTGGGTCAGGCCCGCATTGATTAATGATCGCTGAATTTGACAGATATATTCGAAGTTGTGCACTCTGTGCATGCAAGGATTGGGACTATTCTATACCGGCAGATGACTACTTCGTAAAAATACAGAAAAGACTGCCGAAAGATTTGATGTATTTGTTGGGCTCTGGAGTTAAGAAAGGTTTAATAATTCCGGAGGGTCGATCTTTTAGGTTGAAGGAATTACCCGCGAATAAGGGTCCCTATAACTGGTTTAGCAAGTATGCATCCACAAAGGAACCAGCGCCTAACTGGGAATACTTTGTCCAAGTTGCCGAGTATGTTCGCCTATACTCGATCGCGAAGTCAAATAATCTGATTTTGAAGTTCGAAGACGACCTTATGGATCTCGCACTCTATAATGGCAATAAAGTGTTGGTGTGCATTGAAGTCAAAGAGCGCGCAAGTCAACTCGAGAAGTTGATAACGGAAATAAAGTCCCATAGTCTACGGATAGATCATAGCTTGAATGACAGAGGCAATGATCCCCTGAGGAAAGCCAAGTATATCGATAAGCAAAAACCTGAATATTTCTGCGGTGTATCTATCGGAGCAAGGCGGGAGTATCGAGTAGCATATCCCGATAATTGTGCATTTGAACTAATAGAAGATAGGAGGGGAATATTGGGGTCAGGTCTTGTATTTAAACATAAAGGATGATAGTGTTTTCTTATGGCTCGTCCACTCCGCATAGAATTCCCTGGCGCATTGTATCATGTCACGTCGCGAGGCAATGCGCGGGCAAAAGTCTTCACGGATGAATCCGATTACAGGATGTTTCTCGACATCCTGGGGTTTGTCGTCAAGCGCTTCAACTGGATCTGCCATGCCTATTGTCTGATGGGAAATCACTACCACCTGCTGGTTGAGACCCCCGATGCGAACCTCTCAAGGGGGATGAGACAACTCAATGGCATCTACACGCAGAAGTTCAATTGGAAGCGCAAGAAGACGGGCCATCTGTTCCAGGGGCGATACAAGGCGATCCTGGTGGACAGGCGAAAGCTGGGGTCAGGTCTTGTATTTCAACATTATTGATGATAGTGTTTGCTTATGGCTCGTCCACTCCGCATAGAATTCCCCGGCGCATTGTATCATGTCACGTCGCGAGGCAATGCGCGGGCGAAAGTCTTCACGGATGAATCCGATCACAGGATGTTTCTCGACATCCTGGGGTTTGTCGTCCAGCGCTTCAACTGGATCTGCCATGCCTATTGTCTGATGGGAAATCACTACCACCTGCTGGTTGAGACCCCCGATGCGAACCTCTCGAGGGGGATGAGACAACTCAATGGCATCTACACGCAGAAGTTCAATTGGAAGCGCAAGAAGACTGGCCATCTTTTCCAGGGGCGATACAAGGCGATCCTGGTGGACAGGGACGAGTATCTCCTGGAGCTTGCCCGCTACATGATGCTGAATCCTGTGCGGGCAGGTCTGGTTAAAGCCCCGGACGATTACACGTGGAGCAGTTATCGAGCAGTTGTGGGGCAGGCGGAGAAGCCGGAATTCCTGACAACGGAAGGGATTCTTGCACGATTCGGCAGGGGGAATAGGAGGGCACAAAGGAGATTTGCCGACTTCGTCAAAGCGGGAATGAAAATCAAGAAATCTCCCTGGGAGGATCTAAAAGGGCAAATATATCTGGGCGACGAGTCTTTTGTGAAAACGGTGCTCGGGTACGTCTCCGAAGACATAGATGTCACGCGGGAGATTCCTAAGGGGCAGAGGTATGCAAACAGACCGGATTTGAGCCGGGTATTCGCAGGAGAGGGAAAGTGGGATAAGCAAAAGCGCAACAAGGCTATTTACGCAGCATACACAGATTGGGGCTACAAGTTGCAGGAAATTGGAGATTTCCTTCATTTGCACTACGCTTCCATCAGTCGGATCGTCACAGCAATAGAGAAGAAATGCTGAAATACAAGACCCGAATCGTTCCAAGAGAGACATGAGAAGACATGTTTGAGGAGCTTGAAGCCATAAACGCTCGTCCTGAGCCGTTTGAATTTTATACTGCACGTGAACTATGGACGGATGAGCACACATCACGGCAAATGCTTTCTTTCCACCTCAACGAGGAGACTGACGTCGCGTCCCGTAAGGGTGAATTCATCCGCCGATCGGTGGAGTGGATAGCCTCCTATTTCAACGTCGGTGCCGGGACGAAGATTGCGGACTTCGGCTGTGGCCCGGGGCTGTATACGGCGAAACTGGCTCAAAAGCAGGCGGATGTGACTGGAATAGACTTTTCAGCGAGGGCGATTCAGCACGCGCGGCAGGTTGCAACCATGGAGGGGCTATCCATCCACTACATCAATCAAGACTACCTGAAGTATGATACCGAGGATCGTTTTCATCTTGTCATGATGATCACGTGCGACTTCTGTGCCCTCAGCCCCGACCAACGAAAAAGGCTGTTGAGCAAGTTTCACACGATACTGAGGCCCGGCGGCTCGGTTCTCCTTGATGTGTATTCCCTGGCAGCGTTTGGGCCGCGGGAAGAGACGGCAGCCTACGGAGTCAATTTCCTCAACAATTTCTGGTCGCCAAACAAGTACTACGGTTTCCTGAATACATTCAGATACGAAAAGGAAAAGGTCGTTCTTGACAAGTATTCAATCATAGAAGCCACCCGCAAACGAACCGTATACAACTGGTTGCAGTATTTCAGCCCCGAAGCTCTGGAACGGGAGTTTGCGGATAACGGATTTGCTGTTGAGAAGTTTCTTGGAGATGTCGCCGGCGCAGCGTTTGACTCGGAAGCCAAGGAATTTGCCGCCGTCGCCAGAATAAAATAAAGGCACCGAGAAGCCACCCGGGGGGAACGGTGGGGTCAGGTTTGACTGTTGTCTTACAGACAGCGGTGGCACTGCGGGCCAGGTCGTGAACGATCAATCTTGAGGCAGCATTTCAAGGGGCAACCGGCAAGCTGAGCCACTCACCATGCGTCTCATCGTCGGAGAATAAGCTTAACTCGAGAAAAGGCCGCCCGCCAGACCGTAATCCGGGAAAGGGGGAATCATTCATGGCGAACAAGGGGTCGATACTGGCTACAAACAAGGTTCTCGGGGTCCATGACTACCTCGCATCGAAGAGTGGATTGTTTTTCGCCATCATGCAGGCCGATGGTAATTTCTGCGTCTACCGGGGATCGGGTCCTGACGATAATTATGGATTGCTGTGGTGCACTAAAAAGACTGCACGCGGCGGCCGGTTTTTCGCCATCATGCAAGCCGATGGCAATTTTGTCATTTATAAGGGCAAGCCGGGCGACAAGCAAGGTCACGTGTGGTCCCACAAGAAGACTGCGACTGGCGGTGAATTTTACGCGGTCATACAGGATGACGGCAACTTCTGCGTCTACAAAGGCAAGCGTCCGGAGGCGAACCAGGGCCGTCCCGTTTGGTGCTCCAAGGTCACAGATGAGATAAAAGATGTGGAAATGTCAAAAATCGACTACAACCTGGATGGCAAGATGACGCTGAATTCGCCTGATCAGAATGTCTATCAGCATACGGTGCACAACGAAACAGGGGTGACGCAGACCAGTTCGATCGGCGGTTCCTTTTCGGTCACAAAGTCTTCCGGCTGGTCCAATTCCCTGGGAGTCAACGTTACAGTCAAGGCAAGCGGCGAGGTGAAAGTTCCCGTCTTCGCAAATGGCAAGGTCGAAGTATCCACAGGCGTGACCAACACGTTCACCTTCAACAAATCGGAATCGAAGACGGAAACGTATACATTCACTGTCCCAGTCAGTGTCCCTCCCCATTCGGCGATTAATTGTCTGATCACAACAACGCGCACCACCATAATCGTACCGTATACTCTGACAGGAACATTTGTTCTCAAGTCAGGGGCTCGAATTCCCGGGAGTATGTCGGGCCTTTACACGGGCGAGGATTCGCACGACCAGACCGTTAAAATGATATCACTGAAACCGGGCACTTTGAGAATTCAGATCAAAAAGCAGGCGCTCAAGGTGAAGCAGATACAGGGCGACAGCCTCCGGGTACACGGAAGAACCAAAGGCAAGATTGCGGTCAGACTTAACTGATTGACTTATTGCATGGAAACAGAGGGGAGACTGCGATTCGTGCCATGTCAAAATGGCAATAATCAGGCCTGACCCCACAGATACACGAAGGAGGACGAGATGAAAAGAGCAGCGAGAATGATGTTGGCAGTGGCGATCGGTCTTTTGTTCACCGTATCGACGGTGTTTGCGGCGGACGATTTTACACGCTCAGGGTTTCTCGGGAATCCATCCATCTATGATCTGTTGAAGCTGGGAGAAGCCGGGGGGTATCGCTGGCTAAAGCCGGGGGTCGATTTGAAGAAGTACAACAAGTTCATGGTGGACAGCGTCATCTTCTTCCTGGCCGACAAGGCCGATTACAAGGGCATCGATGCCCAGGAGATGAAGGAACTGTGCGACGAATTCAACAAGGCTCTCGTGGCGGCCTTCAAGGACAAGCTTCCCATCGTGGCGGAGCCCGGTCCCGACGTGGCGCGGGTCCGCTTCGCGATCACGAACGTGCAGCCGAGCAGACCCGGTGTGAGCGCAGTGACCTCGATCGTTCCCGTCGGGCTGGGCGTGAGCCTCGTCAAAAAGGGCGCCACGGGCGGGTGGGTCGGCAGCGGCGAGACGGCGGCCGAGCTGATGGTCCTCGACACCACGACCAACGAGGTCGTCGCCATGGGGGCGATCAAGCGTGCGGCAGAATTCGACGAGCGGTTTTCGAAGTGGGGTTCCGCCAAGGAAGCCTTCAAGTTCTGGTCCGAAAAACTGGTGAAGACCCTCGTCGATGTTCGCGCCGGCAACCCGCTGCCCCTGGCAAAGTGACGGCCCCTTGCCGTGTGGATGACCCGTCTAATGAAATCGGAGATTTGCGTCGAACAGGAGGTCACTGTGCGCTATCTATTGAACGTCTGCATCGCCCCGCCGCTGCTTGTCTGCGTGCTGGCTCTCACGCTCGTGAGCGTCTTTCCCAAGGTCGGCCTGGCCGGTGATCCCGCGACCGGCATCTCAGCCGCCGGTCGCGGCGGGAAATCCCTTTCGACGCTTGACGGCAAGCCGCCGCTGGTCATCGGGCATCGAGGCGCATCGGGCTATCTGCCCGAGCACACACTCGAGGCCTATCAGCTGGCGATCGATCAGGGCGCCGAAGTGATCGAGCCTGATTTCATCTCGACGAGGGACGGCGTGCTGATCGCACGCCATGACCCGAACCTCGCGACCAGCACCGACGTGGCCTCCAGGCCCGAATTCGCCGACCGCAGACGTGTGGATTGGCCGGTGGATGGCGAGAAGCAGACGGGCTGGTTCGCCCACGATTTCACCTTGGCGGAGATCAAGACGCTGGGCGCCGTGATCACGGACCCTGAGCGTCCTCAAGAGAACAACGGCAAATTCAGGGTCGTGACGATGCAGGAGATTTTCGACCTGGCCAAAACGCAAAGCGCAAAACTTGGGCGCGCGATTTACGTCTACCCCGAGACCAAGAACCCGACCTATCACCGCGACCTTGGGCTCCCGCTGGAGGACAAGCTGATCGCCGCGCTCAGCGCGGAGGGGTGGAACAGCCGGTCCGCGCCCGTGTTCGTGCAGAGCTTCGAGCCGAGCAGCCTGAAAGAGATGCGCCGCAAGGGGTTGAAGACGCGCATGGTGCAACTCGTGGACGGCGATGACATCGACTTGAAGACCGGCAAGATCACCTATGCGATACCCTTCGACCGACCCTATGACTGGTGCAAGTCCGGCGATGACCGCCTGTTTGCCGACATGGTTACGCCATCGGGCCTGGCTGAAATCGGGACCTATGCCGACGGCATCGGCGTCTGGAAACCCTATATCGTGCCCCTGAAGGGCCGCATGGGCAGGGCTGGACAGCTCGTGGACGTCAATGGCGACGGCAAGGTGGACCTGCGCGACGCCGCAACGCAGCCGCCGACGGCACTGGTGGCTCAAGCTCACAAGCGGGGGTTATTCGTGCACGTTTTTACGTTCCGCAATGAGCAGCGGCGTCTGGCTTCAAGCTATATGGGTGATCCGCAGGCCGAGTACCTGCAGTTCTTCCGGCTGGGCGTGGACGGCGTCTTCACCGAGTTTCCGGACACGGCCGTGACGGCGCGATCGGTCTACCTGCGCGAAGACGGGCACTAAGCCCAAAAGCGACAGGAAAGCGACAAGGTCAGACTGGTGTCCTGTACCGGAATCAGTTACCCTTGCATTCACAGCGACTGAGCGGGATTCAATTTTCCGACGAGCGAAATACAGACAAGTCGTCATCGCGAGGAGGCGCAGCCGACGCGGCGATCTGCCGTTGAGAACGCCTGAAGATGAAAGAAGTTCTCAATCGTTGATTGCCACGGCTCGCAAAATCCACCCTCACCCCAACCCTCTCCAACCAGAGGAAGGGGAGGCATTCACCCTCACCCTGACCCTCTCCCCTCAAGGGAGAGGGAGATTAAGGATGTGGCCGCCCGAGGAGAGGGAGATTATGGAAGCGGTTTGCTATAGGCTCGCCTCGCAATGACATTGTTTTTACCGGCTCTCGAAGGAAGAAGCCCGCGAGGGAAACTGTGGACAACATCGTAAACGAATTTCTGAGACACAACACTGGCACATTGCGATATGCGCCATGTCTGAGATTGACGGTAGCCGATGAAACGCTGCGACTGGGCTAATGGAAGCGAGCTCCTGCAATCCTATCACGACCATGAATGGGGGGTGGAAGTCCACGATGACCGGACGCTGTTCGAGTTTCTTGTCCTGGAAGGCGCCCAGGCGGGATTGAGCTGGTCGACCATCCTGAGAAAGCGGGAAGCGTACAGAAAGGCGTTTGACTATTTTGACGCCCGGAAGATCTCCAGATACTCCGAGAAAACCGTGACCCGGCTGCTCGCCAATCCCGGGATCATCAGAAACAGGCTCAAGATCAACGCTGCGATCACGAACGCCAGGGCATTTCGGCAGGTTCAAGAGGAATTCGGGAGTTTCGATCGCTACATCTGGCAATTCGTGATGGGCAAACCGATCCGGAATTCATGGAGAACGATGACGGATATCCCCTCCCGCACCCCGGAGTCCGTCGCCATGAGCAAGGATCTGCAGAAGAGGGGGTTCACGTTCGTCGGGCCCACCATCTGCTATGCCTTCATGCAGGCCGTGGGCATGGTGAACGATCATGTCGTGGACTGTTTCAGGCACAGGGAATTGGGGAACAGAGGGAAGTAACCAAGGGAGTAAGCAGCGGGGTCAGACTTGCATATTGCGATTTGCACCGTGTCCCGCTGCGAAGATTGGAGTCTCGTCTCCTGCTTCTTTGCGCCGGCGAGAAAAGAGTGAACGGATTTTCCAATAAGGAGAAAGGGGGAGCGCCATGTATTTTGACGAAATCGAGATCGGCAAGGTGTACAAGTCCCCGGTCACGAAACCCATCACGGGAACCGAGATTGACCTGGTCGCGCAGATGTCCGGCATGGATCTTCCCGGTTTCCTGGACTCCGAATTCGCGAAGAGCAAGGGGTTCAAAGACCGGGTCACACCCGGGATCTACATCATGGCCGGCATGATGGGGCTCATGGCAAAACACGGGTTTCTGGCGGATGCGATCTGGGTCTCCGCAACCGACATTGCCTTCAGGACCCCGGCTTTCCCGGGCGACCGTCTTTCCTCCGAGGTCGAGGTCGTCGGCAAGAAAGAGGGGAAACGGGGCGGCACCGTGACGTACAAATGGACGGTGACAAACCAGGACGGGAAACTCGTTGCGCAGGGGGTGAACACCTGACTGTTCCCCGGCCGATGATCACCCGTCGGGTGATCGGGAAGAGGAAGCAGCGGGGTCAGACTTGCATATTGCAATTTGCACCCTGTCCGAATGTCATGTGTTCTGGATAGAATATAATCTAACAGTGGCTGTCTACCGGGTATTGGTGTGCTCGGTTTAGATGACTCTTGTCTGAACCGTAAAGGCTGACCAAGCGAAATCGGCAGGAGAAATGACGAATGCAGCAAAGAATGAAAGAATTTACCATGACGAGGGAAGCGATTGATGCTTTCCTTTCGAAGGCTCAGGTAGGACGTATTTCTACCATCAATGTTGACGGTTATCCTTACACCGTGGCTGTTCACTTCGTTTATAGGGATGGCAAAATCTATTTTCACGGTCTGCCGAAAGGTCAAAAGCTGAAAAACATCAACCGCTGCCAGAAAGTCTGTTTTGAAGCGGATGAAATGACCGGATTGCTGCTTGATAAGTTGGATACACCCTGCAAGGCCGATACCGAATATGAAAGCGTTGTCATTATGGGGACGGCAGGTATTGTTGCCGATCTGCATGAAAAGCATCGCATCCTGAAGGACATTATCCGGAAATATGCCCCTCGATTGCTTGATGAGGAAATCCCCGAAAACATGGTGAAGGGAACGACCGTGGTGGAAATAATTATCGAAAACATAACGGGAAAGTACCACCGATAACAGGCAATGGAATAGAGGGGCCGTCATCGACAATGGACAACGGAAACGGGGTCACCTGTGAAAAAGGAGTGAGCGATGGCGGACAAGGCCATTCAGGACTACTATCCCGATGAATTTGCGCACTGCTACGGGTGCGGACCGCTTAACGAGGCGGGAATGAAAATCAAGAGCTACTGGGACGGCGAGGAAGCCGTTTGTCATTTTACCCCGAAGCCCTGTCACTCGGGAGGAGTCCCGGGGTTTGCATACGGCGGCCTGATTGCCTCGCTGATCGATTGTCACGGCGCCGCCACGGCATCGGCGGCAAAATTGCGTGAAAAGGGATATTCCCTGGGGGAGAAACCGCTTCCGCGCTTTGTCGCGGCGTCGATCAAAGTGGATTATCTGAAACCGACACCACTGGGGACGACCCTGGAAGTGCGTGCAAGGGTCAAAGAGATCAAGGACAGGAAGGTCACCGTGAGCGTGACCCTGTCGGCTGCAGGCGAGATCTGCGCGAAAGGCGAGGAGCTCTTCATACAGCTTCAGCAGTGGTCAGTGCAAACCGGATATCCGAAACCGGTTGAGTGATCACCGATCCGCAGCAAAATTATGCGATGAGGGGTGTTCTTTCTGTAATAGACCGCTTTCGAAGCCCTGGAACGGGATCTAAACCTTTTGACAAAGGAGGGAAAGATCATGGCAGTGAAAAAAGTCGTTGTTACGACTTACACCGACGGGATTCTTGACCCTGGCGCGCCCATGCTCGGGCCGCTCAAAAACGGGGGGATCATAGAGGCCAATACCATGCCGGGCTGCTGGGGCCCGATGATCACCCCGCAACTTCGAGGCGGGCACGAGGTGACACAACCGGTCCATGTCGAGAACGCGGAGGCGGGTGACGCGGTTGTCATCCGGATCCGCGACATCAAAGTCACTTCCATTGCCGCCGCATCCGGTGTCGACCGGATGATGGGCGATTATTTCAACGGGGACCCCTACGTTGCGAAGAAGTGTCCACATTGCGGCGCCATGCGCCCCGAAACAACCATCGAGGGGATCGGGCAAGAGGCGGTGCGCTGCATCAATTGCGGCACAACGCTCAAGCCCTTTCAATTTGAACACGGATATACGGCGACGTTTGACAAGGCCGGCAAGGTCAGCATAACCGTCGACATCAAAACGGCGGAATTCATCGCAAAAGATGCAAGAAACTACGCGAAGCTCTCGGACAGCTGCCGGCAGCATCCGATTCTTCTCTTTGCGCCCCATGACATGCCGGGGGTTATTTCCCGCATGAGACCCTTCATGGGCCAGCTTGGAACGACTCCGGCCATCCGGATGCCCGATTCCCACAACGCCGGCGATTTCGGTGTTTTCCTCGTCGGGGCGCCTCACGAGTACGCGCTCACGGCCGAACAGCTCGAGCACCGAACCGATGGTCACATGGATATCAACGCCGCCAGGAAGGGCGCGATCGTCGTGGCGCCCGTGAAAGTTCCCGGCGCCGGCATCTACATGGGAGATATGCACGCGCTCCAGGGCGACGGGGAAATCGCCGGGCATACGATCGATGTGGCCGGCATCGTCACCCTCCAGGTCAATGTCATCAAGGGCCGCTTCCTCGAAGGCCCGGTATTGTTCCCGCTGGTCGAAGACCTTCCCTATCTGGCGCGGCCCATCACAGCGGCGGAAAGGAAGCGGGCTCAAGGGCTGGCGAAAAAATGGGGAGTCCGCCGCCTGGAAGAAACGGCCCCCATTTCAGTCGTCGGTACGGGCGCGGATCTCAACAAGGCGACCGATTGCGGGCTGCAGCGGGCGGCGAAACTCCTTGACATGAGCGTTGCGGAAGTCAGAAACCGCGCCACGATCACGGGGGCCATCGAGATCGGCCGCCTTCCGGGCGTGGTCCAGGTCACCTTCCTGGCGCCGCTCGACAGGCTGAAGAGCGCGGGGCTCCTGCCCCTCGCGCGTGAACAGTACGGCAAAGGGTAGAGCACGGATTTCCGGGAAGACGAAGGGGTCTCAATGATTGAGAATCGAACCATGTATCCGCATGGTCAGATTACCCACGGAAGGACGGCAATCATGATCCCCACGAAGACCATGATATAGACATTGGACACGAAATAAGGAAAAATGCAAAGAACGATGCCGGCGAGCAAGGGGAGAGCCTCCTGTTGCTTTTTGCCATAGACAAAGTATCCCATGCCTATCGATCCAAAGAGGATCGAGAAAATCAGCGTGGTCCCAAAATCCATGGATGCACTCCTGTCGCGGATGACATCACGTTCGATCCAGCAAAAGCGGATGCTCCTGGACATAGTATCGGTTTTTTCTCCGCAACCTGAAGCTCCGTTGATGCCGCCCCCCCCAGGGGGCAAGGGATCCGGCGTGATGATTGAGTGATCATGCGCTCTTTCAAGGAGGGTGAAATGAAAAAGTCACTCGGTGCAAAAACAATCCTGTACCCCACGCCGATCCTGCTCGTGGGGACCTATGACGCCGCGGGAAAGCCGAACGTCATGACGGCCGCCTGGGGCGGCATCTGCTGCTCCAGTCCCCCCTGTGTGGCCGTTTCGCTTCGCAAGGCCACGTACACCCATGGGAATATCGTCCTGCAGGGCGCCTTCACCATCAGTATCCCCTCCGAATACTATGCCATCCAGGCCGACTACTGCGGCCTCGTGTCGGGAAAGAAGACGGACAAGTTTGCCGAGGCCGGTCTTACGCCGGTCCGAAGCGCCCTGGTCAATGCCCCGTACATCAAAGAGTTCCCCCTCGTCCTGGAATGCAAGCTGGTCCACCAGATCGAGCTGGGGCTGCACACGCAGTTTGTCGGCGAGATCCTGGACGTCAAGGCCGATGCGAAAGTCCTCGATGACAAGGGGGATCTGGACGTCGAAAAGCTCAGGCCCTTTTTCTTTGCCCCCGAGGCGAATGCCTATTACGGCATGGGGAAGCGGCTGGGCGATGCCTTTTCGATCGGGCAGGCCGTGAGAAAGAAGGGCAAAATGGAATAATTCACTGATCGACCTGCCGGTCAAGGAGGAACGAGATGGCGATGAGGACCAAAGAGCAGTATGTGGAAAGCGTCCGCAGGCAGGCGCCCGAGTTGTACTCTTTCGGCGAGCGGGTGAGCGACATCGGCTCGCACCCCTGCTTCAAACCGCCGCTGGATGCCATCGGGCTTGTCTACGAGCTTTCCTCCCGGCAGGACTGCGAAGGCCTGCTCACCGCCCAGTCCCCCTTCACGGGGGGCAAGGTCAGCCGGTTCGTCCACATCCTTTCCGACCGGGAGGACCTGGACAGGCGCTTTCGGGCATCGAGGTACCTGGTGCACAAGCACGGCGCCTGCATCGGGGCGCGCTGTGTGAGCACGGGCGCCCTGAATTCGACATTTGCCGCCACCTTCGACATGGACCGGAAACTGGGGACGGACTACCACAAGCGGTTCGTTTCGTTTCTGAAGCATGTGCAGGAAAACGACCTGGCCGTGGCCGGCGCCATGATGGACGTCAAGGGGGACCGGAGCAAATCCCCCGGAGGCCAGCAGGAGCCGGATTCGTACCTGCGCATCGTGCAGAAGCGAAACGACGGCATCGTCGTGAGGGGCGCCAAGGCGAGCATCTCCGGGGCGGTCATCGCCAATGAGATCGTCGTTCTTCCCTGCACGGCGCTCAAGCCGGAGGAAAAAGACTACGCCGTCTGCTTTGCCGTCCGAAGCGATGCGCCGGGCATCATTCACGTGGCGGAGGCGCCGGGGCCGAACGCGAGGCTCTTCACGGGCGAGGAGATGGATTACGGCAATGCCCGGTACGGCGCCCACGGCTCCACGCACGTGATCTTCGACGATGTGTTCGTTCCCTGGGATCGCGTGTTCATGTGCGGGGAGAGCGAATTCGCCGGGGCGCTGGTGAGCTATTTCGCCCTGCTCCAGAGGCTGTTCAGCACGGCCTGCAAGATCGGTCACCGGGATCTCCTGATGGGGGCGGCGGCGGTCATCGCCGACTACAACGGGGTGGGGCTGACAAGGCAGATCCGGGAAAAGCTGACGGACTTCTACTTTCAGAGCGAGCTGTCCACGGGCTGCGCCCTGGCCTCCATCTACCAGGCCCGGAAGAGCCCCTCGGGAGTATTCCTGCCGGACTCCCTCTACATCAACATCGCCAAGCTCCAGGGGGTGAGCGCCATCTGGGACGGCAACTACGTCACCTCCGACATTGCCGGCGGGCTCGTCTGCACAGCCCCCACGGCCAAGGATTTCAAAAACGAGAAGATCGGGAAGCTGCTGGACAAATATCTGCGGGGACGGGCGGATATCCCGACGGAATACCGTGTCCGGATGATGAGGCTCATCGAGTACCTGACGGGGCAGAGCTCGGTGATTCCCGTCGAGTCCACCCATGGGGCAGGCTCCCCGCAGGCCCAGCGAATGGCCGTGCAGCAGTCCCTGATGGGCGCGCTGGAGCAGTTCAAGAAGGATGCCCGCGTCATGGCAGGGATCGGGGAGTGACAGGGGCATTCGTGGAGGAAGGCTCATGCAGATGACGGACATCCCCTTCGGGACGACCGACTGGTCGACCGTCGAGGTCACGGAACACAGGGGCGCAACCGGGATGGCCCGGTGGCGAACCCGGAATTTCGGTAGCATCCGCGTGCGCCTGGTCGAGTACTCGCCGGGCTATCTTGCGGATCACTGGTGCAGCAAGGGGCACATCCTGCTGTGCCTGGAGGGCGAGCTGCACACGGAGCT
This sequence comes from Syntrophaceae bacterium UBA5744, assembly GCA_002419215.1. Lineage (GTDB taxonomy): Bacteria > Desulfobacterota > Syntrophia > Syntrophales > UBA2192 > UBA2192. Next base: position 17,805 of record DIFQ01000107.1, read on the forward strand.
GGCCGACGGCCGCCGGTTCGTCCTCGCGCCGGGCATGAGCTACCAGGTGGCGGACAACGCGGAGCCGCACCGTTCGTTCACTCACACCGGCGCAAAATTGTTCATTGTCGATTGATTGCGCTGCTGTTCCCCCTCACCCCGACCCTCTCCCGGGAGTGGAACGGGATCA
>DIFQ01000107.1:18105-69591 GCA_002419215.1 Syntrophaceae bacterium UBA5744
AGGTCTCCGTAGGGCGAGGGAGGCTATAAGGAGTAAAGGCCATGAAGGCTCTGCGATTCAGCAGCTTCGGGGATTTCACCGGCCACCTTCACGTCGAGGAAGTTCCCGCGCCCGTTGCAGGGCCCGACGAGGTGCTGGTGAAGGTGTACGCCGCCTCGCTCAACCCCAGCGACTGGAAAAACGTTCTCGGGCAATACAAGAAAACGGTTCTCCCGCGAACCCCGGGCCAGGACTTTGCCGGCGTCATCGTCGCCGGGGACCGGGAGATGATCGGGCAGGAGATCTGGGCCACCGGCGGGGATGTGGGGTTCACGCGGGACGGAAGCCATGCGGAGTATGTGGTCATCCCGAAGAAGGCCGCGCGGCCGAAGCCGCAGAATCTGTCCTTCAGCGAGGCGGCCTGCGTGGGAAGGACCTACGTCACGGCATACGTCGGGCTGATCGAAAAGGCGCAGCTGCAGGACGGGGAAACGGTGCTCGTCACCGGCGCAAGCGGGGGCGTGGGAAGCTCCGTCATCAAGCTCGCGAAAATGAAATCGGCCCGCGTCATCGCGGTGGACCGCCGGGTGCCGGATCCGGAAACGGCGCGGCGACTCGGGATCGATCTGGCCCTCAGCAGCCTGTCGGAGAATATCCCCGATCGCGTGAGGGAATTCACCCGGAAAAAAGGCGTGAATGTGGCCTTTGACTGCGTCGGCGGCGCGCTCTTCGAAGTCTCGCTCAAGACCCTTGCGCCGGGGGGCCGGCAGGTCAACATCGTCTCGGTCGGGGAGAGAAGGGTGAGCTTCGACCTGGTGGACTTCTTCGTCCGGCGCCTCTCGCTTTTCGGCTTGAGCACGCTGAGTATCGACGCGGTGGCGTCCGCCGACATCCTGGAGAAGCTGCGGCCCGCTTTTGAGCAGGGAAAGCTGACTGCGCCCGACATCGCGAGGACCTGCTCCATCGACGAAGCCGTCGAGGCCTATCGGGAGGGGGCCGGCGGGGCCGCCAGGGGGAAGGTCGTGATCGTTTTTCCCCATTGATTTGAACGGGGTCGGCTCTCGCAGGGGGCTGTCCGTATAGCCGTGGCAGGAGATGCTTGCCGAATGAGCACGGAGATTCGCATCGAACTTTTCAGAAGGATTGTCGAGCAGACGACAGACGCCATCATCTTTGCCGATCGGCAAGGGCTCATCCGGATATGGAATCAGGGCGCAGAGTCCCTGTTCGGATTTCCCGCCGGGGAAGTGCTGGGGAAAAGCCTGGACGTCATCATCCCGGAGGAGTTGCGCAGGAAACACTGGGAGGGTTACAACAAGGCCATCGAGACCGGCAAGACCAGACTGGGCAGCCGGGTGCTGACAACACGCTCCCGTCACAAGGATGGGAGCCGGCTGTATGTCGACTTGAGTTTCAAGGTCATCGTGGATGACTCGGGCCATGCAGAGGGCGCGCTGGCAATCGGACGCAATGTCACGGAGCGGTACCTGGCCGACAAGGCGCTTCGAAAGCATGCCGCCGAATAATATCGGGGTCGGGGCTTCCCGGCAAGGATGAAACCATGCATCATTGCGCACGCTGACCCCGGTCAACGTTCACGCCTGACCCCCGGGACAACGAGGTGAGGAAACAGTGGTCGAATACGGGCTCCTGGCATCCAGATCGTCCGATTTTCTCTCGGGCATCATCGGGCAAATGCAGAGTCTGTGGGATGCACTTCCTTTCGGCTCGCCTGCTGCGATCGGGGCCGGTATTGCGGTAGTGCTCTATCTTTTGTTCTGGAAGCGGCGATAGGGCCAAGGCGCATGGAGGGAGACACGCCCATGCAGATGACGGACATCCCCTTCGGGACGACGGACTGGTCGACCGTCGAGGTCACGGAACACAGGGGCGCAACCGGGATGGCCCGGTGGCGCACCCGGAATTGTTGAATTCACGGACTTGAAGGGGGAAGGGGCGTATGATGCGACGGCCCATTTTGCTTGCAGGGATCTTCCTCATCCTGGCGGTTGCAACAGCCGAAGGAGCGGAAACCCTGGTATGCGATTACAAGGAACAGTTCAAAGGCGGAGGGTCGCGCGAGGTGAGGCTCGAGCTCGCCACCGAGGGAGGTGAGGTCACCGGGATCTCCTACCACAATGCCATTGCCTCGGGCAAGGAGGGCGGCGGGTACATGTGCGCCTTCGATGCGTCGGCGGCCGGCGGCGATTCGACCTGGACCCGGAAGGGCCACCAGATGTTTGTCGAATTGAAGGACGGGAAGAATTCGACCTTTGAAATACGCAAATCGAAAAAAGGGTTCATGCTCCTGTTCCTGGACATGTCGCTGGAGTATTACGGTTTCGGGGCGGAGTTTCCCGAGTCGGTTACGCTCGACAGGGGCAAGAAAAAGTGCCGCGTGAAGTTTTGACGAGGGAGGTGCGGGAACGCGAAGAGGCCTGATCGCAGAGCGCCCGGTCCGTTTTGCCCTTGTCCGGCATGGGCGGCGCCCCGCCGTGATGGTAGACCTGTTCGGCAAGACAAGCTCGATCGTGAAATCATGCAAGTCGCGGGGGCCGGGATGAATCCGGTATCATGGAGATGATCCCCTGAAAGGAGTCATGGCTATGGCGGTGAAAGGCGAGAAGGAAGCATCGGGGCTCTATGTTATAAGGCTGTCCGGCGTGTTCACCAACCAGGATAGGAAGGCCATGGAAGCGGCCGGGCGGGCGGAAATCGATCGCAGCTCGAAGATCAGGATCCTGATCCTCGCCGGCGGATTCGCCGGATGGGGCAAGGAAGGCGACTGGGGGGATATCCGGTTCATGCTCGAGTACGACCCCTGCATGGAGAAGATCGCCGTCGTCGCCGACGAGAAGTGGCGGGACCCGTTCCTGATGTACCTGGCGGCGGGCCACAGGAAGGCAGCCGTGGAATTCTTCCCCCTGGGGCAGGAGAAGAAAGCCAGGGAGTGGCTGGCGTAGGGGGGCAGGGTGCCCGGCACCCTCGAACAATGAGAAACAGATCAAATCGGTGAAAGAAAATCCCCCTTCGACAGGCTCAGAACAGGAGCTCACGACCCTGAGCTGGCCGAAGGGCCTGTCGAAGGGCTCTCCCTCGACGGGGAGAGGGAGAGCAGGGCAGTGATTTTTCCGAGGCGCCCCCGGTCAAAGGGGGATGAATTCAAACCCTTCTCTGGGGAAGAGACGCTCCATGGATTATCGCATCCGCCCCTGCACGCGGCAGGACTCTGCAGCCCTGGCGGAGACGATTCGTACGGCCTTCCGGGACGTGGCCGGGCGCTTCGGCCTCACCGAGGAGAACTGCCCCCGGCACCCGTCCAACTGCAGGGCGGACTGGATCGAAAAGGACATGGACCGCGGGGTCACGTACTACGTCCTCGAGAGCGGAGGGCGCGTGGCGGGAAGCGTTGGGCTCGAACGGGTGAGGCCGGGCCTGTGCAACCTGGAGCGCCTGGCGGTGCTTCCGGATCAGCGAAAACGCAGCTTCGGCAGGGCCCTGGTCAGCCATGTGTTCACGGAGGCCCGAAAGCTGGGCTGTAACACCGTCCGGATCGGCGTCATCGCGGACCAGGCCGAACTGAAGGCCTGGTACCGGGAGCTCGGGTTTGTCGAGACGGAGACGAGGGACTTTGCCCACCTGCCTTTCCGGGTGAGTTTCATGCAGAGCTCTTTGAGTTGAGTCCACGAAAGAAAAGGAAAGGCGGGGCGGCCCGATGGCCCATGGAAAATGGCGGCCAGTTGTGATAAGCACGGGATGACCCCTTGATATCGGAGGCACGGTACCAGGAAAAAAGAAGCCTTCTTCGGGTGATGTCCCTTTGAAGTTTACCCCTGCGTCCGGGCACCCCGGGCGTCATGAAACCATTTCAGCAAAGGAGAAGAATCCATGAAACGAATGTTAACCCTGTGCTGCATCATGCTGTTGACGTTTGTCCTTGCCGTACCTGCCTTTGCGGCCGGTGTGGTCCTGAAGCTCGGCCACATCGCCGAGCCATCGAATCCCTACGGCATGGGCGCCGACCACTTCGCCAAGCTGGTCGCCCAGAAGTCCAAGGGCGAAATCGAAGTCAAGGTATTCCCCTCGTCGCAGCTCGGGGCGCAAAAGCAACTCATCGAAGGCTGCATCTTCGGCACCCTCGACCTGACGCTCACGAGCACCGCCGAGCTGGGCACCTTCCAGCCGCAGATGGCCCTGTTCGACATGCCGTTCCTGTTCAAGGATCGCAAGCACGCATACAAGGCACTCGATACGGTCGGCATGGATCTGGCCAAGGCCCTCGAGCCCAAGGGCCTCAAGATGCTCGGGTACATGGAAAACGGCATCCGCCACATGACCAACAACGTGCGCGAGGTCAAGACCCCCGCAGACATGAAGGGTCTCAAGATGCGCGTCATGAACAACAAGGTCTACATCGAGATGATGAAGTCCCTCGGCGCCTCCCCCACCCCCATGGCCTTCTCGGAGCTGTATTCCGCCATGCAGCAGGGAACCATTGACGGACAGGAGAACCCCAGCGCCCACATCTACACCAAGCGTTTCTTCGAGGTCCAGAAGTACGCCTCCCTGACCGGCCACGCCTATGCGCCGGAGCCCCTGCTCATCTCCATGATCACCTGGAAAAAGCTCACGCCCAGGCAGCAGGCCGTCATCCAGGAGGCGGCCAACGAGGCCATCGTCTGGCAGCGCAAGGTTTCCACGGATGAAGACGAAGACTTCTGGAACAAGATCAGGGCGACGGGCAAGATGAAGGTCATCACGGTCAACCGCCAACTGTTCATCGATGCCACCAAGGATGTCTACAAGAAGCTTGCACCGACCGTCGGCCAGGCAAACATCGACAGGGTCAGGGCCCTGGAGAAGTAATGAAGTAATCGTGCACCCATCCGGGTCAAGGCCCGGGCGTTCGCCCGGGCCTTGACCCGAGGAGAGCCTGCCATGCTGGACAAGCTGTTCAAGGGGCTGCGATCGGTCCTTTACGGGTTTTCGGTTGCGGCCATGTCGGTCATGCTGGTCGTCATCTTTGCGCAGGTCGTATCGCGATACCTCTTCAACTGGACCCCCGAGTGGTCCGAGGAACTGGCCCGCTACCTCTTCGTCTGGGTGGTCTTCATCGGTTCGGCCCTCATCATGGGCGAATCGGGCCACCTGGCCGTGCAGTTCGTTCCCAACCACTTCAAGGGGACGGCAGCGGGCAAAGCCCTGCAGGTCATCATCAACCTCTCCGGCTACGTGTTCATCGTCCTTCTGCTTGTTCAGGGGACCAAGATGATGCAGGTCATGACCTTCCAGATATCACCCGGCCTGGAGATCCCGATGAGCTGGGTCTATTCCGTGATCCCGATCAGCGCCGTGCTGATGCTGCTCTACCTCGTCAAGGACACGGTGCGGATCGTCCGTGATTTTTCCGGACCGAAGGGGGAAGGAAGGTAGACCGGTATGGAATACGTTCTGATCGGCCTGTTTCTTCTCCTGACGGCGCTCGGCGTGCCCGTGGCCTTTTCCCTGTGCCTGGCCACCGCGGCTATCCTTCTCTTCCACATGGATGTGCCGCTCGTCATGGTGTCCCAGATGATGTTCTCGGGCATCGACTCCTTTTCGTTCATGGCCGTGCCCTTCTTCATGCTGGCAGGCGCCTTCATGTCCGCCGGCGGGGTGACCTCCCGCCTGGTCAGTTTCTCCCAGGCCCTGGTCGGTGCGTTCACGGGGGGACTCGCGCAGACCGTGTCCGTGGCCGGCATGTTCTTTGCCGCCATATCGGGCTCTTCGGCCGCCACAACGGCCGCCCTCGGCAGCACCATGATCGGCGAGCTGGAGAAGAAGGGGTATAATCGCGACTGGGCCACCGGCATCGTCGCCTCGAGCGGCACCGTGGGCATCGTCATCCCGCCCTCGATCACCATGGTGGTCTACGGCGCGATTGCCGACACATCCATCGGCGATCTCTTCATCGGCGGCTTCATGCCGGGCATCATGATGGGGGCATCCATGATGCTGGTCAGCTGGTACAAGGCCCGAAAGGAAGGACTTTCGGCCGAGGGAACGTTCTCGTTTACCGCCGCCGTCAAATCGTTCACGGACTCCTTTTTCGCGCTGATGACGCCGGTCATCATCATCGGCGGCATCTACGGCGGCATCTTCACCCCCACGGAGGCGGCGGCCGTCGCGGCGGTCTACGGGATCCTCGTCGGGCTTTTCGTCTACAAGGAGCTCAAGCTCAGGGACTTCCCCCAGATCATCTTCCAGGCCGTGATCGGCACCACGGTCATCATGTTCCTGGTGGGCGCCGCCACCGTTTTCGGATGGCTCATCACAAGCCTGCAGATCCCTCACCAGGTCGCCGCGTTTGTTGTTTCCGTGACGAGCTCGCCGATCCTGTTCCTGTTTGCGATGAACATCCTGCTGCTCATCGCCGGCACCATGGTCAACGCTTCGGCAGCGGTGGTCATCCTGACCCCGATCTTCCTGCCCGTGGCCAAGACCCTGGGCATCGATCCCCTGTTCTTCGGCGTGCTTATGGTCGTCAACCTGGCCATCGGCTGCATCACCCCGCCGGTGGGACTCGATCTCTTCGTGGCAAGCGCCATCTCGAAGGTGCCCATCGAACGCGTCGTCAAAGCGTGCCTGCCCTATCTCTGGGCCCTGCTGGTGGTGCTGGTCATCCTGACCATTTTCCCGTGGTTCATCACCGTGCTTCCGAGTCTTCTCGCGAAATGAACGCAACGGGGCCGGCTTTGATCCCGGCCATCGACGACCTGACCCGTTTGACGTTTGGCCTTGGGGCATGATGGGGTGATCCGGTCTGCCCGCCGGGGTGTTTCCATTCTTCCGGGGCGCTGCCGGGACTGTATGCTAATGATGGGGATAGCGGATGCGCAGGGTGCCGCAGAACCAGCCCATAAGCTCCTTTCCGTTCTTGTCGGTATACTCCACCAGCAGGACAAAGAGATGACTGCCCTGATTTGTGTGGTATTTCTCCAGGACCGTGACCTGCTGGTTCGCCGGCACCTCGGCGATCTTCAGGGTCATCTGCCTGTCGGCAAAAAGCGGGCTGTTCCTCTCGACCAGCGCCTTGAATGGAATCGTGTCCGCGGGGGCTGCCTTCGTTGTGTACGATGCGTACAGGGGTTGAAAAACCTGGGCCTGTGCAGGCAGGGAGAATACCCACGCATAAGCCAGGAGGCAAAAAAGGACGAATAGAATCTTGAACATTTTCATCTTGCAACCCTCTCTTTTTTGTGAGTTCGAATACCTGTCGGCTTGACCTCAATCGTCTTTGGTAACCTGCATGAGCAACGCTCGTGCCGCAGGGCCAAGATCGACATTTCTTCTTTTGTTTCGAATGGTTGGCTCGTATCGGGCCTTCCGGGGGTCGTTATCGGAAGTCCCCGGATTATTCCATAACGGCACAGTGGTCCCGATTCGCTTTTTATTCCGGCAGGTAAGAAGGGTGAATTGATTTGGGATGGTCCATTGAGATCGATGTCGAAAGGAGGCCGGCCATGAGCATCCATGCCAGTCCAAACCGCACGCTGCGTATCGCCGCCATCGTCACGCTCGTATTCGCGCTTTTGCCCGGCATCTGTTTTGCCCAGTCGGGCAAGGGCGCCCGGGCCGCCCCGGCGGTCGTGCAGGGGATGCAGAAGGTCGTCACCGACAAGGCCTCCTTCGTCCTGTACGTACCCAAGGGGTGGAAGGTCAGCGAGGGGAGCGAAGGGACAGCACGCTATGTCACGGCGTCGGACCCCTCGGGGCGCTCGTCTGTATTCCTCTCCACCGGGGTGGTTTCCCGGGGAGAAAATGCCACGGCCCTGGCAAAGAACGCCAACGCGGGGCTCGGCCGCCAGGCCAGGGATCTCGAGATCCGAAACGCCTTCGCGTCCCGTGACGGGTCCTCACTCGTCTACGATGGGACCTATTCCCCCCCGAAGCGGGGCAGGACGGAGTTCCGCACCTGGGTTTCCCGGCAGGGCAATGATTTCACCCTCACCCGGATCGAAGCGCCGGCGGGTCAGTTCGAGGCGATGAAACCCGCTCTCCTGACCGTGCTGTCCAACATCCGGGTCACCAAGGGGTCCTTTTCCACCCAGGCAGCGGCGGCCCCCGTGAAGGTCCAGCTCGTCCCCTACCGCCAGCGCGACGGCTCGGCCTCTTTCCTGATACCGCAGGGCTGGCAGTGCCAGGATCACGGCAAAGGGCTCTTCACCGCCGGGGACCCCGCCGGCTACTCGTTCATCTCGGGAAATGTCACCCTGGTCAGCCCGCAGATGAGGGTCAATACGCCCGGCATCCTCGTATCGCCGTACCTCAATTCCCACCAGGCCTGGCAATTCATCACGGCCGGCTATGGGTTGGCCTCGAACATGCGCTTCGAGAAAGTCATCCCGCGGACGGACTTGACCGGCCAGCTCGGCCAGGCGGGTGTACCCGCCAGCATCGAGGAATACCTTTACACCTTCACGAACAGGGAGGGACGGGCCTGCAAGGGCTTTACATTCGGCATGTCCTTCGGCTCGCGCTCCGGGCTGAACTGGAGCTTCCGCCACCTGACCGTGACGGCCCCGGCGGACCGGTTCAACGCCTGGGCCGAGACCCTGGGCGCCATGATGGGATCCTATAAGATCAACGAACGCTGGGCGCAGGCGTACGTCGCCCAGGGCCAGCAGAGGCTTCGACAGATGCAGCAGCAGACCTCGGCCATGGCGGCCCGCAACGCCCAGGAGATCCGCCAGACGATGCAGGCTGCCTACGACGAGCGGCAGAAGAGCCAGGACTACATCGACTACCAGCGCACCGGTTATATCCGGGGCCAGCAGGACTGGATCTCCACCATGGAGGGGGGCGCCGTTTACCGGACCGACAGCTGGGGAACGAAGAACACGGCGACCGGCGAGTACCGGGAGGGGAAAGCCTACGACTACTACCACTACCAGGGGAAGAACCCCAAGTACAGCGAGCAGATGCAGGCCGTCGACTCGAGGGCCCTCTGGGAGCGCCACATCCGGTGATGTCCGGCGTCCGTCCGGTTCGCAGCCCTTGACGGATGCCGGTTCGAAAGGCAGAAAGAGGATTTATCATTTTGACGCAAGGTGCTATAAAGGCACAAACCGATTCAAGGAGGTATCTCAGAGTGACCCCTTTGCACGCTTTTGTCGCGTTTCTTGTGCTTACGTTCTTCACGGGCCCGGGGTTGTCGGCGGCTCAAGGCCCTCAACCCCTCGGCCCTAAAATCGACAAGCCGGCCTCGACAGTCGCTGTCCCCAAGGCGAAGACCGGTCAGGATTCTCAGTTCAGGCCGGCGGTTCCCGGGCCGGGAGCCCGCAACGTCGACTGCTTCGACGAGGCGGCCTACGGGCGCGCGAAAAAGCAGGACAAGAATCTGGCGGGGGCCCGGCTCTGCGGGGCCGACCTGAAGAAGGTCTTCCTGGACGGGGCCGATCTCAAGGGGGCGAACCTCTCCGGCGCCGATCTCGGCGGCGCCAGGCTGTACAACGCAAATCTGCAAGGCGCGGTGCTTTCGCGGGCGAACCTGGCCGGCGCAACCCTTTCCAATGCGAATCTCCAGGACGCCAGGCTCGACGGGGCCAATCTCCGCGGTGCCCGCGTGTCAAGCGCAAATCTCAAGGGCGCGAATCTCTCGAGGGCCGATCTCGAGGGGGCGTACCTCAACGAGTCGGACCTGACCGGCGCCAACCTGGAACGGGCCGTCCTCCAGAATATCGAAGGTTTGTCGGTGAAATTTGCCTCGGCGAACCTGCGTTACGCCAAACTCGATTCCGCGAACTTCAAAGGCGAAATAGGCTTCCGTCGGGCGAACTTTGCAGGGGCCATCCTCAGCGAGGCAACGCTCAGGCAGGCGCAGCTTACCTATTCAAACCTGGAGAACGCGGACTTTAGCCGGGCGGATTTCACCGGTGCGCGGCTGGAGCGCGCCGACATGAAAAAGGCAAAGGGCCCCCGGGCCGTATTCAACCAGGCGAAGCTTGCCGGGGCGTACTGCCAGGAAGGCGATTTCAGCGATGGGCAGTTCCGGGGCGCCGACCTCACGGCGGCTCATCTGCAGAATGCGCAGCTCGGCCGGGCGGATCTGCGAGGCGCCAATCTCACCCGGGCGGAGGTCCACAACGCCATCCTGGTCGAAGCCAATCTCGAGGGTGCGAATCTCACGGAGTCGGAAATCAGGGGCACCAACTTCAGGGGCGCCAATCTTGCCGGGGCGAACTTTCATGAATCATCGCCCTTCCGGGCCATCATCGATCTGCGCTGGAAGGAGCTGCTGAGGAGCCAGAAGTTCCGCACGGACAAGATGTTCGACAGCATCCGATGGGGTCAGTGATGGGACGTGACACGGCGACCGGTCCGCGCAAGTCCGGGCGGCAGCGGCTTGCTCGTCGATAGGGGCAACCCACAGCGTTGCGAGGAGAAGAAGGCATGAATCAGACAAGCCCGAGCGATCCGGACTTCGAATCCCGCATCCGCGCCAGCTTCGATCAGCAGGGGGTGATGAAGACCATCGGTGCGCACCTTGCGCAGGTGAGCCCCGGGGAGGTCCGGATCGAGCTTCCCTGGAGCAAGGCCGTCACCCAGCAGCACGGGTTCGTCCACGCGGGGATCCTCAGCACGATTGCCGACAACGCCTGCGGGTATGCCGCCTACACCCTCATGCCGGCGGGCTCGGAGGTGCTCGGCGTGGAAAACAAGATCAACTTCCTGGCCCCGGCGAAGGGGGAGCGGTTCGTCTCGGTGGGCCGGGTCATCAAGGCGGGGCGGACGCTGGCGGTCTGCTCGGGCGAGGTCTGGGCGTACGACAACGGCAAGGAGACGCTCGTCGCGGTCATGCAGACGACCATGATGGCGCTGGTGAAGTGAGCCGCTGCAAGCCGGGGATTCCCGGGGGCACAAGGACGTTGCGATGCTGACCCGAAACGACATCGTCGAGAAAGCTCTGGCGCTCGACTTCGGGGACGTGGGGTTTACCACGGCGGAGCCTTTCGAGGCTCAACTCGAGTACCTTCGGAACCACCAGCAGGAATATGGCTGGACGGAGAAGGTGGGGCTCGGCCTGATGGCCGGGACGGACCCGCGGGCCGTCATGCCCGCGGCGAAGTCCATCATCGTGCTCTTGGAGAGTTATTTCCGGGAGGCCTTCCCGTCGACGCTCGAAGGCCACTTCGGCCGTTGCTACCTCGACGACGACCGGGTGACGAAGGACGCACTGGCGCTTCGCATCAAGGCGTTTCGCAGCTTCCTTCGCGAGCACGGGATCGACTCGAAGGTGCCCTTCAACCTTCCCCACCGGGCCGCTGCGCTGCGGGCGGGCATGGGGACCCTCGGCAAGAACGCCCTGCTCTATTCCAGGCGCGCGGCGCTCAAGAGTTCCTGGGTGCTTCCCCTCACCGTGGTTGTGGACCGCGAATGGGCCCCCGATTCTCCCTCCGGCGGCCTGGGCTGCCCCGACTGGTGCCGGAATGTCTGCGTTGCCGCCTGCCCCACGAAGGCGATCAAGGGAAACGGGGCGATCGATCCGCGCAAGTGCATTTCGTTCATGACGTATTTCGGCAGGGAGATCACGCCCAGGGAGCTGCGCGAGCCCATGGGCCTGTATGTCTATGGGTGCGACCGCTGCCAGGATGTCTGTCCGCGCAACCTTTCCTGGCTCTCCCGGGAGCGTGCGATGAATGCGCGGGCGGAGGCGAAGTCAAAGGATTTCGATCTCAGGGCCCTGCTGCACATGGATGGCGCCTTTTTCAAAAGCCGGGTCTGGCCGCACATGTTTTACATGTCGCCGAACAACCTCTGGAAGTGGAAGATGAATGTCGCCCGTGCCATGGGGAACAGCCTCGACGACTCCTATGTGCCCGACCTCATCCGTGCCTGCGAGGAAAACGGCGACGATCGGCTCCGGGGCATGATCGCCTGGGCGCTGGGCCGTATCGGGGGCAGCCATGCGAAGGGGGCCCTGGAGAGGCTTCTTGCCGGCAGCAGCGGGGTTGTGCGGGAAGAGATCGAAGCGGCCCTGGGCCGCGCGTAGGGCCTTTACAGGTACTGCATGAGGGCCACGACGTCGGCGGCCTTCCTGGGGTTTGCCTGCTTGTAGAGCTGAAGGAGGGTCTTGCTGATCTCTTTGGGGTTGACCGGTTTCACCAGGTAGCCCTGCACCCCGTAGTGGGCACAGATCGTGACATCATCCTTGTGAGAGGACAAGGACGAAATGATGATGGTGGTCGCAAGATCTTTCCGGGCCTCGCGGATCTGCTGCAGCACCTCCTGGCCGCTCATGACGGGCATCATGAGATCGAGCAGGATGATGTCGGGACGCCACTCCGCGTAGAGGTCGAGGGCTTCCCGGCCATTTTCGGCAAACCGCTTTTCGAATACTTTGCCGGAGATGTAATTGTCGTAGAACTTCCGGCTGAAACTGTTGTCTTCCGCGATCAGGATCTTCAGATTGTCCATGGAAGTCGCCCGCATGTTTGAATAGTGATCACCGCAGGTTAGAGCAAACATCATGCCATGTGGCGCAAGATTCGGGGATATGCGCCGAAACCGACATTATCCGTCGCATTTTCCGTGATTTCGTTTATAATGAATCGTCAAACCATCCAATGATCTTCATGAAGGAGGAGCGATATGAAAGGAAATCCCAAACTGATCGCGACGCTGAACGACCTTCTCGCCGACGAACTGACCGCCATCAACCAGTACATGGTCCACTCCGAAATGGCCGAGGCCTGGGGCTACAAGAAGCTCCACGAAGCCTTCGAGAAACGCGCCATCGACGAGATGAAGCACGCCGAGATTCTCATCGGGCGCATCCTCTTCCTCGAGGGGATCCCAACGGTGAGCAAGCTCAACAAGATGATGATCGGAGCCGATGTGCCCAAGCAGCTGGCCGGCGATCGAGGCCTCGAAATGGGCGCCGTGAAGGCTTACAACGAAGCCATCGTCCTGGCCGGTGAGGTCAAGGATTTCGCCACCCGCCAGATCCTCGAGAAGATCCTCGGGGACGAGGACAAACACATCGACCAGATCGAGGAGATGCAGGACCAGATCCAGCAGATGTCGCTCCAGATCTTCCTCACCACCCAGGTGGGGTGATCCGGGAACCCATGGAAAGACGACGTTCAAAACCCCGCTTCCCGGAAAGAGGCGGGGTTTTTTATTCCAGGCAGGCATTCATGGGGTGACCTCGCCTGCCGGAGAGGCCCCGATGCCCCGTAATCGGGGATGTCGGACTGGGGGGTGAAATGGACAGACCGAACAGGCGACGCAACGGAGGCAGCCGGCCATCCCGATCTTCCGGCTCGCCCATCAGCGTCGAGGAAAAATACAGGAGCATTTTCGAGAACGCCGTTGAGGGGATCTTCCAGACCTCCACGTCCGGGAAGATCCTGGACCTGAACCCTGCCCTGGCCAGGATCTTCCGATACGGTTCCCCCGAGGAGATGAAAAAAAGCATCAAGGATATCCCGCGGCAGGTCTACGCGGACCAGGACGTGCGGGAAAAGAGCCTGCGCACGGTTGAAACCCGGGGCCGGGCAAAATTCGAGTTCAGGTTCCGCAGAAAAGACAAGACCGTGGGCTGGGGCTACACGAGTGTGCGTGCCGTACGGAACGCCCGGGGCGAAACTGCATACTACGAGGGGTTCTTTCGGGACATCACGGACAGGAAAGAGATGGAGGAGAAACTCCGTGAGGCCCGCGATCTCCTCGAACAGCGGGTGATCGAGCGGACCCGGAAAATCGCACAGCTCAATGCAGCTCTGGCGGCGGATATCGCGGAACGCAAGAAAATCGAAAAGATAGTAAAGACCCGTGAAAAGGAGCTGAAACGGCGCTCCGTCAAACTCGAGGAGTTCAACATTACCCTGCGCACGCTTCTGGAGCAGCGGGAGGTCGACCGGAAAGACCTCGAACGGCAGATCATGACCAACATCGATGAGCTGATCATGCCCTGCGTCGAACGGTTGCAAAGTACGGCACTGACGGAGCAGGCAGGCTCGCTTGTCCAGAGCCTCCTGGACAATCTCAAAACCCTGACCTCTCCCTTTCTGTCCAGGATGAAAACCGGAGGCCATCTGACTTCGACGGAACTCCAGATTGCGAATTTCATCAAAGCGGGAAAGAGCTCCAAGGAGATCGGGGCCATCCTGAAACTATCCTCGGGGACCGTCGACTTTCACCGGAACAACATCCGAAAAAAACTGGGAATCCGGGGCAAGAAGATCAGCCTGGAGACGTACCTCCTGGACCAGTCGTAAAGAGTCCGGAGCGGCTCTTGCGCACAGACGCCCGAACGGATTTCCCTGCAACGATCCCCACGCGGCCCCGGGCAGGATGCCGGAAAGAAAAAAGGGCAGGCTCTCGAGCCTGCCCTTTTGTTCTCCCATGCAAGATTGCTGCGGCAATCCGCCTATTTCACAAACGGGGCGGGAACCGGGTAGATCTTGCGGCCGAAGACCGTGTTGCACACGACTGCGCCGGCGACGTAGACGCCGATCCAGCCGGAGATGATCAGCAGCCAGCCGACGATGGGCTTGCCCACTGCGGGATCCATCTTGCCGAGATCGAGGAACACGATGCACCACAGCACGATGTCGATCAGGACAACGAGCAGGAAGAGGAGCTTCGTGGACTTCAGGTACGCGGGGGTGACGGCGGTGAGGAAGCCGGCCCCGGCCATCCAGGTCCATCCCTCGACGTAGGCGTGGGGAGCCATGCCGAACTTGATCATGAGGAACTTGGCCAGAACGCTCAGCGATGCGCCGAACATGAAGAAAGCCGAGAAGAACAGGAAGACGTTGCCGCCGGTGATGTTATGATCCTTTAATTCCATCACGGCAACCGTGTACTGGACGACGCCGCCGCCGACCAGCCATGCAAAAAGGATGGGAAGGCCTTCGACCTTGACCCAGCCAAGAAATACTGCACCGAAACCAAAGCAGGCCACTGCGAGGGCGCCCAGGCCAGCGGGCCCCGGCGATGCAAAGGTGTGTTCCTGTGCCATAGATAAATCCTCCTTTTTACGTTATGAATTGATGAATGGTGCTGCATGGTATAAAAATGAATCGAGCCCAACATATGTGCTTCCATCGGTTTACGGAAACGATCCTCTCCTGTTCACCTCCTTTCATTTTGAAATGACCCCTGACAGAATTTACGGGACTTGCGACCCGTTTCTGTTTTTCCCGGGATAAAGATGCCGCGCCTTTCGAATGGGTTTCGGTTATGCAGGATGAATGTTTGAGAGGCATCCTGCACAACCGAAACGGAAAAAAGGTTGGCACGGAACTACACCGACGTTCCTGCATCGAGATGCCGGAGCATCGGAAAATCCCCCGCTCACCCCGTCACCCTGTGCAACCGTCGAGGGGGACCGGGACATCATTTGTCGGGAAATCTTCCCGATCAAATTTCAAGATTCTCCATTTTGCTATACGCGCCAACTATTGCAGAATGGGCGGAAATCGCAATGGTGAGGATTTATAGGAAATCTATAGAGGCGATCCCTACAGATGCCGGGTGGATTTTGCCGTCAACGGACAGGCAGGGGGCCCGTTCAGCGGACAAGGGGGACGGATGCGCTTCGGCTATCGCCTTGACAAACGGCCCGTTTATTATAGGCTGAAACATCCTCAAAGGTCAGGGCGTCGGTTGAGACCGGTCAGCGGCCGCTCGAGTGTGATTGCGCCGGATCGCGGGCCGGAAACGCAGGGGGGAGGCGAGATGAGTCCGCAGAGTAAAGAGCTGGAGGCGAAGAACCGGACCATTGCGTCGATTTTCCGGATATCGAGTCTTCTGACGCAACGGGTCAGCCTCGATGAGATCCTGCGCTCCATCCTGATCGGCGCGGAAAAAGAGCTCGGGTTTTCCGCATCCTGCCTTTTTCTCATGAACGACGACCGGGAACATCTGGATTGCCGGATGGTCAGGGGGTTCGGCGAAGAGAACGAGAGGCAGGCCTACCGCAAACCCTTCCACATGCAACGCCATGACTGTATCGAGACGAGGGCCGTGAAATGCGGCGAAGTCATCTGTTTTGAAGATTCGAAAAATGATCCCCGCGCGACATCCATCGACCGTCGAATCACGGAAAAGCTGAAAAGGGGGCAGATTGTCTATGCCCCCCTGACCGTCAAGGGAAAGATCATCGGTTGCATGGGCGTAAACCGGCCCCGCGAGGGGGCCCGGATCTCGAAATCGGAGATCGAGGCATTCACGATTTTCGCCAACCAGGCGAGCATCATCATCGAGAACAGCCGGTTCCACGAACAACTCCTGGCCGAGAGGAATCTCAACAAGAGCATCCTGGAAAGCTCGCCGAGCGGTATCCTCACGCTGGACAAGAAGGGGACGATTACGGCCGTGAACGGCGAGGCGGCCCGCATTCTCGGGGTGGATCCGATCCGGATTCTCTCGGAGAGAGTGGATGAGGCGGCCCTCGGTCATTCCGGCTTCCGCACCTTCGAGGACATCTTCCGCGATCCCGTCAGCCGGACGAAAGAATACGCCACCATGGGGCACGATGGCCTGCAGCACGTTGTGGAGGTCACCGTGTCGCCTCTCAAGGATGACGGCGGCCATGAAGCGGGGACCCTGTTCTTTTTCAAGGATCAGACGGAGAAGAAACGGATCGGCGAGCAGATCCAGAGGATGAGCAAGCTGGCATCGATCGGCCAGCTGGCAGCCGGCATCGCCCACGAGATCCGTAACCCCGTCATGGGGATCGCGGCCACGATGGAGCTGATCAGCGAGAACCTGGAGCCCGATCACCCGCAGCGGCAGCTGCTCACGAAATCGCTGGAAGAGATCGAACGGATGGACAACATCATCGGCGAGCTGCTGAGCCTGGCACAGCCCCGCCGGATGAATCCGCAGCCCGCCGATGTCAACCGGCTGATCCATGATGCCGCCGATTTTCTCGCCAGCCTCTGCCGGAAGGAAAACATCGAGCTCGTTCTTCACGCCGACCCGCTTGTGTCCTTCGTGCCCGTGGACACAAAGGCCCTGCGGGAGGTCATCGTCAATGTCGCGCTCAACGCCATACAGTCCATGAAGGGCAGGGGCGGGGGAACGCTGACGATCGCGACGGCATCCCCGGATCACAGGCTTTACAAGATGGAGCCCGGAAGCGTGCAGATCACGGTCGACGATACGGGCGAAGGGATCCCGCCGGGGATCCGGGACAGGATCTTCGATCCTTTTTTCACGACAAGACCGGACGGGACGGGCCTGGGTCTCTACAACTGCCACCGGATCATCGAGGCCCACAACGGCGCCATCTTCATGGAAGAGGGTCCCGCGGGAGGCACAAGGGTTCACATCCTGCTGCCTGCCGCTCCGGCCAAAGGAGATTCCTGATGCACACGGTCTTGATCACGGACGATAACGACCTGATCCGGGAGACCCTCCAGAAAGCCCTCGTCGGCGACGGGTATCGTGTCCAACTGGCGAAAAACGGAGGGGAGTGCCTCGAAACGGTCCGCAGCGGCGATGTCGACCTGATCCTGCTGGACATGAGGCTGCCCGACATGAACGGGCTGGACGTCCTGCGCAGCCTGCGGGAGAGCCATCCGGACATCATCGTGCTCATGATGACCGCATACGGGGATGTGGAGTCCACGAAAAGGGCCCTCGATCTCGGCGCGTTCGATTTTATCCGGAAGCCCGTCACGCCGAAGGCGCTCTCCTCCATCATCAAGATGGCCATGGAAATCGGCTCCCTGCGCCAGGAGATCCAGCACATCATCTACCGCAACAAGGAGCTCTACGGGTACCACAACATCATCGGCCGGAGCGTCGCCCTGCAGCAGGTCCTGGAGCTGACGACGCGGGCCGCCAACAGCGATGCCTCCACGATCCTGATCGAAGGGGCCAGCGGGTCCGGGAAGAGCCTGATCGCCAAATGCCTCCACTACAACAGCCTGAGGGCCTATCAGCCCTTTGTCGAGATCAACTGCGCCTCGATCCCCGCCACGCTGCTGGAGAGCGAGCTGTTCGGCCACGAGGCCGGCGCTTTCACCGACGCCAAAAAGCAGAAAAAGGGGCTTGTCGAACTGGCCCAGGGCGGCACGCTCTTTCTCGACGAGATCGCGGAGATGCCGCCGGCGCTGCAGGCAAAGCTGCTCCAACTGATCGAAGAGAAGTGTTTCCGGAGGATCGGGGGGACAAAGAACATCGTCATCGACATCCGCATCGTCGCGGCGACGAACAAGGATTTGAAGAAGGCCCTCGAAGACCGGACATTCCGCCAGGACCTGTACTACCGCCTGAACGTGATCAACATCTCCCTGCCCCCCCTGGCGGAGAGGCGAGAAGACATCATCCCGCTCGTGGAACACTTCATCGGTCTCTACAGCCGGGAATTCAACAAGCCCGCCAAGCGGATTGCCGATGACGCTCGGGATGCCCTGGAGCGCTACGCCTGGCCGGGCAATGTCCGCGAGCTGTCCAACACGGTGGAGCGGATCATGATCCTCGAAGACGGGGACACTCTGATGCCCGAGCATCTCCCCGCGGCGGTGACCAGGGGCGCGGACCTGTCGAGGGATGAAAGGCCCCCCGATGAGGCCGGCGCAGCAGGCACGGGCGGGGATTTCAATCTCAGGAGACTGACGGAGTCCTACCAGGCGCAGATCATCACAAAGGCGCTGGAGAAAACCCGCGGCAACCGGACCGAGGCCGCAAAACTTCTCGGCCTTTCGCGCGTAGGCCTCTATCACCAGATGAAGAGGCTGGGTCTTCTGAAAAAGGAGGACTGTTAACCAATCCGAACAGGTTGTTAAGTTTCTTTAACGCGAACTCGTGAACTTTCACTCCATCGGTCATTCACTTCACTTCTGTCAGACATCGAAAGCATCCGGATTGCGACGGGCGTGACCAGGGTCATCCGTCCCAAGTAGTCGATATCAAAAAGCTTACGGATCGAGAAGATTGCCGTGTCTTCCCCGGGATATCCGACCCCGCGGCGATTCGAAGCAGACCCCCGCGTTGGCACCGCCCTTGCTGATAAGAAAGTCAATTCTGCGCAGGGCTGTTCGCTCGTGCGGGGAGATTGGCTGGGGTGCCCCGCACGGGCGCCGTGCACGGTTTGATCGACACCAAGGTGGAGGCAGGTTTGAACATGACGAAAGTCCTTGGGATCCATTCGAGCCCGATCAAGAACGGCAACACGGCCTGGCTTCTCGAGTATGCCTTGCGGGAGGCGGAAAAAGCCGGAGAGGTCATAACGGAAGCCGTGGCGCTGGCCGGGCTGACCATCGCCGACTGCAGGCACTGCAACTGGTGCATGGCCAAGCAGACTCCGGAGAAGCTCTGCTCGATTACGGATGACGCGTCGCCGATCCTGGAGAAGATACGGGACTGCGACGTCCTGATCCTCGCCTCCCCTGTCTACTTTTCCAGGCTGTCGGGGACCATGGCCTGCCTCATCGACCGGACGCGCTGCTTCACCTTCGGCAAGAACGGGCATCTCGCCCTGAAAGACAAGGTGGGCGTGGCCCTTGCCGTCGGCTGGTGCCGCAACCTGGGGATGGAAACGACCCTGGCAAGCATCCACGGGGCCTTCCTCGTTCACGAAATGCTCGCGCCTTCCTGCCATGCCGCGGGGGCTCTTTACGGCGCGGGCGTCGTCTCGGGGCAGAGGGACGAGACCTTCGCGTACAAGCGCGACAAGCTCGGCGTCAAGGACGACCGGGAGGGTCTCCGCTCAGCGGGCCTTCTCGTGCTCGAAGCGATCCGGACTGCAAAAGGCCGAACGATCTGATCGAAGCTGCCGCACGGTAAGGAACGTCAACGAAACTGCGTCATTCCTTCTATGTTGAAACGGCAGGAATCCACGACAATCATGGATTCCGGTTCAGGCCCGGAATGACAAAACTTTCTGAGGCCGGGGAAAGAGGGGCTACATGGATTTCAGGCTCACCGAGGAACAGCAGCTCATCCGCAAAAACATCCGCGAATTCGCCGTGAAGAACATCGAACCCATCGCAGCGGAGATCGACGAGAACAGCCGCCATCCGGCGGAGCTGTTCCGCAAGCTCGGCGACGGGGGCTGGATGGGGATCCCCCTGCCCGTGGAATACGCCGGCGCCGGCGCCGATTTTGTCACTCATGCCCTCGTCGTGGAAGAGGTCGCCCGGGCCTGCTCCTCGACGGGGTTCACCGTGTCGTTTCACGCCGGCATCATCGGCACGACGCTGGCTCTGAACGGGACGCCGGAGCAGAAGAAGAAATTTCTCGTCCCCCTGGCAAAGGGGGAGGACATGGGGGCTTTCTGCCTGACGGAGCCGCAGGCCGGCACCGACGTCATGGCCGTCACGACGACCGCCGTGCGCGACGGGGACGAGTACGTGATCGACGGGACGAAGACCTTCGTCTCCAACGGGCCCCTGGCCGATCTGTACATCCTGTTCTGCTGGACGGACCGCGCGGCGGGGCGCAAGGGCATGAGCGCCTTCATCGTCCCGAAGGGGGCGCCCGGGCTTTTGCCGGGCAAACACTTCGACAAGATGGGGATGCGCTCGTCCCAGACCTCCGAGGTCGTCTTCCGGAAGTGCCGCATTCCCGCCGAAAACCTGCTGGGGAAGGAGGGCGCCGGCCTCTCCATGGCCATGACGGGCTTCGATCACGGCCGTATCGGGATCGCCGCCCAGGCCGTCGGCATGCTCCAGGCGGCTCTCGACGAGTCCCTCCGGTACTCGAAGGAGAGGGTCCAGATGGGAAACCCCATCGCCCGCCACCAGGCGGTTGCCTGGATGATCGCCGACATGGCGACGGATCTCTCCGCCGCGCGGCTGCTGGCCTGGAATGCGGCCTCGCTTAAGGATCAGGGGCTGCCCTTCGGCCGGGAGGCCGCAATGGCGAAGCTCTTCGCGACGGAAAAGGCCATGCATCACACCGTCAAGGCCGTCCAGATCCACGGCGGCTACGGCTACATCAAGGGCGCGAAGGTGGAGCGTCTGATGCGCGACGCCAAGATCGCCGAGATCTACGAGGGCACCTCGGAGGCCCAGCGGATGGTCATCTCGGCAAGCGTGCTGAGGTAAGGAAAGGCGACAGGCCACAGGCTGCAGGCAAAGAACCCCATTTCGTTTCCCCTCCCTTGACGGGAGGGGATAAAGGGGAGGGTGAAGGATCTCAAGACCCCCTCACCTCTGCCCTCTCCCGCGAGGGGGAGAAGGTGTTTCTTCCATCGATAACCCCGTTCCCAAACGGGGTCAGGGGCTCCTAAGAAACNNNTAGGGGCCGTTCCCCGAACGGCCCGACAAGCCCGATCGGGGATCGGGCCCTACGAGATTAAGGCTGTTTCTTCCATCGATAACCCCGGACGAAGTCGGGGTCTGTTGCTCGCAATGACGTTTGATTGGGCCCCGGGCTCACGATGACCATCTTGTTTTTTTCCTCGGGACCCTGGACCCTAAACCCTGGACCCTGTGCTTCAAGGAGGTTGAGATGATCCGATCGTTTGCCGACATGGACAGGATGGCTTCCGACAAGGGGCCGAAGAGGCTCGTCGTGCTGGCGCCCGAGGACGAGGAGTTCATGATGGCCGTCAGGGAGAGCGCTGAAAAGGGCTACACCCGGCCCGTCCTCATCGGCGACCGGGAGAAGATGGAGCGGCTGGCCGACCAGGTCCATTACGACATCAGCTCGACGGAGAAGATCTACGAGAAGAGCCGCCAGGCCATCGCCGATCTCGGCATCTCCATGCTTTTCTCCGGCGAGGTGGACATCGCCGGCAAGGGCCAGATCCCGACGGCCTACATCTACCGCGCCATCATCCGGGAAGAGTCGAAGGCCGGCAAGGGGAAGGTCGTCAGCGTCATATCCATGTGGGACATCGAGGGCCTCGAGCACCTGACCTGCTTCACCGACACGGGCGTGAACATCACCCCCGACTACCGCGCCAAGGCGGAGATCGTGCGCAATGCCGTCTTCCTCTTCCACCTGCTCGGCTACCCGAAGCCGAAGATCTGTGTGCTGTCCGGAAAGAGGGATATCAACGGCGACATCCCCTCCTACCAGGATTTCCTCCAGCTGCAAAAGGCGGCCGCCTCGGGCGAACTCGGTGCCTGCGAGGTGATGGGGGCCACGTCCTTCATCGATGTCTTTTCCCCGGGGAAAACGTCCTTTGTCCTGGCGGACACCCACATCGGCAGAACGGAGTTTCCCCACATCATGCTGGTCCCCAATCTCGCCACGGGCAACATCCTCGTCAAGCTCGACTTTGCCCTGAAGAACGTCCGGCGGCGCTCCCTCGTGATGAGCTCCCGGGGGCCCGTCATCATCCCCTCGCGATCGGATTTCCGGGACTCCATTCTCGGCGAGATCGCGCTCGGGGTCACCGTGGCCGAGCAGATCAAGGGAGGGAAGGCATCATGATGACGAATTTCGACCAGATCCGCAAAGAGGCAAAGGCAAAGGGCAAAAAGAGAATCGTCATCGCCCCCGTCACGGCCGCAACGGATTTCTCCGTCCTCTCCGCCGCCATGGCGGAAGGCCTGGTCTTTCCCGTCCTCATCGGTGAAGGCAAGGCCGTCGCGTCGTGGGTCAGCCGGGAGAAGATCCAGGCGGCCCACGTCGAAATCATCGATGAGCCTGACAGCGCAAAGGCCCTCGCCCTGGCCATCGACATGCTGAAAAAAGACGCTGTGGAGATCCTCATGCGGGGTTCCATCGAACCGAAGCGCTTTTTCGAGACGGTCCTTGACAGGGAGAAGGGGCTGCTGAAGGAGCGGGTGGCAAGCCTCGTCTCCGTCTTCGACCCGAAGGGTGTTGACCAGGTGACCATGGCGTCGGACACCTACATCAACAGCTTCCCCTCGATTGCCGAGAAGGTCACCATCACGGAAAACGTCATCCGCCTGGCCCGCGTCCTGGGGTTCGGCTCCCCGAAGATCGCCGCCCTGTCGGCCATCGAGCAGGTCAACCCCGCCATCCCCTCCACGCTGGATGCGGCGATCCTCTCGAAGATGGCCGAGAGGGGGCAGTTCGGCGACGTCACCCTCGAGGGCCCCCTCGACATCGACTGCGCCGTGAGCCAGAGGGCCGCCTCGCGCAAGGGGGTGCACAGCGCCGTGACGGGGCACGGAGACATCTACCTGATGCCCAACGTCGAAGCGGGGTTCCTCATGGCCGAGCTCTCGGTCTTCATCGGCAAGACCCCCATGGCCTGCGCCCTCATGGGGACAAGCCACCCCGTCGTGCTGAACCTGCCCTTCGTGCCGGCGGAGAACCGGTTGACGGAAATCGAGCTTGCCGTTCTTTTAATCGGGAGGTTGTAGTCATGGAAAAGACACGCCACATCCTGGCCATCAACGTCGGCTCAACGTCCACCAAGGTCGCCTTCTACCGGGACTCGGAGAGGCTCGTGCAGGAATCGATCGCCTACAGCGCCGCCGACCTTGCCCGCTGTGCAAGCCTCAAGGAGCAGATGCCGCTTCGCGAGGAGGGCCTCCGGAAATTCATCGAGAAAAACGCCATCGACATGGGCAAGGTCGATCTCGTCATCAGCCGCGGGGGACTGGGCCGGCCCGGCCCGGCCGGCGCCTACACCATCGACGAGGCCATGTGCGACGATCTCATGCAGGGTAAATACGGAAAGCACCCCTCGGCCCTGGGGCCGTCGATGGCCCTGGCTCTAGCGCGGAAACACCGCATGCCCGCCGTTGTAATCGACCCGCCGAGCACCGACGAGTTCCAACCCCTGGCGCGCGTGTCGGGGCTTCCCGAGATCGAACGCAAGAGCGCCTTTCACGCCCTCAACCAGAAGGCCGCCGCGCGCAAGGCGGCAGGGCAGCTGAAGAAGCGATACGAGGAGATCAACCTCGTGGTGGCCCACCTCGGCGGAGGGATCACGATCGGCGCCCACTGCAGGGGGAAGGTGATCGACTGCACGCACGGGCTCAACGAAGGGCCTTTCTCCCCGGAGAGGGCGGGGGCCCTGCCGACGCAGGACCTGGTCGATCTGGCCCAGTCCGGGCGCGTCAGCCCGAAGGATCTCGCGAGAAAGCTCGTCGGCCAGGGGGGCCTTGCGGCCTACCTCGGGACGACCAATGCCGTCGAAGTGGAGGAGGCCGTGAAAAAGGGCGATGCGAAGGCGGAGCTCATCTACCGGGCCATGGCCTACCAGATCGCCAAGGACATCGGCGCCATGGCGGCCGTCCTCCGGGGCGATATCGACGGCGTCGTCCTGACGGGGGGACTCGCCCATTCGGAGATGCTGACCGGGTGGGTCCGGCAACAGACGAAATTCATCTCGCCTGTTTTCATCTTCCCGGGGGAGGACGAGATGGAGGCCATGGCCGAGGGCTCGCTCCGGATCCTCCGGGGGGAGGAAACCCCGCGCGAGTATCAGCCCTGAGCTGCGGAGGTTGTTGCAGTTGGCGGTTTATTAAACGATCCCGTTGTGCTACACCTGCCTCACGCAGTCCATCCCGGGCCTCGGACCCCGACTTTGTCCGGGGTAATCGATGGAAGCAACAGCCTCCTTGACCTGAGTTGTAAACCAGGTGCCCGGTCAATTTTGTAAACTATGTACCCGGTTTGTACCTGCGATCCCCCTCTCCCCTTCGTGGGAGAGGGCAGGGGTGAGGGGGCTTCGAGAGCATGCACCCTCCCCTCCATCCCCTCCCGTCGAGGGAGGGGAAGCAAGGGGATTGTTTCTCGTGCGCAGGGAACGGGACTGCACGAACCTTCATGGCCGCAAAAAAGATCATCGCAATCATCGGGAGCTACCGCAGGGACGGCATCATCGAACACGCCGCCGATGTGATCCTGCGGGCCGCGGCCGAAAAAGGGGCCGAGACGGAAAAGGTCCGTCTCATCGAGTCCCGCATCGAGTTCTGCCGGAACTGCCGCAAATGCACGCAGCAGGAAGGGCCGCAACGGGGAGCCTGCGTCCAGGCCGACGACATGGAGGAAATCCTGAACAAGATCGAGGCGGCCGACGGCCTCGTCCTGGCATCGCCCGTGAATTTCTTCGGCGTCACGGCGGTGACTCAGCGCTTTATCGAGCGGCTCGTGTGCTACGCCTGCTGGCCCTGGGGAAAGCCGGGGCCCGCCTTGCGGCTAAAGGACCGGGGCATCAGGGCCGTTCTCGTCACCTCGAGCGCCATGCCCGCCGCCCCGGGGCGGATCTTCACCCGGTCCCTGGGAGGGCTGAAGCGCGCCGCGCAGACCCTGGGCGCAAAACCGGCAGGCACCCTTTTCATCGGCAAGGCCGCCCTGCGCGAGAAACAGGACCTGCCGCAGGCGATCCTGGACAAGGCGCGGAAACTGGGATACGAATTGGCGCGTTAACGATCCTGCCCGGGAGCCATTGAATTGATCGACCGAATCCTGCCCGACCTCTACCGGATCACCCTTCCCATGCCTTTCCGCCTCCGGCACGTGCATGTTTATGCCCTGCTGCACGAAGGCAGGGTGGCCCTTTTCGACACGGGCATGAACATCCCCGAGACGTACACGGTGCTCGACGAGGCGCTGGCGACCCTGGGGAAGACGACGAAGGACATCGACCGCATCTTCCTCACCCATTTCCACGCCGATCACTGCGGGATTGCCGGCAAAATCCAGGAGATCTCCGGCGCCGCGGTCCACCTGTCGGATGTCGACGAGAGTCGCCTGCAGCAAAACAACCGGCTGGAGGAACTTGCCGGGCGGGCGAGGCAGTTCTTCCTGCCGCAGGGTCTCCCGCTGAAGGCCATGGACACGCTGGTCAAGCTGATGGCCGTCTTCCGGAAAGCCACAATCCCCTTCCGGGTGGGCAGTCCCCTGGTGCCCCGCGAAAGGATTACCCTGGGGGACAGGACCTTCGAGGTCATCCCCGCGCCCGGCCACACGGCCGGACAGATGTGCTTCTATTTTCCCGACGAAGCCATCCTTCTTGCAGGCGATCACATCCTGCCCGACATCACGCCCAATCTCAGCCCCGATATCTTTCGGCTCGAGTACCGGCCGCTCAAGAGCTTTCTCGAATCCCTGGGCGCCATCCGCGACCTGCCCGTCCGGAGGGTCTACCCCGCCCACGGGGACCCCTTCCCCGATCTGCCGAAGCGCGTCGACGAGATCCGCGAGCACCACGCCGAGCGGACGCAGCTGATCGTCGAGGCCCTGCAGGGGAAGGAAAAGACGGCCTTCGAGGTCTCAGGCATCATCTTCGGGGAGGACCTGCCGGAATTCGACCAGTTCCTGGCCCTCAACGAAACCTACGTCCACATCGTGGAGCTGATGGACAAAGGGTCCGTCACGGCCGGGGAACGGGACGGGCTCGTCCTCTACCGCACGATCTGAGCCGCACCGCTTCTTATTCATTGATTTGGGTCCCGTACTAATGTAGAAATAGCAACTTCGCGACAAAGTCGAAGCGGCTGGAATCATCGGCTCAGACATCATCAACCCTGTCATTTTATTTAACCTTCCGGAGGAGCGAAATGCGAACGACCCTGATCCTGTTTCTTGCTGTCCTGATGGCCGGCTGCGGCGCCGCCACGAACGTCCAGGTCATGAAACCCGTCAACGGCGAGATCCAATCCTTTCTCACGCCCGAATTGCAGAAAGGCCGCTGCTACAGCTTTCTGACGGCCGGGCGGGAAGGGGAGATGATTGCCCGGAAATCGAACATGCTCCTCAGTGAGTGCAACCTGACGGCAAAGGATGTGATCAACCGGCTGACATACCTGACCTACACGACCAAAGACACCTATATGGCCGAAAGCGGCGAGAACCATGTCATTTCGAAGCGGGTCATGGGAAACAAGGACATCGAGATCGAAACGAGATTTTTCTATGAAAAAGAAGGGGGCGTCCGGGGGATCCAGGCGCTGCTGAACGATTTCGTCGACAAGAATTACATCAAGGGCCATGAACCCGAATGGGTGGTGCGGGCCCTCTATCGGGAAGTGAAGCTGCAGGACGGGAAAATCGTCGTTGTCCGGGATGGGATGACGCGAGAGGAATTCATGAAAGAGGACGAGATCCAGCACTACAAGATGCTCAACCGGATGCTGAAGTAGAAAACGCAATCCTTCGAGATCCCACACCCGTCAAAAAGAAGGCAGGGCCCGTTGCGGTCCTGCCTTTTCGTTTTTCGGATCGTTTCGTTTACTCCGACTCCTTCTTCTCGCTCTTCTTTTCCCCGTCCTTCGTCACCGGGTTCTGGAGCGAGTACCCTGATTCCTTCGCCTTGTAGCCGCCGTAAGCGCCGGCCCCCGCCGCCGCGGCGTACCAGCAGCCCGTTACCGAGGTCAGGAAGAACAACACCAATGCACACCCGAGAAAGCGTTTCATCTTTCCTCCTCTTGTTTCAAATCAAGGTAATCCACAAGTGTTATCGAATGATACGCTGCGAACTTGAATTCGCCCGAGTGTAAAAATTGCCGGCGCGACACAGAGGTCGCAGTAAAAAATCATCAAAGGATTCAATGCTTTTATCCTGAGAATTCCCTGATGAATTTATGGAGGAAACTTTTCCATGCGACAGGGATGTCGCTACCCGACACCGCCTTAAAAATATTAGCCAGTAAAATCAATAAATTGCAATTTTCATTCCGCGGCACAGCCCGTGCTCTAAACGTTCTTCAACACAGTATCAAAGACACCCCGTCCTTGATGGGAGGGGATAAAGGGGAAGGAGAAGGATGGGCTTTTTTTCCACTTGCAGCCCGAACTACTATTTTGTCCTTTTTGTTGTTTGGTTGCATTCAGGCCAGAGTCTAAGGTTTTCTGCCGGCTGAAGTAAGGGATTCACCAATGGCGGTTAAATATCGGGATATGGAATATTGCAGGCATGCAGGGGAAGGTGACAGAAAGCAAGGAGGAAAATGCATGTGCCGATTCTTCCGGCGATCATCCAGAGGATATTTTCGCCCGGGATTCCCGTTCGGATACGACGGAAGTATGAGTTTTAGAGGGGTAAGTATAAAAATAGTTAATATTGTTTTGTCGGTTGACAATGCTGTCATCGGTTTCGGCATGGCTGCTCGCAGTGCCGTAAATAAAACCGACAATCTTGTTTTTTCTGAAATACCAAATGATAACAATTATTTGATCGTGATCAGGGATTGCGGTTAATGGCCCCAGTGTAAAATAGTTTTACATTTTCCGATGCCGGGGAAAAGGTTCATTTCGGAGGAAATTCAGTCAGATCAAGGTCTTTTAATTTACGGCACGGGCATTGCCTTTGAATTGTACTTGGTACTGGACCTTGAATTTCTTTTAAACTGGACCAATCACCAATAACGAGATCAGCTCAACTTCTGCCTGCAGAACGGGTTAAAGACCCGTTCTGATCCGACATTGATTAATACATCGGCCATAAGCTGGCTTGATCAATGGGTCGGTCCATCTTTACCAAAGATGGTTGTGTCACAGCGAAAGTAATTGCCGAGAGGCAAGAAGGAAAGGGAGGCGTGAAGAATTGTTGAAGGTGATTATTACGGGGCTGTTCCTGTTTTCACTCATACTGGTTCCGGCAAGTCCTCAGCTCTTTGCGGCAGGGACCGCGTCGGCACTGCAGACCCAGAAGGAGAAAGAGAGCTACAGCATCGGCTACGAGGTCGGCCGCAGCATGAAGACCGACGGCGTGGACGTTGACTTCAATGTCCTCACCCAGGGCCTGGAGGATGCGGTCAACCAGAGGGAGCCCCGCCTGAAGGACGAGGAGATGAGAAAGCTCATTGTCGACCTCAGGAAGAAGGCCCGAGAAGCCCAGCTAAGAAAGATCCAGGAACAAAGTGTCAAAAACGCCCAAGAGTCGGAGGCGTTCCTCGCGGAGAACAGGAAAAAGGAGGGCGTCAAGGTTACCGGGAGCGGCCTTCAGTACCGGGTGTTGAGGGAGGGCAAAGGAATCACCCCCGGCCCGGAAGACTTCGTCAAGGTCCACTACCGGGGCACGTTCATAGACGGCAAGGAGTTCGACAGCTCCTACGCGAAAGGCGAGCCGGCACGGGTCCAGGCAGACGGCGTCATCAAGGGCTGGACCGAGGCTTTGCAGAGGATGAAGGTTGGCTCCAGGTGGCAGCTTTTCATACCCCCGGATCTTGCTTACGGGAAGGCTGGTCTCGGTCAGCGGATCCCGCCGAACAAGGTGCTCGTGTTCGACATGGAACTGCTCTCAGTCGAGAAGGGAGACAAGGCCGGACAGAAGGCGCAAGAGCAGGCCGCCCAAACACGCAAGATGAGCATCACGGGCGAAATCGGGAAGTCGGAACACGGATACATCATCCGCAGCAAGCTGGGCGGCGTGCTGAGCGAGATCTACACGGTCCTGAACCCGAATCCGAAGATCCTGGACCCGCTCGTAAAGAGCGAAAAAGACGTCCCCATCGAGATCCGGATCGTCTCGGGGGACAACGTGAACATCGAGAAGATCGACGGCAAGAAATATCGCGCTGCAACCCCTTAAGGCGTCATTCCTTGCCGATGAGCTTTGTACAGAATTGAAAAGGATAATCCTAGAAGGAGGTACACTGCGGCAATAAAGCACCGATAGATGTTTCCTGAGAACATTGCTTGAAAAAAGAGAGAAATAAGAATCAAATGAAAGGAGAACACCATGAATAAGAGAATACCAGTCATCATGTTGACGGGTCTCGCCTTTCTCTTGCTCACTGTCGGCATGGTCGGCGCGCAGATCCTCCCGCCGCTGCAGACGCAGTTGCCGGGCGCGCTGATTCCGAAGTTTGTCGATCCCTTGCCGGTGGCGGTGACGGGCGTAAGCGTAGTTGACGCCACAGGAGGAGGCGGTCCGGGTCCAGTTGCTTACAACATCACCATGAGCGAGTTCCAGGCCCAAATACTGCCTGCACCTAATCCCGCAGCTGTCCCGCCATTTGCGGGCTTCCCGGCTTCCTGGGTTTGGGGCTACTTGATAGATTCTGATAATCCGGCTGCGCCTGGTACCCGTCAGAGCTACCTCGGCCCCGTCGTCGTGGCTCGAAGGGGCGTGGAGACCAGACCGACCTACATCAACAACCTGCCAAACGGACTGCCACCTTCATCCAACGTGCAGTTCCTGCTGCCCACCGATCAGACCCTCGACTGGGCCGATCCGCTCAACGCGGCGTGCGCGGGCCAGCTGCCGAACACCGGGACATGCGGCGGCATTTACACCGGGCCACAGCCTGCAGTCCCGCACATCCACGGCGGCGAGGTGGCCCCCGCCTATGACGGCGGCCCCGATGCCTGGTGGACGCCAGGTGTGGCGCAATTCGGTTCAGGGTTCCCGGGCACAACGACATTCATCTACCCGACCCGGCAGCAGGCGGGCACCATCTGGTTCCATGACCACGCTCTCGGTATCACGAGGCTGAATGTTTACGCCGGCATGGCGGGCCTGTACATCATCACCGACCCCGCGAACGAGCCCCCGCAGGCGGGCACCGCTGCGTGCCCCACTGGCATTGGCTGTCTGCCGAATGCCGCGTACGATATCCCGCTCATCATCCAGGACAGGAGCTTCGACACGGCTGGCCGCATCTTCTACAACCTGGCCTCCAACCCCCAGCCGAACCCGACGGTGCATCCCTTCTGGATTCCCGAGTTTATCGGCGACACCATCGTCGTGAACGGCAAGACCTGGCCCTTCCTCAATGTGGAGCCCAGGAAGTACCGCTTCCGCCTCGTGAACGGCTCCAACGCCCGCTTCTATGACCTCACGCTGGGAAAGAACATAAGATTCAACGTCATCGCTACGGACGACGGCTATCTCAACGCCCCGGTGCAAAGCAAGAATGTCATCATCGCACCGGGCGAGCGCTACGAGGTCATCGTGGACTTCAGCAAACTCAAACCGGGGACGACGGTCATCATGGCTAACTCGGCGCGGACCCCCTTCCCGGGCGGGGCGAAGGTTGTAAAGGGAACGACCGATACGGTGATGCAGTTCCGGGTCGTGGCACTCAATCCTGCAATAGTGGACGCGACGCTGCCGGCAAACCTCCGGCCGCTTAACCCGATTCTGGACATCAAGGCCCCGGCTGTTGCCGCCAAGCCCGTTCCGGGCGCCTGCCCTGCACCAGGAGCCTTCCCTGCAACAAGCACCATCGTCCGCCAGCTCACGCTCAACGAGGTCATCGGCCCGGGCGGTCCTCTCGAGCTGGTGCTGAACAACACGAAGTACAACGGGAGCGCAGCAATAACTGCCGAGTTCGGCAGCCGCAACAGCGAGCAGCCGGCGGTAGGCGACACGGAGATCTGGGAGGTCATCAACATCACCGCCGACGCGCACCCGATCCACACGCACCTTGCGAGTTTCCAGCTCCTGAACCGCCAGGCTTTCAGTGCGGCTGCGTGGACGACTGTCTATGCCGCTGCACTTACGGCCGCCTATCCCGCACCCATTTATCCTACTCCTGACGGCCAGGGCCCTCCGCTCACTTATCTGCAGCAAAACACCGACTGCGCCATCGGGGGCAACCCGGCCATCGGCCCGTACCTCCAAGGCAGTCCGAAGCCCCCGCTCCCGTATGAGAATGGGTGGAAGGACACTGTGATCATGTATCCCGGTGAAGTCACCAGGATCGTTGTCAGGTGGGCGGAGACGGATGCTCCCCTCCTGACTACAGCAGCCGGTGTGAATACCTATCCCTTCACAGGACCCGAGCTGTTCAGCGGTGTCGGATACGTCTGGCACTGCCACATCATCGACCATGAGGACAACGAGATGATGCGGCCGTACATTGTCGGGCCGCTCAGACAGGCAATTCAGTAACAACAAGTCCATTCTGAGAACTACAGAGGGGGCCTTCGCGCCCCCTCTGTCTTTCGCGGTGCTCTCACCGGAAGGAATTGTCCGAATTGGTTGATTGACGGATATTCCCTGTTGTATAGTTATCAACGGGGTCACTAAATCGTTTACACTCAGACATGTAAATAGAGATTGTCGTTCCGGAATTGATCCGGAATCCATCTGCCGTGTGGATTCCCGCCTTCGCGGGAATGACCCGGTGGGCATGGCCTCGGTCACGCGTAAACGAAGAACGGCTCTCATTAACAATTTGCAGGCATTCCCATGATGAAAGAGGGCCCGGAATGATGAAAAAAGCCCTGATCGCTCTCACGATCCTCTCCGTTGCCGCCCTTTCCTTCTGGGGAGGCGGGCGTTACGAAGAGCAGCGATCCGCCATCACCAATCCCCAGGGGGAGCTTGCCCCGGTAGATGCGATTCATGAGGAACAGGATGACTCGCTGACGTCGTCGGTTCCCGGTGCGGTGAAGATCAGCCCGGACCAGCAGCAGCTCATCGGGGTGAAAATCGCCGCCGTAGAGAAAAGGCCAGTGACCTACACCCTCCGCCTCTACGGAAGGGTTGTTCCCGAGGAAACGAAGACCTATCGCGTCAACGCCTCCACCGACTGCTGGATCCGGGAGATTTCCAGCATCACCACGGGGAGCATCGTCCAAAAGAACCAGGTCCTTGCCGAGGCCCTCGCCCCCGCCTACTACAACGCCCAACTCACCTACGTCCTTTCTCTGGACAACGTAGACCGCATCAGAAAACAACTGGGCGGCGAGGTCCGCCACCAGCAGACCGATCTCGCCGACAATCAGATCCGCATGGCCGTCCAGAGCATGCAGAATCTGGGCATCACCGACGCACAGATCGAGGAGCTGGCAAAAACAAGGAAGGCAAGGCCCTACCTGCAGATACGCGCGCCTGCGAAGGGGGTCGTGCTGGGCAGGAACGTCACCCTGAACCAGTGGTTCAAAGCGGGAGAGGAGTTCTACCGCATCGCCGACATCGGGAGGGTCTGGGTCTACGCGGATGTCTACGAGGGCGAGGCTATACACATGAGGCCCGGGATGACCGTGGCGGTGAGGCACGGCCAGATGGGAAAGACCTTCAGCGCAAGGGTGGGCAAGGTACTGCCCCTCTTCGATCCCGCGGCGAGAACGCTGAAGGTGCGGATCGATGTCGACAACCCCCGGTATGACCTGCGGCCCGACATGTTCGTCGACGTGGAGATCCCGATCTCCATGCCGCCATCCCTGAGCGTACCGGCCGACGCCGTCCTCGATACGGGAAAGAGGGCAATCGTGTACGTCGACAGGGGGGGCGGCGTCTTCGAGCCCCGAAGGGTCAAGACAGGCTGGCGCCTGGGTGGACAGGTTGAAATCGCAGAGGGTCTTACCCCAGGGGAAAGGATCGCCGTATCCGGAAATTTCCTCATCGACTCCGAGAGCCGGATAGCGATCACCGCCGCAGGCGCGGGCGCCGAGGCAAGTGAAGAACCTGCAAGTCACGAGTCCGTCGAGAAGGATAAGGGCACGGACTGGGCGACCATGTTGAAGGGAAAGACCGCAGGTTCGGCAAAGGCCCGGGTGCCTGCGAAAGCGAAGCGTGGAGCATCGGACACGGCACAATCGCAAACGGCGGTGCAGAGCGAAGGGGATGACTCGGAAGAGAAGCCCGAAGGTTCCTACCCCTTCCCCGGCGCCCGATACCTGGGCACGGTGCCGCGCGATCCGGCACCGGCCGAAGGCGAGTCCCCGAAGGACAAACTGCCGCCGAAACAATTCGAAATTCCAGCGGCTCCCCCGAGCGGCACGCGCTTGAAATAGCTCCTGACCGGGATGACCGAGGAGGGTTGAACACTTCCATCGCATTGCTCAAGAGACATGAACCCCTCAGCGACCCAGGGCCGTTATCCTGATGATTGAACGAATCATAGATTTCAGCGTCAGAAACAAGTTCATCGTGTTCGCCCTGGTGGCCGTCGGGTGCGTTGCGGGCTGGTGGTCCATGAAGCACATGACGCTGGACGCCATCCCGGACCTGGGCGACACGCAGGTCATCATCTTTTCCCGCTGGGACCGCAGTCCGGATATCATCGAAGACCAGGTCACCTACCCCATCGTCTCCACCCTCGTGGGCGCTCCGAAGGTGAAGGCCGTTCGCGGCTTCTCCGACTTCGGCTACTCCTACGTCTATGTCATCTTCGAGGACGGCACCGACATCTACTGGGCCCGGTCGCGCACCCAGGAATATCTCTCCGCCGTGCTTCCGCGACTTCCCGCCGGTGTCAAGAGCGAGATCGGGCCGGACGCCACACCCCTGGGCTGGGTCTTTCAGTATGCCCTGGTGGATGAGTCCGGGAAGCACAGCCTCGCCGAAATGCGCTCCTACCAGGACTTTTACCTCAAGTACTACCTCCGGGAGGTGCCGGGTGTCGCCGAGGTGGCCCCCGTCGGAGGATTCGGGAAGCAATACCAGGTGAACGTGGACCCGAACCGGCTCCAGGCCTACGGCCTCTCCATCAACCGCGTGGTGGAAGCGGTGCGGGGCGGCAATTACGAGTCGGCGGGCCGTCTCATCGAGTTCGGCGGAACCGAGTACAGTGTCCGGGGCCGGGGATACATCAAGTCCGTCAAGGACCTGGAGGACATCGCCGTCTCGGTCAGCGATTCGGGCACGCCCATCCGTCTCAAGGACATCGGACAGGTGGTGATCGGCCCCGACCTCCGCAGGGGGGTTGCCGATCTCGACGGCAAGGGGGACGTGGTCTCGGGCATCGTCATCATGCGGCACGGGCAGAATGCCCTGGACGTGATCGGGCGGGTCAAGGCGAAACTCCACGAGATCGAACCGGGGCTCCCTGTCGGCGTGAAGGTCGTCCCCGTCTACGACCGCTCGGACCTGATCCTCCGCTCGATCGACAACCTGAAAACCACGGTCGTCGAGGTGCTCATCACCGTTTCGCTGGTGGTCTTCCTCTTTCTCTGGCACGCCCCGAGCGCAATCATCCCGCTGATCACCATTCCCGTGGTCATTCTCCTTTCGTTTATCCCCTTCCGGATGATGGGGATCACGGCCAACATCATGTCCCTGTGCGGGATCGCCATCGCCATCGGGGCCATGGTGGACGCCTCGATCGTGATCGTCGAGCAGACCCACAAGAACCTGGAGCAATGGGAGAAGGACAACCGGCGGGAGGATTATCGATCGGTGGTAATCCGGGCCGTGAAGCAGGTGGCCGGTCCCAGCTTCTTCGCCCTGCTGGTGATCGCCGTCTCCTTTCTCCCCATCCTCACCCTGGAGGCCCAGGAAGGGCGCCTTTTCAAGCCCCTGGCCTATACGAAGAACCTGGCCATGATCATCGCCGCCGTGCTGGCGATCACCCTGGACCCGGCGCTGAGGCTCCTCCTGACCCGCATGGAGGATTTCAGTTTCCGTCCGCAGTGGCTGTCCCGGTTCGCCAACACCCTTTTTGTGGGCACGATCCATTCGGAGGAAAAACACCCCGTCAGCCGCTTCCTGATGCGGATCTACGATCCCGTCCTGACCTGGTCCCTCCGCTGGAAATGGGCGGTCATCGCGGGCGCCCTTGGTCTTATGATCGTTACGGTCCCGGTTTACTTCAAGCTGGGATCGGAATTCATGCCGCCCCTGGAGGAAGGGTCCATCCTCTACATGCCCACCACCATGCCGGGCATCTCCATTGCCGAGGCCCGGAAGGTGCTACAGGTCACGGACCGGATCATCAAGCAGTTCCCCGAAGTGGAGTACGTGCTGGGGAAGGCGGGCAGGGCCGAGACCTCGACCGACCCGGCTCCGCTTTCCATGCTTGAGACCGTGATCATCCTCAAGCCTAAATCGGAGTGGCGGAAAGCGGACACCTGGTACTCCTCATGGGCGCCCGAGTGGATGAAATCCCTGCTTCGCCGGGTGACCCCGGATCACATCTCCCAGGACGAACTCATCGGCCAGATGAACGCGGCCCTGAAGATTACCGGTCTGTTCAACTCGTGGACCATGCCCATCAAGGGGCGCTTCGACATGTTGAGCACCGGGCTTCGCACGCCCGTGGGGCTGAAGATCACCGGAGCGGACCTCGGCGCCATCGAGGAGATCGGGGCCCGGATCGAATCCCTGCTGCCCTCCGTCGAGGGGACGAGGGCCGTCTTTGCCGAGCGGACCGCCAGCGGCTATTTCATCGATATCGACTGGAATCGGGATCAGCTGGCACGCTACGGCCTGAGCATGCAGGAGGCACAGGCCGCGGTGGAGAATGCCATCGGCGGCGACAACGTGACAACCACGGTGGAAGGGCGGGAGCGCTACCCGGTGAACGTGCGGTACAAGCGCGACTTCCGGTCTGACCTGGGCGCGCTGAAGCGGGTGCTGGTCCCCGTTTCCGGAGGGCAGAAACAAATCCCCCTCGGCCATCTCGCTGCCGTCCGGATGAAAAGCGGCCCCTCGATGATCCGAAACGAGAACGGGCTCCTCTGCGGCTACGTGTACGTCGATGTGGCCGGTCGCGACCCGAACGGCTACATCGAAGAGGCGGACGGCCTGTTGAGAAAAGAGATGAAGATTCCCCCCGGTTACGCCTTTGCCTGGAGCGGCGACTACCAGGCCTCGCAGCGGGTCAGGGAATGGTTGATCGTGATCGTGCCCGTCACCCTGCTTCTTGTTATCCTTCTTCTCTACCTGAATACGAGATCGATGATCAAGACCGGCATCGTTTTGCTGGCCGTTCCTTTCTCCGCCATCGGCGCCTTCTGGCTCCTTTACCTGCTGGGGTACAACATGAGCATCGGTGTATGGGTCGGGCTCATCGCCCTGCTGGGCGTGGATGCCGAAACGGGCGTCTTCATGCTCCTCTATCTCGATCTGGCCTACGAGCAGGCCAAGAAAGAAGGACGCCTCAAGAGTCTGGCCGACCTGCAGGAAGCGATCCGCTACGGGGCGGTCCGCCGGCTCCGGCCCAAGTTCATGACCGTCAGCACGACCTTTATCGGCCTGGTCCCGATCATGTGGTCCGTGGGCGCCGGCTCCGACGTGATGAAACGGATTGCCGCCCCGCTGGTCGGGGGGATCTTCTCCTCGTTTTTCCTGGAGCTTCTGGTTTATCCCGCCGTCTACCAGTTGTGGAAATGGCATTTTGAACTGAAAAAGCAGAAAGATTGAAATCACGGTTCGTTCTGACAAGAGGGTTATCCCCGGGAACATGTCAAGGCGCGACAGAGTGTCCGAAAAAAAGCGAAGACCGGCCGAAACGTTTGCAGGCCTCCTGGCAATTCTTCTGATCCTCTGCTTTGCGCTGCCGGCGGATGCGGATTACCGGGTTCGCAGGAAGACGCCCAGCCATGTCGTCGATGCCGCTATCAACCGCAACCCGCCCATTATGGGCGAAAACACCATCCGGATCGAAATCCGGGACGCCGGGGGCAGAATCCTCACCGGAGCGAGGGTGTCCGTGAACTATTACATGCCCCCCATGCCGGGAATGGTGCCCATGAACTACACGATCCCCGCGGCCCCGGACGGCAGCGGGTACACCGCAAAGATGAACTTCATCATGACGGGGCCCTGGAACATCGTCATCCGGGTGGAATCCGGCGGCAGCCCCTGGAGAGTAACCTTCCCCATCGACGTGAGATGAACCGAAATGACGGAACAGACCTTTTGCTTTGCGCTGATGCGGCAATCATGAGAAAAAGGAATATCAGCAACAAAGAAAGGAGGATGTCATGATGAAAAGATTGGTGGTTTTCATGCTGGCGGGCCTGATCCTGTCCCTCTCGGCGGGTTTCTGTCTGGCCCAGGATGACGTCGCGAAGCAGGCCTCGTGCAAGTACTGCGGCATGGACCGCAAGACCTTCGCACACAGCCGGATGATGGTGACCTACGAGGACGGCTCGTCCATGGGCACCTGCAGCCTCCACTGCACGGCCGTCGAGCTTGCCCTCAACATCGACAAGACGCCCAGATCGATCGAGGTGGGCGACTTCAAGACGAAGAAGCTCATCGACGCGGAGAAAGCCTTCTGGGTCATCGGCGGCAGCAAGACCGGCGTCATGACCAAACGGGCCAAGTGGGCTTTCGAGAGCAAGGCCGATGCCGATGCCTTCATCAAGGAAAACGGAGGGAAGCCCGCCTCCTTCGACGAGGCGATCAAGGCCTCCTACGAGGACATGTACGCCGACACGAAGATGATCCGCGACAAGCGCAAGATGATGAAGAAGATGAAGGCGCCCGCGGAGCACAAGCACTGATTGATTTCGAATGATTCGCTGCCCATAGAACATTGTTCAGGCAAATCCCCCTCGATCCCCCCTTTTCAAAGGGGGAAGGAGGATGACTCCCTCCTTTGACAAAGGAGGGTTGGGGAGGATTTTATAAGCATGTTTCCACCATCGATAACCCCGGACGAAGACGGGGTCTGATGCACCTAAGACACAGCACTCTCGTTTCCCCTCCCTCGACGGGAGGGGATAAAGGGGAGGGTGAAAAGGGACAAGGGAAGAGAACGATCAGGGAACAGGCCCTTATGAAACGACTTGCAGCGGCAATCCTCATCGCCCTGTTCGCGGTATCCCTGGCGGGCGCCATGGAGCAGAAGCCCCTCAAGCCCGGGCCCCGGGACAAGTGCCCCGTGTGCGGGATGTTCGTGGCGAAGTACCCCGATTTCATCGCGTCGGTCGCCTTCAAAGACGGCGCCGTCTTCTATTTCGACGGCGTAAAGGACTTGATGAAATTCTATTTCCGCCTCGAGCGATACAGCCCCGGACGAAAGCAGGCTGACATCGTCGCGTTCTGGGTGACGGACTACTACCGCATGAGCCTCATCGACGGCCGCAGGGCGCACTATGTCATCGGCAGCGACGTCTACGGGCCCATGGGGAAGGAGCTGATCCCCTTCGAAAAGAAGGCGGAGGCCGAGGAATTTCTCAGGGACCATCGGGGCGAGCGGATCATCCCCTTCGACGCAATCACGCCCGATCTGATCCGGAGGCTCGATTGATGCGCCTGCGCAAGTCCAGTGCATTCATTGCCTTCACGGTGATCAACGTCACGGGCCTTGCCCTGCTGTTTGCCCACGGGGCTCTCGAGAGGCAGAGGCAGGCCCCGGTTCTGAGCGAAAAGAAAATCATGGTAGAGCGCTTCGGGCTGACCGATCTGTGCCTGTTCACCGATGCCCGATACACGAGAAACCCCGCTGTGGCCGACCGGAGCACGCCCTTCCAGGACAACCCCCTGTCGCTGGACTACTTCCCGTCCGGGTCGATCCTGCCGCCACCGCCTCACCTGAGAGCCCATGAACTGGATCGATAAGCAGAGAAACATCGTCGACTTCGCCCTGTCGTCGCTCCTGCGGCGCTGGAGGAAAAACCTGGCGCTGCTCTGCGTGTACACCTTTGTCGTCTTCATCGTCGCCTCGGTCGTCTTCTTTGCCGAGGCC
Organism: Syntrophaceae bacterium UBA5744; assembly: GCA_002419215.1. Lineage (GTDB taxonomy): Bacteria > Desulfobacterota > Syntrophia > Syntrophales > UBA2192 > UBA2192. The sequence goes on from DIFQ01000107.1 coordinate 57,273, forward strand.
CTCAAGAGGGATGCCTGCCTCGTCCTCGAGGGGGCCCCCGACGTGGTCGTGCAGCGCCTCATTGCCGGCAGGCACGACCTCATCTCCAGCGGCCACATGGAGAAGCTCGCCCGCATCACCGGCGTATCCGACGTGAAAGGGCGCCTGTGGGCCTACTACTTCGAGCCGTCGGTGGGGGCCAACTATACCATGGTCGTCACCGAGGAAGCCGCCGGACGTCCGGGAACGGTGGCCATCGGCGCCGGCGTCTCCCGGACGCTGCTGGCCGGGCAGGGGGATCTCATCGCCTTCAGGGGCCACGACGGCGCCTACGTGAGCCTCGAGGTCGCACGGGTGTTCCCGTCTTCGTCGGAACTCGTGTCGGCGGATCTCGTCGAGATCTCCGAGGAGGACTTCCGGGCTCTCTTCGGCCTGCCGGAGGGGATCTACACCGATCTGACGCTCCGGGTGAGAAACCCGAAAGAGACCGTCGTCGTGGCCGACAAGATCCGGCGCCTGCTGCCCGACACGCGGCCGATCCTGCGCGAGGAGATCCTCCGGACCTACGAGGCCCTCTTCGACTGGAGAGGCGGGATTGTCCTGGCCATCTTTGCCGGCGCCGCGCTGGCCTTCATCATCTTCGCATGGGACAAGGCCACGAGCCTGACCCTCGAGGAGCGGCGCGAGATCGGCATCCTGAAGGCCGTGGGCTGGGAGACCTCAGAGGTCATTGTGATGAAGTCCTGGGAAGGGATCGTCATCTCGCTCACGGCGTTTCTGCTGGGCCTTGTCCTGGCCTATGTGCACGTGTTCTTCACCTCGGGGACCCTCTTCGAGCCCGTGCTCAAGGGGTGGGCCGTTCTCTATCCCCGCTTCCAGCCCGTGCCCTTCATCGACCCGTACCAGGTCGCCACGCTCTTCTTCCTGACCGTGGTGCCCTACACGGTGGCCACCGTGATCCCCTCCTGGGGGGCGGCGACCATTGACCCCGACACCATCATGAGGCAATAGGGAGCGAGCGGTCCATGAGCCTGATTGTGCTGAACGGCATCACCAAGATTTTCAACCGGGGAAGGCCCGACGAGTTCACGGCCCTCAGCGACGTGAGCCTCGAGATCGAGCCCCGCGGGCTGGCCGTTTTCAGGGGGCCGAGCGGCTCGGGGAAGACGACCCTGCTTTCCATCGTCGGCTGCATGGCAAAGCCCTCGGCAGGGCGCGTCCTCGTGAAGGGCCGAGAGGTAACGAGCCTGCCCGATCGCTTCCTCACGGACATCCGCCGCCACACCTTCGGCTTCATCTTCCAGCAGCTTCACCTGGTGCGCGGCATCAGCGCCCTCGAAAACGTCATCCTGCCGGCGTACCCCTCGGGCGAGGGGCTTGCGTCTCTGCGCGAGAGGGGGGTTCGGCTGCTCGATCTCCTGGGGCTTGCCCACCGGGCGGACACGAATGTCGAGTGGCTCTCCGGAGGGGAGGCCCAGCGCGTGGCCATCGCCCGGGCGCTGATCAACGAGCCCGCCATCGTGATCGCCGACGAGCCCACGGCCCACCTCGACACAAAACTGTCGCTCGATTTCATGGCCGCCATGGAGCGGCTCAAGGCGGAGGGGAAGACCATCCTGTTCGCCAGCCACGACCCCCTGGTCTACGAGTCGACGATGGTGGACCGCGTCCTGGAGATGCGCGACGGAAGGATCGTCGCCGAAAGGCGGGCGTCATGATCGTCAGCCCGGCCGTCATCGCCCTGATGCTCGGATCGGCGGCTGTCGGCCTGCTGGCCCTCTACGCCTCCGCCTGGGGTGTGCGGATTCTCCGGCACTGGGACCTCCGCAGCGGAAGCGAATCGCAGCTTCAGCTCGAGAAGCGGACCTACCTCGTTTCGACGCTCATGGCCTGGGCATTCGCGTTCCAGGTCGGCTCGCTGTTCCTGTTCATCTTTACCGCCGAGGATCTCCACCGTCTCTTTGTCGGCGCCATGTGCGCCGCGGGGACCCTCAACGTCAACGAGTTCGGCTACCCCACGATCCTGCTGAAGGTCGGCAACGCCCTTCTGGCGGGGATCTGGCTGATCGTGAATTACACAGACAACCGGGCCAGCGATTACCCGCTGATCCGGAAGAAATACGCCTTTCTCCTGGTCATCACGCCGCTGCTGCTCGCCGAGGCGGTCCTCCAGGGGGCCTATTTTGCAGGCCTGAAGGCAAACGTCATCACGTCGTGCTGCGGAAGCCTCTTCGGCGCCGAGGCGCAGGGGCCCGTCTCGTCGCTCGTCGGCCTGCCCGCAGGACCGATGCGGGCGGCCCTGATCGCAAGCCTGTCGATCACGTTCGCCTCGGGGCTCCTGTTCCGTTCGGGGCGGGTCCGGGCGGGGGGGCTTTTCTCTGTTTCGAGCCTGGCCGCATTTTTCATTTCCATCGCCGCCCTGGTGTCCTACATTTCCCCCTACATCTACGAGCTTCCGACCCATCACTGCCCCTTCTGTATCTTGCAGAGGGAATACTCGTACATCGGGTACTTCTTCTATGCATCGCTGCTGGGAGGGGCAATCCCCGGGGCGGCCGTGGGCGTCCTCCTGCCCTTTCGGGGCATCGGGTGCCTTCAGGGGGTCCTGCCGCCGGTCCTCAGGCGGCTCACCTTCGCGTCGCTTTTCCTCTATTTTCTCTTCTCTCTGCTCGTGGTCTACAGCATCTCCTTTTCCGCTCTCATCGTGGAGATGGACTGATCCGCAGACGTTTTCTGTTGCGCGGAGGGAGTGAAAGGGATCGGGGAGGGTCCAGCGCGGCCCCCTACTTGCCTTTCTGCTCCACCGGCCTGGATGTGTGCTTCTTCCAGGCATCGCTGTGCGCTTTATATTCGGGCCAGGTTTGAATCGCCATGACGACGGCGATGAAAAGACCGATTCCTGCGATGACCCGTTTCTTCCGGGACGGCGCCGCGAGCAGGACTACGGCAGAAACAAGCCCCGCAAGCGCGAGAGAAAGAAGCCTTCCGTCGGGCGAGAGAATGATGAGGCCCGGCACGAGGAACAGGGCGGCCAGCACGAGCAGGGTCGTCGAGGAGGAGTCTTTCAGCTTCAGTTTCGTTTTCATCATGTGCGGCGCTCCTTGGTACGGGAAGGATTCCCATGGAGATCCGTCAAAAACCTCCCCAGCCCTCCTCTGGCAGCTTCGCTGCAGGAATTGGTTGATTGGGTAATTAGTTGATTGGGGAGGAACAGACGGTCCGCTAGAGCGAGTCCTTTCTCCCTTATCAACTAGTCACGAATCACCGGTTACTGCTGCGTAGCAGCTCACTGGGGGATAGAGGGAGTTGAGCTGCTTCTCCAAGGGCTTCTGTCTGCAAAATCCGTTCTTTCCTGCTGCGGGACAGTAAAAAAGGCGGCGCCCGATGCCGGCGCCGCCTGCGTGTTCGATATGCAACTTGACGATTGTGCCGTGGAAAATCGTCCTACTTTACCTCCTCGATCTTCACCACGTTCTCGTACATGGAGAGGATCGGGATCCGCCAGCCGTACTTCCAGATCTTGACCTGCTTGCCCTTGAGACGGACAGCCTCGTTCTGGATGGTCCCCGAGTCGAACTTGAACCGGTACTTCGCATCGGAATTGACCAGGGGATTGTATTCGGTTGCGATCATGAATTTCCCGTCGACCATGTTCATCTGCGCATCGTTGATCCGCGTCACGACCGTGTCCGAAACGAAGTAGCTGTACAGCGGCACCAGGATGCAGATCAGAATCGTTGCCACGATACCCTTGAACTTGGCGCTCTTTAGAAACTCCATCATAGCTTTCCCCTCTTATCTTGCCTGATGCCATGAGTTCGTCTCAGACATCAAGGCCGCGAAGATCGGAAGAGCAGAAGCGAGGAAGAGCGGCCAAGAAAAGAAATGAACCGAACATCCACTCCGATCTTCCGCTCTTCATAACTTCCTAACTTCACAATCCTATGCTGTGGGCCGTGCACTTCGGCATTACTGAACAGTCCATATTCGGAAACGTTACACCTCCACGACGGACAGCTTCACCATCTTGTCGCCCTGCCGGATCGCGTTGACCACGTCCATTCCTTCGACCACCTTCCCGAACACCGTGTGCTTGCCGTCCAGGTGCGGCTGGGGCGAGTGGGTGATGAAGAACTGGCTGCCGTTGGTGTTGGGTCCCGCGTTGGCCATGGAGATGAATCCCGTGCCGTGCTTCAGGGGATTGCCCTTGCATTCATCCTCGAACTGGTAGCCGGGTCCGCCGCGACCCGTGCCCGTGGGATCACCGCCCTGGATGACGAAATCGTCGATCACCCGGTGGAACACGACGCCGTCGTAAAAGCCTTCCTTGGACAGGAAGACGAAGTTGTTTACCGTCTTGGGGGCATGCTGGGGATAGAGCTCGAGGACAACATTCCCCTTCGTGGTCTCGATCGTCAGCCGGTAGTTCTTCGCCGCGTCGATCTGCATCGCAGGCGGGGTCCGCCACTGCTTGTTCGCCATGGTTCGCTTCTCCTTTCCGGTTCCCGCTTCGGCCGCGGCCCGCGGGTTCAACATTCATTATTGCTAGCAGAGGCGGGCGGTCAAGTCAAGCCGGTCCCGCCGGGCATGGGCTCCGAAAAAAAAGTTGCAGGGGAGGCCAAACGGGGGCATAACCTCCCGATGCTCCTGCGCGACACAGCTTTTGTCCTCATCACGACGGTGGCCGTCTACGCGGCGATCTACGCGCCTCAGCCCATCCTGCCGCTTCTGGCAGGGGAGTTCGGCCTGACGACCTCCGGCGGGGCCCTGCTCATGACGGCGGTGCTCCTGCCCCTGAGCTTTGCCCCCCTGTTCTACGGCCTCCTTCTGGAGTCGCAGCCCGCCAAGCGGATGCTGCTCGTCACGATCGGGATCCTTGCGCTGCTGCAGGCCGCCTTCGGGGCCGCCGAGTCCTACGGCCTGCTTCTTGCGGCACGGCTCTTCCAGGGAGCCTGCGTGCCGGCGATCCTGGCTGCCATCACCTCGTATCTGGCCTACACGGTGGACCGGGAGCACATCCAGCGGGCGATGACCTACTTCGTGGCGGCCAACATCCTGGGCGGGTTCTCGGGGCGGGTGCTCTCGGGCTGGGTCGCAACGAATGCCGGGTGGCGCTACACCTTCTTTCTGATCGCCCTGGCATTAGCCGGCTGCTTTGCGGCCGTGACGCGGATGAAGGCCGACTCGCGCCTGTCCATGTCTTCCGTCCGCCTCTCGGCCGTCATGCCGATCCTTCGAAACGGCGACATTTCGAGGCTCTATGCCGTGGCCTTCACGATCTTCTTTGCCTTCATGGCCCTGCTCACGTTCCTTCCCTTCCGGCTCAAGGAGATCGACCCCTCCTACACGGCCTTCGTCATCTCCATGATGTATTCGGGTTTTCTGATGGGGATCGCGGTTTCGGCCTCGGCGACGACGATCATCCGGCTCGCGGGGGGCGAAAAGCGGGCAATGACGATCGGGCTTGCGCTCTTTGGCGTCTCCATGCTTCTCATCAACGTGCCGAGCGGCGCGGGGATCTTCGCCATCATGTTCGTCATGTGCGGGGGGATGTTCTTCGTCCATGCCGTGGCCCTGGGGACGATGAACAAGCTCGCCACGGAGAACCGGGCCGTTGCAAACGGCCTCTACATCTCCATCTACTACACGGGGGCGGCGCTGGGCTCGTACCTGCCCGGCCTGATCTACCAGGGCGCCGGCTGGGCGGCCTTCACCCTCACCCTCACGGCGGCCATCGCCGGCGCCGTCGCGATCACCCGGGGCCTGAAGATTTCAGGCTGACATGGGGCTTCATCGACCCGGAGCGACCGCAGTCCGGTTCAGGTTTTTGCCCTGTGCGGACTTGGCGGTTGACGGGGCATTGCCCTTTGAGGGAGCCACCTGGACCGCCCTGGCGTCCCTGAGTTGCTTCTCCCGTTCCTTTTCCTGCCGTTTTCTGTCCTCCGACATCTTCAACAGCATATCCTTCTGCGTCCGGCCCTGTTGCGGCTGGCCGGTGCGCACATTCGGCGCAATCGGTGCGACGGGAGGCGTCGGCTTTACGACAGGGGCCGGCTTGACAGCCTGCAGGGACTGCTTGCCGGGCTGTGCCCGGGGTTGCGGCTGAGCGGCGCATCAACTCCCGGCATTTTAGAGGCCAGCGGGCGTCTGCCCTGGGCGTGTTCCGGTTGGTGGAACGAAACGGCCCCGCATGACGGGTGATGGGAGAGCCGCAACCCGGATCGGTGATCCCGGTCAAAAAATTGCATGGTTTCCTGCCGGAAGAAGTCCCGATGAAGGGGTCGTGCTGACGCATGGCGGATCAAAACGAAGGAATCGCGCTCGTGACCAGCTCCGATGTCTTCGGCCGCTATGTCTGCGAGGTAAGCCACGACGGCAAAAACGTGACGGGCGCGGCGCTGCGATTTCTGGATTGAGATCGGAAAAAATTGAAATGAAAGAGGCATGACATGAAGCACCCACTCAAGCGATTTTTGGTATTCCTGTTCATCCTCGCGTTGATTCCGGCGCAGGATGCCCTTGCCGGCTGGCAGATCCACTACTCCGGCAAGGCGGCGAAGATGTTCGGCTACGGCGGGCGGGGGAACTTCGCCACGAAGGCCCAATGCGAATCCTATCGGGTCAGCCGGCCAGGGTTCGAATCGATGAACTCCTATTGCAGCGGGTTTGACGCCCGGAAGCCAACCGTTGCCCCCGCGCCGGCCTATCGGCCGCCGTCCGGGCAGTCGGGCACCTCCGCTTCCGGCGGGCAGGTGCAGCAGCCGGACCTGGCGGCGCTCGCGGCGCAGCGTCTGCAGCAGGAGCAGGCCGCCAGACAGCAAGCACAGGTTGCCGCCATGGAACAGGCGGCCGCCGCGCTGCAGCAGCAGCAATTCGAGAAGGGAAAAGGCGCCCTGGCCGGGGATTTGCGAAACCGCCTGAACGCCTCCGGGGCCATGAGCCAGCTGGAGCTGAGCGCCTGCTGGTCCAAGCTGGCGGCGCGGACTGCGAATCAGGCGACGGCGAAGAAGTATGCCGATTACGCCATCGCGGCCCGGGAAGGGAAAACCGTCCCGGCGTGCGATGCAGGGCCTGCCCCCGCGGTCCCCATGCCGCAGGGCGTGACGATTGTTGACGACGACAAGGTGCGCAGGATGGAAGAGCAGTTGCGGGCCGACCCCTATATCGCCACCCTGTACGGGCAAAGGGAAGAGGCGAGAGCGACGGCTGCAACAAAGCGCGCCGAGGTGGAGATGCTGGAGAAGAAAAGCCGGGAGACCCGGGACCCCAGGGAGAAGCAGGAGACGGATGCCCTTGCCGCCGAGGCGAAAAAGGCCCTCGAGGAGGCCCTGGAGCAAGACCGCAAGGCCACGGAAGAGATCGACAAGGCGCAGGACAAGCTGAAGGCCCTCAACGACGCGAAAGCGCGCGCCGAGCAGGGAAATGCGGGCGCATCGGGCGGCGGGAAAATTACCCGGTGACTATGCGGGACATCGAGGCAGTAAGAAATTAAACTGCAGGAAAGGGAATACAGGCAATGAGAACGAAGATAATGCTTATGATCGTGGTTTTGCTGCTCTGCGCGGCACCGGCCTGGGCGCAGAAGGCCGTCCCGGAGGCGGCGAAGAAGCACCTGCTCGCCGGGATAGACGCCATCGAGAAGGCGAAATCGCCCTCGGATATCGACCGGGCCGTAGGGGAGTTCGAGGCGGCGGCGAAGATCGCCCCCGACTCGCCCGAGGTCTACTACTTCCTCGGCAAGACCCTCTCCATGACCCGCGGCCGGGCCAAACAGGCCATCGACGCCTACAACCGTTACCTGGCCCTGGCGCCTAACGCGCCCGACGCGGCGAAGGTGAAGGCGGAGATCGCGGAGCTGGAAAAGATGCGCGCCTGGACGCGCAAGTCGGGCTCCATCGGCATGGCGACGGTAGCCCTCCCGGACGGCTTCTATCTCCGGAGCGTTCATCCCACCTCGCCGGCTGCGGCGGCGGGCCTCAGGCAGGCCGACAAGATCGTCGCCGTGGACGGACGGCCCACGAAAGGCATGACGCTGCTGCAGTTCAGCGAGCTCCTGGACGGCGCGCCCGGATCGACCTGCTCCATGGACGTCGTAAGAGGGACGGCGCCGATGAAAGTGACCTTCAAACGAACGGAGCCCTTCGGCGCCAAGGGTCTGTTCAGGGAAATCGACGGAAGCGATCTCGGAGGCGAGGTGTCCCAGTCGAATATCCCCGTGGCCGTCTTTTTCTGCACGGGCTACAACACGGACTGCATGACCCTGAGCCGGACGTCCATGCGAGTGATGGGGTTTTACCGGGGGAAAGTGAAGTTCGTCAACATCAAAGTGGATGAGACCCCGGAGTTGGCGAAGAAACTCAAGATCACGTCGGTCCCCACGACGCTGCTCTACAAGAACGGCGATCATGTGGGCACGGTCATGGGTCCAAACGTCAACGAACTGATCCAGAAACTGAACGTGATGCTGGCCGAGGATGCAGCTCCTGCCCAGGGTACCGCCGCGGCGCAGAATGTCCGCCCGGCGCCGACCGGCCAGGAAACGCTCTCCCGGGGCAGGCGGTAAGCCGGCAGGAAGGAAAGACCTCGAGGACAAAAAGCCCGGTCATCGCGACCGGGCTTTTCTTTGGACTCGTCTCAGAATTTCCCCTGTTTCAGTGTCGGCGGGGCACGGGGCGTTTTGACCTCTGGGGGTGGCGGCTGGGAAACGAGTTCGCATTGCGCCTCTTCGGCGGGCAGTTCTCCCCTTGCCAGAGCCTTGATCCTTGCCGTTTCCATGCAGGCCCTTTTTGCCTCATCGAAGGTCTTGTGTGTCCCCAGGTATGAATCCGTGTTCTCTTTTGACCCCCCCGACATGGTGTAGGTCACCAGTAAGTAGTTGAACTGGTAAACCCCTTCCCTCATTTCGGGCATTTTCGTCCCTTTCGGGACGCACATTGGCGGGCGCTCCCGGTCGAAGCACTGGCAGTCCTGGGAAGCACTCCACGCCGGGTCATTCCGTCAATTCTTCAGGCGCGCCTCGCAATTTATCTTTGGCGGGGGTGAGTCGGCGGTTTCCCGCGCAAGCCGGTCTTTCACGGTTGCGAGAGCCTCATCGGCTCGCTGCAGTCTCCTCACGGCAACGATGCGGGCGGCCTCGTTTTTCCCCCTGGCGTCCAGTGCCTTGCTCCGGGCATCGCGGCCGATGCGCTCTGCCTCGGCATTTCCCTTTGCCTGTGCCTGCCGGAGGATGTCTTCGGCCTTTGCGATCGTGCGGTTGTTCTGCTCGATTGCCCGATCCAGCTTCTGGATCTCGCCTGCCGTTTCGGTTTTCATTTTCAGCAGCTTATCCATTGCACCGGCAAGAAGCTCGGGCGTCGGCTCTGCGGCAGAAACGGCAGGCATGAAAAAAAGGCTCAGGGTCAGCATCACAACAACCGCCCGAATCATCATCCAGCTCCGCCGTGTACGGGTCACGTTCATGTCAGATCTCCTGGTCGATGCCCTCATTGGCCTTTATTGATAAATTTTCCCGTGCACCTTGAGGTGCGTCAGGTAGATGATCTCGCAGGAGCCGTCACCGCGGTCCGTCGTGGAGATCGACGAATTCCACCGGTAGTTCTGCGATTTCTTCGTCGCAGCCACATCCACGAGGTGCCCCGTCATCTCCACGGTGTCGCCTTCCTTCAAGCTCCTTACGGCTTTCGCGAGATTCGGCGTGGCGGGGATCAGGTGGTTGTTCGAGCTGTGCTGCGCGACGAAGTCGTTGTTGTAGCCGAAGTCGTTGCCTGCATGCCAGAAGTACCACCGGTTGCCCTGCGACCACTTGAGCCTCTTGTAGGTCCCGTTCTCGGCGAGTTTTCCCCAGCACAGGGCCACGTCGGCGGGCGAAATGATCGTGTTCCACCCCGAGTGGTAATTCTCCCGGCCGACCACGACACCGCGAACCGTGTAGGCGGCCTTCTGCGTGATGGCGATGTTGTAGCCGTCCTTTGAAACCGTTACGATCCCGGGTTCCTGCTTCTCCAGCGACGGCGGCTCCAGGACGTTGATCGGGGAGGCGTCCCGGCCCGACGGGCTGGGCCCGCAGGAAAGTACGAGAATGAGGGTCAGGGTTGCAGCAGCCAGACGGAAAAACGGCATATCCCGGTCCTGCAGGATGGTTTTTGCGCCCTCCGGGGCGGCATCTCCGGATCTTGCAACTTCCGCACCTGCCTGCGGCAATCCCCATGCCGATGGTGCGCCGGTTTACGTTTCAGGTGAAAAAAGCGGCAAATAAAGGTAAAGTGCGTCTAAACGAATGTGCGAAAGGAGGACTAGATATGAACAGCCGGATTTTACGTCGGCTCATGCTGTCGGCGGCCCTGGCGGTTGCGTGCACGTTTGTCTTTTCGATCGGGGCCTCGGCGGCGCCCGCAGCGGATTCGAAGAAGTTCGACGAGTACCGGGCGGCGATCAAGAAGGCCCACGGGATCGACATCAAAAACTTCAAGCAGAGGCTCAAGGGCGGCCGGGCGGACGCGAAACAGATCACGGATTTCGATCTCGACCAGCTGATCATGGGGATCAAGGTCGAGCAGGAGCACACGACGGACAAGTATACGGCCCTCGAGATCACGACGGACCACCTCGAAGAGATCCCCGACTATTACACGCGTCTGCATGAAATGGAGGAGACGGCCGAGGCGGAGTGGAAAGCGAAGAAGGAAGCCGAAAAGAAAAAATAGACCTGGAAAATCAGAATCCCACCGTTATGGCCCCGGAAATCGAGTAGTCCGTCGCGGGCTTGTTGAGGGCATGCTTGTAGCCCACATCGAGATCGATGTTCTTCGTGATCTCGTAGATGAAACCCCCCAGGACGTAGGCGGGCGGCGTGTCGGAGGTCACGTCGGGATTGCGCCCCACGGCCGTCTCGCCGACGAGCCACAGCTTTTCGAGGACCCGGAGCTGCCCGGAGAGCCCTGCATACCAGATGTCCGGCCGATAGGCGTCCCTGTTGGACTGCAGCCCGTACTCGTTGTACAGGTAGCCGAGGTTCACATTCACGCACCAGGCCTCGCGGTCAAACGTGGAGATGAGCCGGATGCCGTAGGCCTCCCGGCCGTATCCATGTCCTTTTTCCTCGTCTCCCGTCGGAATGGTGACGTAGGGCTTGATCGCAAACTGCAGGCCTTCCTTTTCCCCGAAGAATCGCCACTTCAGCGCCAGCGTGATATCCCCGATCCCGTTGTTGTCCGTCGTGTCGCCGCCCTGCGTCTGACGCACGTACAGATAGGGAACCGTCACGATGGCATCCAGGGGGTCGAGGATCCCGTAGGTGATCTGGACCTGGGGCTGGCTGGTCTGCGTTTTTACGCCCGCGTCATCGTTGTGATTGTACTGATAACTTGCCTCGATCTGGGCATTCCCCTTCCCCTGGGTGAACGTGTCGTCCGTGAGGAGGGGATGGGCGCCAAAGGCCGGGACGGCCCGGAGAACGAGCATCGAAGACAGGGCCGCGGTGAAAAATAGGAACTTTTTACGGTTTATCCATCGTGTCTGTAAATGCATGGACAAAGTGCTCCAGAGCCTTTGGGCGGCTCGGCAGATGGAGATGGGTGTAACTTGCCAGGACATTCCCTTTCTGGAATCCCTCCTCGACGGGGGCATCGAGCCAGCGCTTCTTCATGCTGTACACGCACCGCCAGCCGTCGACGCCTGCCGGGTTTTCCGCGAGTGTCGAGTGGTGGAACTCGTGACCGCGGACGCTCTCCCCCGCAAGGCCCCAGAGGGAATCCTCCTCGAGGGTCACATTCACGTAGGAAAGCGCCTGCAGGCCGGCGTGCATCTTCGTTGCGGCCGGGAGAAGCCCCGCCATGGGGTGCCGTTTCCCGTCCACCGTCTCGAGCTCCCTGCAGAGATACATGAGCCCGCCGCACTCGGCGTAGACGGGGCGGCCGGAGGCGGCAAAGCCCCTCACGGCTGCGAGCATGGGCTCATTTGCAGAAAGCTCGGCCGCCATCTCCTCGGGGTAGCCGCCGCCCAGGTACAGGGCGTCAAGCCCTTCCGGGAGATTCCGGTCTGCGACGGGCGAGAAGTGAACGATAGAGCAGCCCGCATTCTCCAGTTCGTCGAACAGATCGCGGTAGTAGAAATGAAAGGCCGCATCCCAGGCCACACCCAGGCGCGCCCGTTCCGCAAGACCCTTTCTCCCGGGGGCCTCCACGTACAGAAGCGGCGCACTGCGGGCCATATTGACGATTTCGCCCAGCGTGGAGTAGTGCTCGAAGGCATCCGCCATGGCCTCGAGGGCCCGGGGCGGGAGGTTGCGCGAATCGGCCGTCACGAGGCCCAGGTGCCGGCTGGGCAGTTCCGGCAGCGCGCC